>JAYVSR010000053.1:0-6169 GCA_043775155.1 Burkholderiales bacterium | reverse complement strand
AACCGTTGGTACAAGCGCCTCTCCAGCCAGTGCATTAGCTGATTTTCAACCCCGCTCCGCCACCATCATCCCCGCCGCTTTCTCCGCAATCATCATCGTCGGCGCATTGGTGTTGCCCGACGTAATCGTCGGCATCACCGACGCATCGGCGATGCGCAGGCCTTCGAGCCCGCGCACGCGCAGGCGCGAATCGACCACCGCCATCACATCGTCCGCACGCCCCATCTTGCAGGTGCCGACCGGGTGAAAGATGGTGGTGCCGATGTTGCCGGCCGCGAGGGCGAGTTCTTCGTCGGTGGCGAATTGGGGGCCGGGCAAAAATTCTTCGGGCGCGTAGGGCGCGAGGGCGGGCATGGCGGCGATCTTGCGCGTGAGCTTTAGCGCGTCGGCCGCCACCTTGCGGTCTTCCGGGGTGGAGAGATAGGCGCAGTGGATTTCGGGTTTGTCGTCCCACTTGCCGCTGGTGATGCGCACATGGCCGCGCGCTGTGGGGCGCAGGTTCGCTACCGATGCGGTGAAGGCGGGGAAGGAGTGCAATGGGTCGCCGAATTTTTCCAGCGAGAGCGGTTGCACGTGATACTGGATGTTCGGAGTGGCGTACACGTTTGAAGAGCGCGTGAGGACGCCGAGTTGCGAGGGGGCCATGGTGAGCGGGCCGGTGCGAAAGAGGGCGTATTCGAGGCCCATCATGGCCTTGCCCCAGAGGTTGTTGGCCATCGTGTTGAGGGTTTTGATGCCTTGCACCTTGAAGGCCATGCGCAGTTGCAGGTGGTCTTGCAGGTTGGCGCCGACGCCCGGTAAAGCGTGAGTGACCGGGATCTGGTGTTGCAGCAGCAGTTGCGGGTCGCCGATGCCGGACATTTGCAGCAATTGCGGTGTGCCGATGGCCCCAGCGGCCAAGACGACTTCGTGTTTGGCTTTGGCGATGAATTGGCCATCGTGTTTGCTGCGTGCTTCGACGCCGGTGCAGCGGCGGCCTTCGATCACCAGTTTGGTGACGGCGGAAAATTCGCGCACGGTGAGGTTGGGGCGATGGCGGATTGGATCGAGGAAGGCCTTGCGCGCGTGCCAGCGCACGCCGCGCTTTTGCGTGACTTCAAATTTGCCGGCGCCTTCGTTGCTGCCGGTGTTGAAGTCGCTGCTGCGCGGGATGCCGGCTTGGTTGGCTGCGTCGGCGAAGCGGTCGAGGATGTCCCAGCTCAAGCGCTGTTCCTCAACGCGCAACTCACCGTTGCCGCCGTGGAATTCGCTGGCACCGCGAAAGTTGTCTTCGTGTTGTTTGAACAGTGGCAGCACCTGGTTCCAGCGCCACGAGTCGTCGCCGCTCAACGCCGCCCATTCGTCGTAGTCGCGCGATTGGCCGCGCATGTAGATCATCGCGTTGATGAGGGAGCAGCCGCCCAGGCCGATGCCGCGGGCGTAGTGAATGTCGCGGCCGTTCAGGCCCGCGTCCTTGGTGGTGCGGAACATCCAGTCGGTGCGCGGGTTGGCGATGCAATAGAGGTAGCCGACCGGGATGTTGATCCAGACCCAGTTGTCGGTGCCGCCCGATTCGATCAGGCAGACGCGGTGCGCGGGGTTGGCCGAGAGGCGGTTGGCCAAGAGGCAACCGGCGCTGCCGCCGCCTACAATCACATAGTCGTATTCGTGGTTTTCCATGGCGAAGATTGTAAATGTCAGCGTCAATGCGGGGTTACAACTTTTTACCACTTGAGCGCGTCCTTGCTCGTATGATTCGTCAACTTCCTCTATCTGATTGCCGTTGTTCCGCCATCATGAAACGCATCGCCTTCATCGCCACTCTACTGCTCGCCGCGCTCGATACCGGCGCGGTGTGGGCGCAGCATCGTCAGGGCGGTGGCGGCGACGGGCCGGGTGGCGGCGGGGGGCGCGGACGCCATACTGAAGACCGCCGCGCTCAACCGGCACCGCCCGCTGCACCGAACCCGAATCAGGGGAATCAGCAGGCCGGGCAGCAGGTCGGGCAGCAGGCCGGACAGCAGGCCGGACAGCAAGGCGGACAGCGCATGTCGCCGGAAGAGCGCCGCCAGTTGCGCGAGCAAATCCGCAATCATGGGCGTGAGAATTACACGCCTGCCAAACGCTAAAGACAAGGCAGCGCCGTGAGGCACGGGCGCACACGCTGGCTCACGCCGCTCGCGATGGCTGCATTGTGGGTATGCGCTGCTGCGGCCAGTAGTGTGTCAGCGGCGGGCGCGCCAATGGGGCCGGACGAAGCGCGCTTGCTGTTGTCGCGCGCAGGGTTCTCCGCCACTGAAACTGAAGTACGCCAGTTTTCCGCCTACTCGCGTGATGAAGCGGCGGAGCGCATGCTGCGTGCATCGTCCGCTGCGACAGTCGCCAAGACTGCGCCACCTGCGTGGGTGAGCGAGACGGTCGAGCGTCCTGCCCGCCTCAAGAACATGAGCGAAGAAGAGCGCCGCGAATTCCAGCAGCGCGAAGCGCGCCGCCAGTTCGAGCTCAAGACCTGGTGGATGACCGAGATGCTGCAAACGCCGTCGCCACTGGCGGAGCGAATGACGCTGTTCTGGCACAACCACTTTGTGTCGAGCGCGCAAAAAGTGCGCTCGCCGCAGTTGATGTATCGGCAGAATGTTTTGTTGCGCAGACATGCACTGGGTAATTTCGGCGAGCTGCTGCATGCCGTGTCGAAAGACCCGGCGATGATTATTTATCTCGATGCCGCCACCAATCGCAAGGGTGCGCCGAATGAGAACTTTGCACGTGAGGTGATGGAGTTGTTCACGCTGGGCGAAGGCAACTACCGCGAAGCTGACATCAAGGAAGCCGCGCGCGCTTACACCGGCTGGAGTGTGGATTTTGACGACGACGCGTCATTCCGTTTCCGCCCCGGCATGCATGACGCTGGTGTGAAGACGGTGTTGGGCAAGAGTGGCAACTTTGATGGTGATGCGGTGCTTGACATTCTGCTGGCGCAGCCGGCGGCGGCCGAGTTCATTGTGAGAAAACTCTGGCGCGAGTTTGTGTCTCTCGATACGGAGTCGGCGGCAACCAAGAGCGAGATTCAGCGCATTGCCGGCAACTTTCGCAATGCGCGCTACGACACCAAGGTGGCGCTGCGCGGCATCTTCACGGCGCCGGCGTTTTATGCGCCGGAGAATCGCGCCGGGCTGATCAAAAGTCCGGTCGAACTGGTGGTCGGCACGGTACGCCAGTTTGATGTTCATTATTCCGACCCGCTGCCGTTTAGTTTTGTCACCGCAGGCTTGGGCCAAAACCTGTTCGCGCCGCCGAATGTGCGCGGCTGGCCGGGTGGCGAAGTGTGGATCAACAGCACCACGCTGCTCGCACGCAAGCAGTTTGTCGAACGCCTGTTCCGCGTTGATGAGATGCGTGATCTGGCGGGAGGCATGCCGCAGGATGCGATGAAGCCGACAGCGATGCAGAGTAACGTTGAGGGGAATCGGGCGGAGAATGGCTCCCAGAGCCAGTTTCCGCCGCCTGTCATGGCGGGCGAGGCGATCCGCGCCCAGGACTTCGGCAACGTCAAGGGGGCCGGCCGCATGGGCCAGGAAGGCCGCGAGCGCTTCATGCGTGCGGCGGCGAGCATTCAATTTGATAGCGGAAAATTTCTCGCCCAGTTTGCCGGGCAGCCATATAGCGCGGTGAAGCGCGCGGTACTGCCAGGTGATCCGGCGAATCCTTTGAGCACTGATGTGAGCCAGCAGCAAATGCTCAAATCCTTATTGCTCGACCCGATGTATCAGCTCAAATAAGGTGAAGATGATGAAGCGCCGCGACTTTATCCGTGCTGCCGCGACCCTGCCGGTGCTTGCGTGGGGGTCGGTGCGCGCGCAGCAGGCAGGCTTTAACAATTTGTTGATCCTGGTCGAATTAAAAGGCGCAAACGACGGGCTTAACACCGTCATTCCGTTTGCCGACCCGGCCTATGCCAGCTTGCGCCCGCGCATCGCGATCAAGCGTGAAGACGTGGTGCAGCTTTCTGAGCGCGCCGGTCTGCATCCGGCACTCGCGCCGCTGCTGCCGTTCTGGAAAACCAATCAACTGGCAGTGGTCGAAGGCGTCGGTTACCCGAACGCCAACCTTTCGCACTTTCGCTCCATCGAAATTTGGGACACCGGCTCGAACGCCACCGAGTATCTGCACGAGGGCTGGCTCGCGCGCGCGTTCGCTGCCAACCCGGTGCCAAAGTCCTATCTCGCTGATGGTGTTGTCGTCGGCAGCAACGACATGGGACCGCTCGCAGGCGCGCCGCGTAGCGTGGCGCTGGCGAACCCGGATCAGTTTTTGCGGCAGGCGAAGTTGCTCGAGAACGAGAAGGGCGGCGTTGCGAAAAATCCAGCGTTGAATCACATTCTGAAGGTCGAGAACAACATAGTTAACGCGGCGGCTAATCTCAACGCGCGGCGCGAATTCAAAACCGTGTTTCCGCAAAATGAGTTCGGCAACCAGATCCGCACCGCGATGCAGATCGCAGCCAACCCGGCCGGCGTCGCCGCCTTGCGCGTAACGCTGGGCGGCTTCGACACGCATCAAAACCAACCCGGCGCGCACGCCAATTTGATGAAGGTGTTAGCCGAAGGACTGGTCGCGCTGAAATCCGCACTCGATGAAATCGGCCGCTGGGATTCAACCCTGGTGATGACCTATTCGGAATTCGGCCGCCGCCCGAAAGAGAATCAGAGCAACGGCACTGACCACGGCACCGCTGCGCCGCAGTTGGTGATGGGTGGGCGCGTCAAGGGAGGTCTGTATGGTCAAGGGCCTGCATTGAGTCGGCTTGATGGCAGCGGCAACCTGCCGCATGCAGTGGACTTTCGCGATCTTTATGCGACCGTGCTGGAGCGCTGGTGGCGCTTGCCTGCGCAAATCGTGCTGGGCGGAAAGTTCGCCGGCCTTGATCTGATCCGCGCATAATCGCCAACGCGGCGCGTTCGACGCCACTACAGCCGGAGACCCAATGAATCACCTTCGCCGCACATCGTTCGCGCTCATCTTGCTGGGCATGCAGGCACCGCTGGGCGTGGTCGCGCAAAGCGATTACCCCGTCCGTCCGATCCGCGTCATCGTCCCCTATGCGCCGGGCGGCACCGATCAGCAACTGCGCCTGCTCGCGCAACCCTTGCAAAAAATCCTCGGCCAGCCCTTGGTGATCGACAACGTCGCTGGTGCGGGCGCGGCGATTGGCACTGCCGCCGTGAAGAACGCCAAGCCGGACGGCTACACGCTGCTCTACACCGGCACCGGTGCGTTGACGGTGGGCCCGAACATTGGCAAGACGCCTTACGCGATGGACGACCTGGTGCCGATTGGCAATGTGATTGGCACGCCGTTCGTCATCGCCGCGCGCGCTGATGCGCCGTTTAAAACGCTGGCCGAGATGGCAGCCTTCGGCAAAGCCAACCCCGGCAAGATCAGTTTTGGCTCGGCCGGTCACGGCACCACCACGCACATGGCGGGCGAGGCGATTGCCGGTGCGGGCGGGTTCAAAATTTTGCACGTGCCGTATCAGGGCATCGGCCCCGCAGTGACCTCGATTCTCGGCGGCAATGTCGATCTGGTGGTCGGCTTGCCGAACGCGATCATGCCGCATGTCAATGCCGGCAAATTGATTCCGCTGGCGATTACCGGGCCGCAGCGCTCTGACCTGATGCCCAATTTCATCACCGTGCGCGAAGGCGGCATCGACATGATTGATGTCACCAAGTTCGGTTTCTTCGCGCCGAAAGGCACGCCGGATGCCATCATGCAAAAGTGGATTGCCGCAGTGCCGGAAGCGATGCAGGACACGACGTTTATCGAAGCGACCAAGCGCAGCTTCAACAGCACGATGTACTTGAACCCGGCGCAGTACCGCGCGGTGCTGGAGGCAGAGGACAAGCATTTTAAAAAGCTGATTGCCGACTTGAAGCTCGGTGGCGCGTAGATGGGGGTGGCAGGCGTGACCGATTTGCGCGTCAAGGTTGGCAGCCTCTCGCTGAAGAACCCGATCATTTGCGCATCGGGCGAACACGTTCTCACCGAAGCGGGAATTCGTGCTGCGTTGGCGCAAGGCGTGAGCGTGGTGGTGGCGAAATCGACCAACGAGAGCGCCGCCGCACGCAAACAATTGGCGCAGACCGACTACGCCGCCTTTGCGCCGGACTGGCAGGCGCGCAAGTGGAGC
>JAYVSR010000052.1:0-9195 GCA_043775155.1 Burkholderiales bacterium | reverse complement strand
ATCGTGGAAAGCGCCAAGCGCACCTATCTTGAGTCAGTGCGTTTTGACCGTGCAGGCGTGCATGGCAAGTTGCACACTGTGCCGCTCTCCGCTGTGCATCACGCCTTTGTTCACGGGCCGCAGCGCAACTGGGCCGAAACTTGCGACGCGCTCGTACGGCAAGAGCGTTTGCCGAAAGAAGATGCGCGCCGCGCCCGCGTGCTGCTCGAGTTTGGCCGCCTCACGGGCAACTCGGACATGCATTTCGGCAATCTGTCTTTGTATGCGCCCAAACCTGCGGCCGGGCGCTTCACGCTTTCACCGGCGTATGACATGCTGCCGATGCGCTACCGGCCCGACCTGCATCAAGGCGACTGGGGTTACACGCCGTTGCAAGCGTCGTACAGCGCACCGGGGCACGAGCAGGTGCGCGCCGAGGCGCTCGTGATGGCGCGTGCATTCTGGCAGCGTCTGACGGACGAATCTGCCGTCAGCACGGAGTTGCGAAAAGTCTCGAAGGAAAATCTCGCCGCGCTCCCGCGTGATTGACGCGCCTCCGGCGCATCGGCGCAGTCCGCGTTACACCGGCTGCGGAATATCAAACACCTGCCGCAAGTAAGCGAGGTAATGCTCGTCATCACACATGTTCTTGTCGGGCGAGTCAGACAGCTTGGCGACTGGCTGGCCGTTACAGCGCAGCATTTTGATGACGATGTTGAGCGGCGTGTAGCCGAGATCATTGGTGAGATTGGTGCCGATGCCGAACGCGGTTTGCGCGCGCCCCTTGAACTGTTGAAACAGGCGTACCGCCAGCGGCACATTGAGACTGTCAGAAAAAATCAAGGTCTTGGTTTTTGGATCGACACGATTGTGTCTGTAGTGCGCGATCAAGCGCTCACCCCAGTCGAACGGGTCGCCAGAGTCATGGCGCGCACCATCGAACAGTTTGCAAAAGTACATGTCGAAGTCGCGCAAGAAGGCGCTCATGCCGTAGACATCCGAGAGCGCGATGCCGAGGTCGCCACGATACTCGCGCGCCCACATCTCAAATGCAAACTGCTGCGAGTCTCGCAGCCGCGGCCCCAGCGCCTGCGCCGCCTGCAAATACTCATGCGCCATGGTGCCGAGCGGAGTGATGCCGTGCTTCATTGCCAGCCACACGTTCGACGTGCCGGCGAAATTGACGCCGAGTTTGTCCTTCAGTGTCAGGATCACTTCGTCCTGCCAGACTTTCGAGAAACGCCGCCGCGTGCCGTAGTCGGCGATGCGCATTTCTGCGCCGGGTTCGGCGAACTCGGGCTTGCCCGCAACGAGGGCGATTTTGTCCGCGAGACGTTTACGCCCTTCGGCGTAGCCGGGGATTTTTTGCGTGTTGCGAAAGTAGACTTCGTTGATGATCGCCAGCAGCGGGATCTCGAACAAAATCGTGTGCAGCCACGGCCCTTTGACGGTGACTTCGATCTCACCGCCGGCCTGTGCTTCGACCGTCACATACTTTTGGTTCAACTGCACCAGCCCGAGAAAATCGACAAAGTCGCTTTTGATGAAGCGCATGCTGCGCAGATAGTCGAGTTCTTTTTCACGAAATTTGAGCGTACAGAGGGCTTCGATTTCTTCGCGAATTTCCGCGATATACGGCGCGAGCGCGATGCCCGGCGTGCGGCATTTGAAGCGGTATTCGACCTGCGCGCCGGGAAAACGGTGCAGCACCACCTGCATCATGGTGAACTTGTAGAGGTCGGTATCGATGAGCGATTGGATGATCATGATGCGAGTATAGGGGTCAGGCTGCGAGCTTCGCGGGCATGGTCAGCGCGGCAGCATCGAGAATCAATTGCGGATCATTTTTTGCGAGACGCGTGCTGTCGGACAGCATGCGCCGCCACGAACGAGCGCCTGGCATGCCCTGAAACAGGCCGAGCATGTGGCGCGTGATCGAGCGCAGATGCGCGCCGTTTGCAATCTCGCGGGCGGCGTAGTCCGCCATGCGCGCAGCCACGTCGAGCCGCGTGGCATTGTTTGGCTCTGCGCCAAACCAGCGCGCGTCAGTCTCGGCCAGCCACCATGGCTCGTGATAGGCCTGCCGGCCGATCATCACGCCGTCGAGCGTCGGTGCCGCATCTGCTTCCGCCCCGGTGGCAACCCCGGCGTGCAAGCTGGCACCCTCCCCCGGCCCTCTCGCGATCAACGCGTCGATGCCAGCGTGCGTCGCGATGCCGCCGTTCACCACAATCGTGAAGTCCGGAAAATCCCGCTTCAGCCGCGCGGCAAAGTCATAGCGCAACGGCGGTATTTCCCGATTCTCTTTCGGCGACAAGCCTTTGAGCCACGCGCTGCGCGCATGGACGATGAACACGCGCGCCCCGCCGTCACTCACGGTGCCAACGAAGTCGCGCACGAATTCATAGTTGTCGGTCTTGTCGATACCGATCCGATGCTTCACCGTCACCGGCAGCGGGTTCGGTTGCTTCAACGCATCGGCCATCGCTTTAACGCAATCGCGCACCAGCGCGGGCTCGGCCATCAAACACGCGCCGAACGCGCCGCGCTGCACCCGCTCCGACGGGCAGCCGCAATTGAGGTTCACTTCGTCGTATCCCCATTTTTCAGCCAGCCGCGCGCAATGCGCCAGTTCATCAGTTTCACTGCCGCCTAATTGCAGCGCGAGCGGATGCTCTTCGGGATTGAAATCGAGATGGCGCGGCACATTGCCGTGCATCAGTGCCGGCGTCGTCACCATCTCGGTATAGAGCCGCGCGTGGCGCGTCAGCAGACGGTGGAAGGTGCGGCAGTGCCGGTCCGTCCAGTCCATCATCGGCGCGATGCAAAAGCGCCAGGGAGAATAAGTTGTGGAGTGCATGGGAATAGGACAGAATTATAGGTGCCGCCTTACTCACGTCTTCGCCCCTCTTGATGAATCCCTCCTTTGCCCGCCGCTACTTTGACCTCTGCGCTCGGCGCTACGCTGTTCTCTATGTTCGCCTTTCGTTCGCCGCACTCGCCGTTGCCGTGAATCTACTCATTTGCGTACCAGGCGCCGCCGCAGCAGACGCTGTGGCCAATGCCATCAAAGGTGGTGGCGTCGTGCTGTTGCTACGCCACGCCACCGCGCCTGGTTTCGGCGATCCGGAAAAATTTGACGTCGATGATTGCTCGACCCAGCGCAATCTCTCGGCCGACGGGCGTAAGGAAGCAAAGCGCGTTGGCGCACGTTTGAAGGCACTTGGCTTGCAGCCCGGTGCGATCTACGCGAGCCAGTGGTGCCGCTGCCGCGAGACCGCCGAATTGGCGTTTGGCTGGACGCAAAGCAAAGCCAAGGATTGGCCCGCTCTCAATTCATTCTTCCGCAATCGTGACAGTGAAACCCGGCAAATGGATGAAGTGCGTGCGCGCATCGCCACAATCAAACGCGGTGACAAACCGCTGGTGCTGGTGACGCATCAAGTCGTGATCACATCATTGACCGGAGTGTTCGCGGAATCGGGTGAGGTGATCGTGGTGGCACCCGAGAGCAACGCAGGCGGGGCCAGCGCGGCCGCCAGGACGGGCCATGCCGGCAGCGGCAATAAGAGCAGCGGTGCCGCCAGCGGCAGCGCCGCCCGACCCGGCCTGCGCGTGATCGGCACGATCAAACCCGGCGCCGCAACGTAGCGTACTCATGACCACTACATTTCGCATCGGCATTGACCTCGGCGGTACCAAGATCGAGGGCATTGCGCTCGATCAGGCTGGCAATGAAATCATCCGCCGCCGCATCGACACCGAAGCCGATGGCGGCGCGCAACACATCATCGCGCGCCTTGCCGGGCTGTACGCCGGTCTCGTGTATGCGATTGACGATGCACCACATACGCTGGGCATTGGCACGCCGGGTTCTCTGTCGTTGCACACCGGGTTGCTGCGCAACTCGAACACGGTGTGCCTGAACGGCCAGCCCCTGCACGCACTGCTCGCAGCCGCGCTGCACCACCCGGTGCGGATCGAAAACGACGCCAACTGCTTTGCCCTTGCCGAAGCCACACTTGGCGCGGGACGCGGCCACGGCCTGGTGTTCGGCATCATCATGGGTACCGGCTGCGGCGGCGGCTTGGTGATCGATGGCAAGGTCCGCACCGGCCCGCAGGCGATTGCGGGCGAGTGGGGTCACACGGTGCTCGACCCGAGTGGGCCGGTGTGCTTTTGTGGCGCGCGTGGCTGTGTCGAGACCTTCATCTCGGGCAGCGGACTGGAACGCGACTATCGACGAAATTACGCAGTGCCGGCAGAGGGAAAAATAACTGCAACCCGCATCCACCAAGGGTTTCAGGCCGGTGAGGTGGCGTGCGTGGCGATCATGCAGCGCTTCTTCGCGTACTACGGACAAGCCGTGGCGAATCTGATTGCGGTGCTGGACCCGGACATCGTCGTGCTGGGCGGCGGCTTGTCCAACATGGATCAGTTGTATACCCTGGGCCGCAGCGAAATCGCGGCGCGCGTCTTTACCGATGCCTTCGCCACGCCGGTGGTGAGAAATGAACTGGGTGACTCAGCAGGAGTGATCGGCGCGGCGCTGTTGGGCGTGTAACGTCTGCATCAACCCGCCTGTGTGCGCTCCCAGATCGCGCGTATCGTCTGCGCCAGCGTCATCGGGTCAAACGGTTTGGGAATCACATCCACCGCGCCAGCCGCGCGCAGCGCCGCCAGCTCCTCACTGCGCACTTTAGCGGTCATGAAAATCGCCGGCGTCGATTTGAAGGCGTCGAGCAAGCGCAACCGCCGCAGCGTTTCCGGCCCATCCATCTCGGGCATCATCACATCGAGCAGCAACAGGTCGGGGGCAAATGCCTCGGCACTGTCGAGCGCCTCGCGCCCGGAGCTGCAAATACGCAGCGTAAATTTACCCACCCGCTCCAACGCCATCCGCGCAATCATCTGGATGTCAGCCTGGTCTTCGACGTAAAGAATGCGTTCGAGCATGGGGGGATTTATTTCACGAACGTAGCCCTCAGCCCGCGCGCGCGGCGGTTGCAGGCAGGGGGGCGGGTGACGGTGCGGGTGACGCTGCCGCTGAAGACCCCGGCGCAGACGAGGACGGCGGTACTGCAACAGGCAAAACCTCTGCGGCGGCCAGTGGCAGTTCAATATAAAACGTCGCGCCGCCGCCCGGCGTATCGGTGAAGTCGATCATGCCGTTCATTTCTTCAACCAGCGCACGGCAGATCGACAGACCCAAGCCGGTGCCTTCACGCTGGCGATTGTCCGCGCCGTCGGCTTGGGCAAATTTCTGAAAAATCCGCGCGCGAAATTCAGCCGGGATGCCGCGGCCGTAGTCGATCACGCTGATGCGCACCCAACGCCCCGCTTCGGCCGCAACCACTTCGACGACTGCGCCAGCGGACGAAAATTTGGCGGCATTCGAAATCAAATTTGCCATCACCTGCGCGATCCGGTCTGGATCGACCCGCACCGCCGCCTCGGGCAGTTCGCAGCGGCTCACCAAATGAACCTGAAACTGCTGGGCATAGGTCTGGTTCGCCGTCAACGCATCACGCAACACGGTCTCGACCGGCAGCACCTCGAAGTCAAAATCGACTGCGCCGGACTCGACCCTCGCCACGTCCAGAATGTCATTCACCAAACGTCCAAGCCGTTCCGAGCCGGATAAAGCAACGCTAGTGAGCTCCAGCGCTTCCGGCGGCAGCTCCCCGGCGACGCCACCCTTGAGCAAGCCGAGCGCACCACGAATCGCCGTCAACGGTGTGCGCAACTCATGGCTGACGGTGGCGACGAACTCGTCCTTGGCGCGTTCCAGACGTTTGCGGTCCTCGATATCAGCCATCGAGCCGGCGATTTTTTCGGCGCGCTGGTTGGCCCCCAAAAATGCCTGACCGCGCAGCAAGAACCAGTGATGTTCGCCGGAGGCCGTCAGAAAGCGGCACTCGGCGCTAAAGATGCCTCCAGTTTTCACCGCCTGGAGCACACGCGCCGACAAGGGCTTTAAGTCGTCCGCGTGCGCGCGCAACGCCATCGCCGCCCAGCTGCGCGGCATCTCTTCGGGGTTGTAATCGAGCAGTTCCGCCACGCGCGGGGAGCAGTACAACAGGCCGGTGACCAGGTTGTTTTCCCACAGGCCGACACCCGAGCCGCGCAATGCCACATCAAGGCGCTCCTGCGACTGCTGCAACGCCACCTCTGTGGTACGCCGTTCAATGAACTGTCCGAGCTGATTGCCCAGCGAAGCAGCGAGGTCAATCAAGGGGGCATCCGGCTCACGGGCGTCAACGCTATAAAACTCGATCACCCGCAACACTTCACCATTACTCACCACCGGCAACGCGAAGGCGCCGCGCACACCTGCCGCGCGGGCAGCCGCGCGACGCCCATATTTTTCGTCTTGAGTGACATCAGCGCGCCAGACCGGGCGCATGGTGACCCATGCCTCGCGCAAAAATCCGCCATTGACTGGAAACGCCAGCCGAGTCTCTTGCATCGCCGCCGCAAACCCGCCGGCGCTGACGTTCGGGTCAGACCAGATATCAACGCAACGCAACGACGCACCGTCAGGCGCGATGCGCCAGCAGGCACCGCAAGCCCATTCGAGCGAATTGCCAAAAATCTGCAACACCCGCGGAACGGCTTCTTTCAAGGCCGGTGCTTCAGCGAGCACGCGCGTAATGTCGTGCTGCATCTGCAAGCGCAACTGGCCCTGCATCTCCACCGTGATGTCCATGATGGTGCCGTACTGCCGCAACACGGCACCGCTCGCATCCATGTCGGCAAAACCGTTCATGGTCATCCAGCGCACTGCGTCATCGGCACGCCAGACACGAAACTCGATCGAAAATTCCGTGCCGTCCCGCTTCGATTGGTCCGTCACGGCCAAGAAGCGCGCACGGTCATCGGCGTGTAATTGTTTGCGCAAGGCCGCAAGCTTGGGGGTGCCCGCAGCCGGGTTGAGACCAAACAACCGGAAAGTCTGGTCTGACCACGTCACTGCGTCAGACGAGATATCAAGCGCCCAACTGCCGAGCATGGCCAGCTCTTCAGTGCGCGCCAATTCTTTTTGCTTCTGTTCCAGCGACGCGACGGCAGCGGCGAGATCATGGTTGCGGTCTTCGACACTTTTGCGCAAGGCGCTGACCTGTCCGGTGACAATCGCAAATAAATGCAAGGCGCCGCCCATCACCACCCACTGTGCAATTTCGAGATGCACGTTAATGCGGCCGGGCGCCACGATCAAGTTCAAACCGATCTCGGTGGCATAGGCGAGGAGATCGAATCCAACCACCGCCCCCATCTGCCAACGGTTAAGACGAAATACGCCGAACACCAAAATCACTAGAATCACGAGCAAAAAAACGTGCCGCGCAAGCCCCGCGTTGTACACCACAAAAAATATCGTCGCTGACGCCGCCAACATCTGATAAATCGTCAGGCTCGGATCTTGTGCGCGCAGGTTCAGGCCGCTGCGAAACAGCCCGTAAAACACCAGATTGACGCCGACGACCAGCGACGACGCCAGCCAGAACGGCTGACTCGCCATCACCCCGCCCACATGGCAGACGATCAACGCAATCAGGACTCCCGCTGACGCGGTGAGGGTGAGCAAAAAGCGCTGCATGCGCAGCGCCTGCTTGGCCGCGATGCCGTCTTCGATCACGGTAGCGGATGGCCCCCTGATCGAAGCCATTGACTGGGGTGCCGTGGACGCAGGTGCTCCGAACGACGCCATGAACGGCGGCGCCAATGCCGTCTCAGCAGGCGCAAGCCGCGAATTCAACACCGGAGGTGAAGCCGCTTCGCGCATCACGCCTCAGACGTAGCGGATTTGCACGTTCGCGAGATAAGCCTGCAAGCGGCGGGTCAAGACGCGAACCGCAGCGTCATCCCGGCCGCGTGCTGCCTGCTCGATCAGATCACCGATCTCGCTGACCGGCGGGAAGCCATAGGCGCCACCGGCCCCTTTCATGCTGTGGCCGATGATTTCCATCGCTTTGAAATCGCCTGCCGGCAAGGCCGCTTCGAGGCCGGCCAAATTATCCTGACGCGTCTGAATGAAGAGCGGAATCAAAGGCTCCAAATCCTGCGCTACCTCGGCAACCAATACGTCTTCCACCGTTGAACTCCTTCAGATCACGTCTGCGGTCAGAGCGTGCGCTCGCGGTTGCAACACACCCGCCAGCGCTGCATGCAGTTGCACCCGCGACACCGGTTTGGACAAAATATCATTGCAACCTGCGCCCAAACACTGCGCAGACACCGCCTCCGCAGGGTGTCCGGTGAGTGCAAAAATGGTGCCGCGATAGCCGGCCCGCCGCAGCTGAGCGGCGGCGTCCAATCCACCCAGCACCGGCATCTCGAGATCCATCAAAATTACCTCGGGCTGGTCACGCAGGGCCAGCGTCTCCGCCTCAGCGCCATTCACGGCCTCAAGCGCGGCAAGTCCGAAACTCTTCAGGTAGAGCACCGCCAATTGACGCAAATCGTCCGCGTCTTCAGCCACCAGCACCGTTCCCCGCAACGGGCCAAGCACCATCGGGGGCGCTGCCGCGCGCGGCCGCCGCAACGGCAGACCAGGCGTTGATGCCGGCGCACGCGCCAGCGTCGTGCGCGACTCCACTCCAGCCTGTTCCGAGCTCACGGCGATCTCCTGACTTATATCAGCCCGCATTATCCGGCATCCGGCCCGATATGGGGTATGCCAGCGGGCAAATTGACTCAATCACTTGCGTTGTTGACATTCTTTAACACTCGCGCCAATCCTTTTAAAAATCAAAACCGGCTAAACTGCCACCTGACTCAACGACCTATTCGGCGAACATTTCGCGACCGGCTGCCGGACGGCGGTGCGGCCAACTGCGATACTCCGCAAGGCAAAATAATAAGGCAAGAGATCCGACGTGAATGTGAGCATTTCGTGAATGTGCTGATCATCGACGATGCGCCGGATTTTCGGGCGCTGGCGGCGCATTTCGTCAAAATCGAATGGCCCGATGCCAACATCACCCAATACGATCCGGTCGTGTTGGGGCGGCCTGCCGGCGATTTTGGCTGGAACCGGTTCGACGTTGTCCTGCTCGATTTCATGCTGGGCATCGAAGATGGTCTTGAATGGCTGCGTGCATTCCGCAAAGTACCGAACCTGCCGCCGATCATCTTCATGACCGGCAGCGGCAGCGAAGACGTCGCTGCCAAGGCAATCAAACTGGGTGCAGCAGACTACCTGCGTAAACACGA
>JAYVSR010000051.1:0-15631 GCA_043775155.1 Burkholderiales bacterium | reverse complement strand
CAATCGATGAACTGACGAAAATGGCTCCCACCAACACTTTCCACGGATGCCATGAGTGAAAAAATGATCCATCGCTGCGGCTGGGTGTCAGACGATGCGCTCTACATCGCGTATCACGACGACGAGTGGGGCGTGCCGGTACACGACGACCGTCAGTTGTTTGAGATGCTGATTCTCGAAGGCGCGCAGGCCGGCTTGTCGTGGATCACGATCCTGAAAAAGCGTGAAGGCTATCGCGCGGCGTTCGATAATTTTGACGCCGCCAAAGTCGCGCGCTACACACCGGCCAAGGTCGAGAAGCTGATGCTCAACCCGGCCATCGTACGCAACCGCGCCAAGATTAACGCGACGATTCTCACCGCGCAGGCGGTGTTGCGAATTCGCAAAGAGCATGGTTCGCTTGATGCGTTTCTCTGGTCATTCGTCGGTGGCAAACCGATCCGCAATCGGGTTGAGAACTACCGCGATGCGCCGGGCAAGACGGCGGTGTCAGATGCGATGAGCAAGGCCTTGCTCGCCTATGGCTGCAAGTTTGTCGGCTCGACGATTTGCTACGCCTTCATGCAGGCGACCGGCATGGTGAACGATCACGAGACTGCGTGCATCTGCCGCAGGCCAGCCTGACCCAAGCAGCAGACACGGGGCGCGGAACTGCCCGCTTACGCTTAGCTGTCAGTACCGCCGTCAATCTCTTCCTGCAACGCAGTTTCGTAGTTCTGTCCGCCGTAATAGACGCCGGCAATCGACACCAGATCGTCTTCAACGGTAAATGCGATGACGCCCCGGGAGATCATCGCTGCTTCGCGCGTTCCGCCGCCAGGCTTGACCGCACGCGCGATACCGGCAGCGCACGCGCCGGGCGGGCTTTCAGGGCGTCAACCGCCGGTGCGACCTGATCGCGCAGCCAATTTTCAATCGCGCGATCGCGCGCCATCAAGGCGCGCAGGCCGTCGCGGATCACTTCGCTTTCAGAGGCGTAATCGCCGCCACGCACTTTGGCCCGCACCGCGCTGTTATCCCGGCTCACGCCGACTCCGCCATCCCCTTCTGCACCCCACTACGGTTCGATAACACCGCCCACCAACGCTTCAGATTTTTCATCCCCGCTTCTTCGACAAACGCTTTGCGCTGGTTGACGACCGGGTAGAGCGCGAAGTCGGGCAGCGAAATTTCACCACCCGCGAGAAACGCCGCCTGGCCTAAACGCGCATCGGCTTCGCTGAGCCAGCGCATCAGGCGTTTGTCTTTGGCGAAGGCGGCATTGGCGTCGTTCTTCTCCGGGAACATGCCCATCGTCATTTGGTTCACCACGGCGTTCCACGGCGCTACGTCGGTGCAGGTGTGCATCAGCCATTGCAGTGCGGTGATTTTGGCGGCGTCGGACGATGGCCACAACTTGCCGGATTTGTTGGCGACGTAGATCATGATCGCGCCGGACTGGCTGAGCGTGACCGGCTTGCCCGGTGTGGCACCCGGGCCGTCCGGGTCAACCAATGCGGGGATGCGCCCTTGCGATGTGGCCGCGAGAAAATCCGCGCCGCGATCCGGCAGCGGTGCCGACAGCACGACCTTGTGGACCTGATAGCGCAGGCCTGATTCAGCCAGGGCGATGTTGGCGCGAAAGCCGTTGTGGGTGCCTGCGGTGTAGAGCTCGAGCATGATGTCTCCTGGGTTAACTGCGGGTACGAGTATCGAGGGCCTTGCGTGGACGTGGTGATTGGAGTCAAGTGAAACTACGTGGCCGCTGCGAGTTGCCGCTTGCGTTCGGCTTCCTGCAAGCGCAACACGCGCCGCTGCACTTTTCCGGTGGTGGTCATCGGCAATGCGTCGATGAATTCAACTTCGCGCGGGTATTCGTAGGGGGCGAGCTTGCCGCGCACGTGTGACTGAATGCTCGTGATCAATTCCTGCGAGGGTTTGATGCCGTCGATCAACACGATGAAAGCCTTGACCACGTTGCCGCGTTCGGCATCGGGCGAAGGCACTACGGCAGCGTTCGCCACGGCAGCGTGCTGGATCAAACAGTTCTCCACTTCAGACGGCCCGATCCGGTAGCCGGCCGCTTTGAACATGTCGTCGGCGCGGCCCTGATACCAGAGGTAGCCGTCGTCGTCCATGATCGCTTCGTCGCCGGTGCGGCACCAGTCACTGGTGAATTTGCCAGTCGTGGCGGCATCGTTTTTCCAATAGCCGATGAAGAACACCGGGTCGGGGTGGCCGTGAATGTCGTAGCGGTGTACCGCGACTTCGCCGGCTTGACCGCGCGCGACTTCATGCCCCGCATCATCAATCACCGCGACCCGATGCCCTGGATAAGGCCGGCCGATTGAGCCCGGTTTGGCCGGCCATTTTTCGTGGCTGTTGCCGACCAAATAGTTGACTTCGGTCTGGCCGAACATTTCGTTGATCGTCACGCCGAGCTGGTCGCGCGCCCACTCGAACACCGTCTCACCAGTCGCCTCACCGGCTGCCATGATGGCGCGCAGTTTGAGCTTGTATTGCTCGCGCGGCGCGGGCACCGCCTTCATCATCATCTTCAAGGCAGTCGGAAACAAAAACGCGTTGGTCACGCCGTAGCGCTGCATCAACTCGAACGCGCGCTCGGCGTTGAACCGCCCGCTCACCGGGTGCTTTGCCATGTTGGCGACGATTGGGCGGCCGAAGTACAGCGTCGGCAACAACGCATCCATCAAGCCGCCAGTCCAGGCCCAATCAGCCGGCGACCAGAACACATCGTTCGCTTGCGGAAACCAGTTTTGCGACGCGACGAAGCCGGGCAGATTGCCGATCAGCACGCGATGCGGTTTGAACGCGCCCTTTGGCGGGCCGGTGGTGCCGCTGGTGTAGATCAGGAGCGCGGGGTCGTCAGCGCGGGTCGGCACGAGGGTGAACTCGTCGCTGTGTTGCGCGAGAAGCGTGGCGAGGCCGAGCGTGTGTTGACCCTGCAGATCAGGTACGTGCCGCCCCACCGCGATCACGTGTTTGAGATCAGCGCAGTGGCTGCGCACCGGCGCGAGATTGGCAAGCGCGGCGTCGTCCACCAGAGCCGCCACCGCCTCACTATTTTGAAACCGATACTCCAGCGCATCCGGCCCAAACAATACCGACATCGGCATCGCCACTGCACCCATTTGATAAATCGCCACGTGCGCGATGATCGTCTCGGCCGATTGCGGCAACAAAATCGCCACGCGATCGCCGCGCTTCACGCCCAATGCCGTCAGCGCATTTGACAGGCGATTCGCGCTTTGCTGCAATTCGTGAAAGGTAAATTTTTCCGATTTGCCACCGGGTTGATCGTGTCCTTCACTTTCAAAATACAGCGCGATGCGCCCGCGATCCTGCGCCCACTTGCCGCAACATTCCCAGCCGATGTTGAACCACTCGGGCACGTGCCAGCGGAAGTTGTTGTAGAGTGAGTCGTACTGATCTTGCACTTGAAGGCTCCTCTCGCTACCGGATATCGCTGCTGGTGGTTTCAATTTGTTTTGCAAACGCGGCTCGCAAACACGGTTCACAAACTGCACCGAACTTGTTCAGAAATGATACGCCAAAGACTTCTCGTTTTCGCTCTCGCCATTGCTGCGTTGCAGTTCGGCGGATGCGTATCCGTGCAGACGGCATCCGGCGGGCGTACCGTCTACATGGTCGTACCCGGATTCGATCTTGGCGAGCGCAGCAACCGGGCCGGCACGACCTACTACAACGAGCGCTGGGGCAGCGATCCAAGCTCGCACCCGGCGGTGAGCGGCACGCCACGGAACGTCGCACGACTTGCAGAAACGGCAGAGGGGAAAACGGCTGAAACTGGCTCTGGGGGCGGATCTTCAACCGACGCGCAAGTATCATCATCAGCGTCGGTGCCGTCTTCCAGATCGGTGCCACCATCCGCCTCGCCACCATCCACCTATCCACCCTACGCAACCCGCACTTCGCGCGACGCCGCTGCCGACGGCCAAACCACGGGAGCAATCATCGGCGCCTTGATCGGCGCACAAGCCGGCAATCGCCTGGCCGGTGTCGCCGTCGGCGCTGCCAGCGGCGCGCTGATTGGCGGCAAGCTGAACGACCCCTGCCAGCCCGACGCCAACTACGGCTCCCTCTGGGGCGGCCTCGCGGGAGCGTGGCTCGGCAGCTTGTTCGGCGGTGGACGTGGGCGCGATTTTTTCATCGCGCTGGGAGCGGCGGGCGGCGCGGTGCGCGGCACCGAGCGGGTAAGTGATGGGCGGCGCTGCCGCTGAGCGCCAGGCAGGCGTACGCCTGGTGTTGGCCTAAATTGACTTTGCCCGGATTGCATTTTTTCTATTTTTAGCCTAATATTTTATGCATAAATATAATTAATGATTATTTTAATGAGCAATTTTGTTGCACCACCTCTGGTTACCGGTCGCGTCGCCCAACTGGGTGAGCGGATTCGCCTCGCGCGCATCCGCCGTGGCTGGTCAGCCGCTGATCTCGCTGCCAAAGCCGGGATCAATCGGAACACGCTGGCGGCGCTGGAGCAGGGCAAGCCGGGTACTGCGATTGGTGTGTGCGTCACCGTGTTGTGGCTGCTCGGACTCGACGCGACACTCGAATCGGTCGCCCACCCCGACGCCGATCTGCACGGCAAGGCGCTCGAAGGTGCGCGCCGCCCGCAGCGCGCAGGCCGGATAAAGCGGGCAGCGGATGCGTATGACTTCTGAACGCGAAGCTTACGTTTACATTCAACTCCCCGGCAGCTTGGAGACGGTGCCGGCGGCACTGCTGAGAGTTGAGACGCTGCCTGATGGCGTGCAGATCGGCCGCTTTCGTTATGGCGACCGTTACCTTGAGCGGGCCGACGCGGTCGCGCTCGATCCGTTTCAATTGCCGTTGGCCAAACAGGTCTACGAGTTCACTCGCCAGAAGGGGATTCCCGGAGCGCTGCGCGACGCCGCGCCGGACGCCTGGGGGCGGCGCGTGATCGAGCATCAGCTTGCGCGCAGCGCAGCCAATCTTGCCGAGGTTGATTACCTCTTGCACGGGCCGCAGGACGGTGCCGGTGCGTTGAGCTTTGGTTTGGGCAAAGTGCCGCCCGCGCCGGTGCGCGCTTACAACCGCACGCATCAACTGGCGGAGTTGATCGCCGCGACGCAGGCAATTGACGAAGGCCGGACGGTGGCTGCGCATCTGCTCGAACAACTCACTCCCGGCACCAGCATGGGCGGGGCGCGTCCGAAGGCGACGGTTGAAGACGCCCAGTGTTTGTATCTGGCGAAGTTTCCGGCGCGGGATGATCGTTTCAATTTGCAGCGGGTTGAATTTGCGACCCTGCAATTGGCGCGCCGTTGTGGGTTGAGTGTGACGCAGGCGAGCTTGGAGTCATGCTTGCAGTCCGGTTTGAAAGCAGCAGGTACCGGCAGCAACGGCAACGCCGCGACCGGCCCGGGGGACGTTCTGTTACTCGAACGTTTCGACCGGCAATATGTGGAAAGTCGCTCTGGGAGCGGGTTTCAGCGACTTGGCCTGGTGAGCGCCTTGACCGTACTTGACGCTGGCGACAGTCATCTTGACCGCGAGCGCTGGTCGTATCCGCTGCTCGCCGATCAGTTGCGCCGCTGGTCGGTGAAACCCGAGGCCGATTGCGCCGAGTTGTTCCGCCGCATGGTGTTCAACGCGGCAGTGACCAATAACGACGATCATCCGCGCAATCATGCGTTCCTGTGTGGGCCGCGTGGTTGGCGGCTGTCGCCTGCCTACGATTTGGTGCCGGCGCCGGTGGTCAGTCTGGAGCGGCGCGATTTGGCGCTGACGGTTGGCACCTATGGCCGCGCGGCCAGCCTCTACAACCTGATTTCGCAGGCGCAGCGTTTTGGTTTGAGTGTGGACGATGCGCGCCAGGAGATTGCGCGGCTGGTGGCTTTGCTGCAGCCGTGGCGGCAGTTTTTTCGCGCTTGTGGCGTTGCCGCCAAAGACATCGAATTGATCGCGCCAGCGTTTCTGCCGGAGTGCTTTTTTTTCGAAACGCCACCGGAGAAATAACGCTGGCAGAGTAAAATGCTGCGTTGCGCAATTCGCGCACTAAAACACGTTTTTAGCCTACGCGAGCGAGTGGTTTTCACTCGCTGCCGCGCCGCATTTATGAAACCCAGCCGCTCCGAATTTATCCCCGTCCGTGAACTGAGTTATCACATCCGCCTCTGGGGCGATGCCGCTGCACCCAAGCTCTTCATGGTGCATGGCTGGATGGATGTCTCCGCATCATTTCAATTTCTCGTCGATGCGCTCAAGCGCGACTGGTGCGTGATCGCGCCGGACTGGCGCGGCTATGGACTGACCAAAAAATCGGTGGCGGACAACTATTGGTTCCCTGATTATTTAGCCGATCTCGATGCGATCCTGCGTCACTACTCACCCGATGCACCGGTGAATTTGATCGGCCACAGTCTCGGTGGCAACGTCGCGTGTCTGTACGCGGGTGCCAAGCCCGAGCGCATCGCCAAGCTGGTCAATCTCGAAGGCTTCGGCATGCGCCGCACCAAGGCCGAAGAAGCGCCGGCACGCTATCGCACGTTCATGGATCAGATCGCCCAGCCACCGGAGTTGAAGCCCTATGCCGATTTTGCGGCGTTGGCGGCGCGTTTGCAAAAAACCAATCCGCGTTTGTCGGACGAGAGGGCTGCGTTCTTGGCGCGGCATTGGGGGCATGAGATCGACACGCCCGAGGGTCGGCGCGTCGAGTTGCTGGCCGACCCGGCGCACAAGATTGTGAATGCAACGCTGTATCGGATCGAAGAAGCGATTGCCTGCTGGCAGGCAATCACCGCGCCGGTGTTGTGCGTGTCGGCGAACCAGTCGGAAATGCTGACGAAATGGATCAAGGACGACGACTACCGCGACCGCTTGTCGCATTTTAAAAACCTGACGGTCGCCGAGATTGATCAGGCGGGGCATATGTTGCAGCATGATCAGCCGGAACAGTTGGCGCGCTTGATCGAGGATTTTCTCGCGTGAGCGCGGCTACGGCCATGAGCGCAGCCACAACGTTGAGTGCGGCGGCTGCAGGCACCGCACTCAACGTCGACCTGCACTCGCACTCGATTGCCTCCGACGGCTTGTTGCCCGCTGCCGAAGTGGCGGCGAAAGCGAAGGCCGGTGGCGTTGATGTGTGGGCGTTGACCGATCACGACGAAGTCAAAGCGCTGCCCGAAGCGCGTGCAGCGGCAGAGGCGGTGGGGATCAAATTTGTCGATGGCGTCGAAATTTCAGTCTCGTGGACCCCCGAAGGCAAGACCGAGAGCACGACGATTCACGTCGTCGGTTTGCAGATCGACCCGCGCAATCCAACTCTCACGCAAGGCCTGCAACGCATCCGCTCTGGGCGCGATGCGCGGGCTGCCAAGATGGCGTTTGAACTCGAACTGGTCGGCATCCCCGGCGCGCTCGAAGGCGCGAAAAAATATGCGACCAACCCCGAGCTGTTGTCGCGCAGCCACTTCGCCCGCTTTTTGGTTGAAGCCGGCAAGGCGCGCAGCACCCATCATGTGTTCATGAATTATCTGGCCGAGGGCAAGCCCGGTTATGTCGAGCATGAGTGGGCGTCGCTGATGGAGGCGGTGCAGTGGATCAACGCAGCCGGCGGCGTCGCCGTGGTCGCGCATCCGGGGCGCTACAAATTGACCCAGCCGCAGCTCAATCAATTTTTCGCCGAGTTCAAAGACTTGGGCGGCAACGCGATTGAAGTCATGACCGGTAGCCACTCGACCGATCAATACAACCACTTCGCCGATGTCGCGCGGGTGTTCGGCTTCAAGGCCTCGCGCGGCTCCGACTATCACGGGCCGGGCGAGAGCCGGGTCGAGCCAGGTGCGCTGCCGCCCTTGCCGGCTGATCTCACACCGGTGTGGCACGACTGGTTTTGAGCTAGGCACGATCACGCCTGCTTACCCGCACAGTGCGCCGGCCGGCGCGTTCGCAAACTTATAAAGACGCTTTGTGGCCCAACTTTTTTCGATTCACCCGACGCACCCGCAGCCGCGCCTGATCCGGCAAGCGGCGGACATCGTGCGCGCGGGCGGGGTGATCGTCTACCCGACCGACTCCTGCTACGCACTGGGCTGCCACATCGGCGACAAGGACGCCGCCGAACGCTTGCGCCGCATCCGCCAGGTCGATGAAACCCATCACTTCACTCTGGTCTGTCGCGACCTCTCCGAGATTGCCAACTTCGCCAAGGTAGACAACGCCCAATATCGGCTGCTCAAGACCGCCACGCCGGGTGCCTACACCTTCATTCTCGAAGCCAGCCGCGAAGTGCCGCGCCGCCTCGCGCATCCGAAGCGCCGCACCATCGGCCTGCGCGTGCCGCAGCATGTGATCGCGCATGCGCTGCTCGCCGAATTGAACGAGCCGCTGCTGTCGACCACGCTGCTGCTGCCAGACCTCGATGACCCGCTGAACGATGCCGAAGAAATTCGTGAGCGGCTGGAGCATTTGGTCGATTTGGTGATCGACGGCGGGTCGTGCGGTATCGAACCGACTTCAGTGATTGACATGACACGGGGCGAGCCGGAAGTCGTGCGCGCAGGGGCTGGTGTACTCGGCGCGATTGGTCTGTCGGTGCCGGCTTGATCCCCAGCAAAGTGCCTTTTTCAACCCAGCCCAACTGATAAAATCGCCCTGTGGAATCCTCTGTAATTCAGTCCATCGCGGTCTACGCGATTCCGGTACTTTTTGCCATCACCCTGCACGAAGTGGCGCATGGCTGGGCGGCACGCTACTTCGGCGATCACACCGCCGCAATGCAAGGTCGGCTCTCGCTCAACCCGCTGATGCACGTCGATCCGATTGGCACGGTGGCGATGCCGCTGTTGCTGTATTTCGCGACCAATGGCGCCTTCGTGTTCGGCTATGCCAAGCCGGTGCCGGTTGCGATCATGAACCTGCGCAAACCGAAGCAGCACATGCTGTGGGTGGCGTTTGCCGGGCCGGGCGCGAATCTGGCGATGGCGGTGATCTGGGCGCTGTTTCTGGTCGCGCTCGGCGCGCTTGGCATCAATGAACCATTTTTCATACGCATGGGCCAAGCCGGCATCACGGTCAATTTTGTGATGGCTGCACTGAATCTGTTTCCATTGCCGCCGCTTGATGGCGGGCGCATGTTGGCGAGCGTGCTGCCGATCACGCAGGCGAATCTGCTGCTGCGGCTAGAGCCGTTTGGATTTTTTATCGTCATGGCGCTCGCCGCTACGCACGTGCTCAATCTCTGGATGGCACCGATCATCGGCGTATTCCAGATGCTGCTCGGCGCGCTGCTGACGCCATTTACTTCACTGTTGGGTTGACTCACCATGTACGCTGACCGCGTTCTTTCCGGCATGCGCCCGACCGGCGCACTGCATCTTGGCCACTATCACGGCGTGCTGAAAAATTGGGTCAAGCTGCAAAGCGAATACCCCTGCCTGTTCTTCGTCGCCGACTGGCACGCCCTCACCACGCATTACGACGAAGTGTCCGTCATCGGGCAGAACACCAACGAGATGGTGATCGACTGGCTGGCCTCGGGCGTCGACCCGTCGCAGGCGACGCTGTTCGTCCAGAGCCGGGTGCCACAGCACGCCGAGTTGCATTTGTTGCTCTCGATGATGGCACCACTGTCGTGGCTCGAACGCGTGCCGACTTACAAAGACCAACAAGAGAAGCTGACCGAGAAAGACCTCACCACCTACGGTTTTCTCGGTTATCCCTTGTTGCAGGCGGCCGACATCCTGATCTACCGCGCGATTCACGTACCGGTGGGCGAAGACCAGGTGCCGCACATCGAGTTCTCGCGCGAAGTTGCGCGCCGCTTCAACCACCTCTACGGCAAAGAGCCGGGCTATGAGTTGAAGGCCGAAGAGGCGGTGAAAAAACTCGGCAGCAAGCGCGCCAAACTCTACAAAGAGTTGCGCGACAAGTACCAGGAGACCGGTGCCGATGGCGCGCTTGAAGAAGGCCGCGCGCTGCTCGCCGACGCGCAAAACATTTCGATGGGCGACCGCGAGCGCTTGTTTGGCTATCTTGAGGGCGGCGGCAAAATTATTTTGGTCGAGCCCAAAGCGCTGTTGACGGCATCGTCGCGGATGCCCGGCCTTGATGGTCAAAAGATGTCGAAGTCCTACAACAACACCATCACGTTGCGCGAAGACCCGAAGCTGGTCGAGAAAAAAATCCGCACCATGCCGACCGACCCGGCGCGGGTCCGCCTCACCGATGTCGGCGACCCAGCCAAGTGCCCGGTGTGGCAACTGCATCTGGTGTATTCGGACGATGCGACGCGCGCCTGGGCGGATGCCGGCTGCCGCAGCGCCGGCATTGGCTGCATTGAATGCAAGCAGCCGGTGATCGCTGGCGTGCTCAAAGAGCAAACGCCGATGCATGAGCGCGCGCAAAAATATCTCGATGACCCGACCCTGGTGAAGAATATTCTCGAAGACGGCTGCGAGAAGGCCAGCAAGCTCGCTGACGAGACGATGCGCGATGTGCGCCAGGCGATGGGCTTGGGTGGTGCTTGATGAATGATGCGGTGCCGGTACGCAGTTTGCATTCGAGTTTGCCAGCGGGTTTGCCTGCGGGTTTGCCTGCGGTGATTCGGCCTTCCAAAGCGGCCGATCTGGCAGCCATCGCCGAGATTTACGGCTTTCATGTACTCAACGGCTTGGCATCGTTTGAGTTGCTCGCGCCGTCGGTCGATGAAATGACCCAACGCCGCGCTGATGTGATCAGCCGTGGCTTTCCGTATCTGGTCGCCGAGTTTGAAGGCAAGGTTGTCGGCTACGCCTACGCCAGCCTGTATCGCGCCCGCCCGGCCTATCGCCACACGCTGGAAGACTCGGTCTACATCCACAAGGAGTTTGCTGGTCGAGGCGTCGGCAAGCTGCTGCTCGATGCATTGATCGAAGGTTGCGAAAAGACCGGTGCGCGGCAATTGATTGCGGTGATCGGTGACTCCGCCAACAAAGGCTCGATCAAGCTACACGCCGCTTGCGGTTTCAAACGCACCGGTACGCTTAAGGCGGTCGGTTTCAAGTTTGGGCAGTGGGTAGACAGTGTGATCATGCAGCGCGCGATTGGCAGCGGTGCAAACAGCCTGCCGCCCGAGCGCGAAATTTCAATTAAATAGCGCCGCGCCGGTTCCCTCGGCGCGGCGGCATGCCACTCCACAGGCCGATGTGATGGCCTTGAGAACCGCTCCCACCAACAGTTTTAACCATTTTCTCCTCTACAGGTTTTGTTCATGCTCGCGACCTCCAACATTGCAATTCAATTCGGCGCCAAGCCTTTGTTTGAAAGCGTTACGGTCAAATTTGCCGACGGCAATCGCTACGGTTTGATCGGCGCCAACGGTTGCGGCAAATCAACCCTGATGAAAATTCTCGGCGGCGATCTCGAACAAAGCGCCGGTGAAGTGATGCTCGCGCCCGGCATGCGGCTCGGCAAGCTGAAGCAGGATCAATTCGCTTTCGAAGACCAGCGCGTGCTCGATGTCGTGATGCAAGGCCACGTTGAGATGTGGAAAGCGATGGCCGAGCGTGACGCCATCTACGCCAACGAAAACGCCACCGACGACGACTACATGCACGCCGCCGAGCTCGAATCGAAATACGCCGAGTACGGCGGCTACGACGCCGAAGCGCGCGCCAGCGCCTTGCTCAATGGCGCCGGTATCGACGCAGCGCTGCACACCGGCCCGATGCGCGAAGTCGCACCGGGCTTGAAGCTGCGCGTGTTGCTGGCGCAAGCGCTGTTCTCCAAGCCCGACGTGCTGCTGCTCGACGAGCCGACCAACAACCTCGACATCAACTCGATTCGCTGGCTCGAAGAGGTGCTCAACGCCTACGACAGCACGATGATCATCATCAGCCACGACCGCCATTTTTTGAATCAGGTGTGTACCCACATGGCCGATCTTGACTACGGCCAGTTGAAGATTTATCCGGGTAACTACGACGACTTCATGCTCGCCTCGACCCAGGCGCAGGCGCTGATCGCCTCGGCGAATGCCAAGGCAAAAGACCGCGTCGCCGACTTGCAAGAGTTCGTCCGCCGCTTCTCGGCCAACAAGTCGAAGGCGCGCCAAGCCACCTCGCGGCAAAAGCAGTTGGAGAAAATCAAGATTGAGGACATGAAGCCGTCCTCCAGACAGAACCCGTATATCCGCTTTGAAGAAGAAAAGAAACTGTATCGCCTCGCGGTCAGCATTGAGGGCTTGACCTTCACCTATCCGTCAACCAAGACGCCGGTGCTCTCCAAGATCAGCTTCAACATCGAGGCCGGCGAGCGCATCGCCATCATCGGCGCGAATGGTGCGGGCAAGACGACGTTGATCCGTTCACTCGCGGGCGACATCGCGGGTGACATGGCGGGCCGCAAAGGCGTCGTCAAATGGGCCGAGAACGCGAAGACCGGCTACATGCCGCAAGACCCGCAAGCCGAGTTCGCCAAAGACGTTGATCTGTCGTCGTGGATCGGTGACTGGAAGACGGCAGCCGACGATGATCAGGTGGTGCGCAGCACGCTCGGGCGCTTGCTGTTCTCCGGCGACGACATCAAGAAATCGGTGAAAGTGCTCTCCGGTGGCGAGAAGAACCGCATGCTCTACGGCAAGCTAATGTTGTCACGCTCGAACGTCATGCTGATGGACGAGCCGACCAACCACATGGACATGGAGTCGATTGAGTCTTTGCAGATCGGCCTGGAGAAATACCCCGGCACGCTGGTGTTCGTCTCGCACGACCGCGAGTTTGTCAGTGGCTTGGCAACCCGCATCATCGAGGTGAAGGACGGCAAGATCGTTGACTTTCAGGGTACCTACGACGAGTACCTGAAGTCGCAGGGGATCGAGGCTTGAGGCACGGCCTAAGGCACGACCCAAGCAGCGGCGGCTATTTCTTGATATCCGCCTGAACCACCACCTTGCGCCCCTGCGGCGCGAGCAGTTGTTCCAGCGCGGTGAGCGCAGCGACGCCACAGGCGGTGTCCTGCTCACCATTGCCGCCCGACAGCCCAACCCCGCCCACTACTTCGCCATCGACGACGATGGGAAAGCCGCCGACGAACACGGCGAACTTGCCCTCAAAACTCCATTGAATGCCGAACGCTTCGTTGCCCGGTAGCGCCGGGCCGTTGGGTGGCGTGTTGAAGAGGTGGGTGGAGCGTTTATGCCCGGCCGCGGTGAAAGCCTTGTTCCACGCGATCTGCGGACCGGTGATGCGCGCGCCGTCCATCCGTTCGAGCGCGAGCGGATAGCCGCCTTCGTCAGTGATGCAGATGGTCTGCGCGACGCCGATTTCGGTCGCCTTGGCAGCGGCCGCAGCGAGCATGTGACGGGCGTCGGCGAGTTCAAGTTTCAGAGCGGTTTTCATGTTGTCCTGTCAGTAAGTTGGGGCCGGTGGAATGGAGATATATTACGCACTCGCACTATACAAAATTCTCTACCGGCACGGCCTCTGACTTTTGGGCCGCGCGATTCGATCAAGGAGCCCGCCATGTCCCAACTGCTGAACCGTGATGACTTTCGAAGCGCACTGGAAAATTCGATCCAGGGCAAGAGCGCGAATCAGGCACCATTCAGCGTCGCCTGGGCCAGCGGCAAGCTGTCGCGTGCGCATCTGGCGCGCTGGGCCGAGAACCACTATCACTACGTCGGCCCGTTCGCTGACTACCTCGGCTACGTCTATGGCCGCACGCCGGCGCAGCACCAAGAGGCGAAAGATTTTTTGCTCGCCAACATGTACGAAGAAGAAATCGGTGGTGATCGCCACACCGATCTGTTGATCCGTTTCGCCGAAGCCTGCGGCACCACGCGCGAGCGCGTGACCAACCCGGACAACATGTCACCGACCACCCGCGGACTGCAAAGCTGGTGCTATGCATTGGCGATGCGTGAAGACCCGGTGGTCGCGGTGGCCGGTCTGGTGGTCGGGCTGGAGTCGCAAGTGCCAACCATCTACCGCAAGCAAGCCCCGGCCTTGCGCGAGAAATACAAGTTCAACGATGAAGAAGTCGAGTTCTTCGACCTGCACATCGTGTCCGACGAAATTCACGGCGAGCGCGGTTATCAAATTGTGCTCGATCTGGCGAATACGCCGGACTTGCAGCAGCGCTGCCTGAAAGTCTGCGAAACCGGCGCGCAGATGCGCCTGCTCTACACCACCGCCTTGTATTACGACTATGTGGCCGATGAGATTCCGTTGTCGGAACTGGGCATGAGCGAGAGTTCGCGGTCGATGCGTTCCGCGCCTGAGCGGCTTGCTGCTTGATGCGTGGCCGTGCCGAGTTAGATGCTTGATTGAGCCGGCATCGGGGAGCGCATGCCCAAGGTTGTGATTCATAAAAGCGGCCAGCGCTTCGAAGGCGAGGTCAAGGACAACAGCAACCTCGTGGTGCGCGCGGGCATCAAGCAATTTCCGTTTCCCAATCTTGCTTATGGTTGCGGTATGGCCAAGTGCGCCAAGTGCGTCAGCCGCATTCTTGCGGGCGGCGAAGCGCTTGCCGCGCCGAGCTGGAAAGAGCAAAAACTGCTTGGCGAAAAATTGGACGAAGGTTTTCGCCTCGTTTGTCAGTTGTGGATCAGCGCCGATATTGAACTCTCGCAGGACGAAGGCGATGCGGTGCGCGCGTGGATCGCTGATCGCACTGCCGCTGCCGCAGTGGCAACGGACAAAGCAGCCAACGCGCAGCCGTGATCAGCGTCACTTTCATCACCAATGGCCGCAAAACGGTCAGCGCGTCGGCCGACAGCAATCTGTTGCGCGTCTCGCTGCGCGAGCAGGGCGGCATTCCGTTTAAGTGTGGCGGCGGCATCTGTGGCACCTGCCGCTGCAAGATTGAATCGGGCATCGAGCACACCGACGCGATCAAGGCGAAAGAGCGCAAACACTTGACCGAAGAGGATTTCGCCGCCGGCTATCGCATGGCCTGTCAGACGTTTATCAACGGCGATGTCAGCGTGTCGTGGGTGCCGTTGGCGCAGCGCAGGCCGGCTACGCCGCGCGCCACGGCCACGCCAGGTTGAAGCGCTTGCCGTGTAGAAAGTCGCTGATCCAGGTGCCTTGCACCCAGTAGTGAAAGCTGGCGAAGGCGCAGATGGCGGTGAACCCGCAGACCAACATAAATTTCACCACCGCTGGTAAATCGTAGGGCACCAACCACCAGCCCGCCAGACACACCAGCGGCAGATGGATCAGGAACACCCAGTAGGACGATTGCGCGGTGTAGTTGATCCACGGCGCGATCCACGAGTTGGTCTGCAATGAGGGCCGGTCGAAAAACCGCAGAGCGCCGCCGATGACGACATAGATCAGCGCCCAAGTGGTGAGGGCGTTTGCCAGTACGGCATACAAATGCAGTTCGAGGCTGCCGCCGCGCGCGGCGTTATCCAGCGCGCTGACGAAAGTCGAAACTGGAAACGCGAGGATGGCGAGCGCGAGCATCGATGGCAAGCGCTGCTGTGCGACCTGCAAAAAACTGCGCTGGGTCTGAACCAAATAGCCAAACACAAAGAACGAACCGTAGTAGACCAGCGAAGGAAGATGCGGCGTCAGGTAGACAAAGCCCTCATGCACCTGCCCACCCTTGAAAGGCCAGAGCGTCGCGGTCGTCCAGAGCGTGAGCGCAACGAACGCCAGCG
>JAYVSR010000050.1:0-19046 GCA_043775155.1 Burkholderiales bacterium | reverse complement strand
CCGGCGTCCGCATTCTGCATTCCGATGCACGTCGTCTCGACGGCATGGCGGGCGGCGCGCGCCATCAAGGCGTGGTCGCGCTGGCTGATGCGCCTGTGTTGTCGCATTCACTCGATGACATTCTCGACGTGCTGACCGAGCCGCCATTGATTTTGGTGTTGGACGGCGTGACCGATCCGCACAACCTCGGCGCGTGTTTGCGTACCGCCGATGCAGCGGGCGTGCATGCGGTGGTCGCGCCGAAAGACCGCGCCGTAGGACTGAACTCGACTGTGATGAAGGTGGCGTCGGGCGCGGCCGAGACAATGCCTTACATCACCGTCACCAATCTCGCGCGCACGTTGAAGGAAATGAAAGAGCGCGACATCTGGGTGATCGGCACGGCCGACGATGCGACGGAGTCGATCCACGCGCCCGGTGTTGGTCGCGCCCTGGCGCTGGTGCTCGGTGCCGAAGGCGAAGGCTTGCGCCGCCTGACGCGTGAGACCTGCGATGAGCTGCGGGTGATTCCGATGGCGGGCAGCGTCGAGAGTTTGAATGTCTCGGTTGCGGCAGGGGTGTGCTTGTTCGAGGCACGGCGGCAGCGCAGCGGTTGAAAGTGTGGAAGCGCCAGTCGCCATAACTATTATGGCGCCGGTCACAGCAGTCTTGGCAACCACGGTTACGGCCGGCGGCGTCGAGCCGCAGTTGCGGGTTAGGCAGACGTAACGGCGGTTCCGCCCAGTTGCTCTTCAAACACACGCTGTGTCGCGGGCAGGGCCGCTTCGATCTGTTGCAAGTAGTGCAGGCAGTCGGTTGACTCCTGCATGCGCGCGCAGATTTCGAGCGCATTGGCCAATTTGCCCAACTGCGCCGCGCCTACCGCACCGGCCGATCCCTTGAGCTTGTGCGCCAGCGTTCGCAGGGTGTCAAAGTCGCCGCTGCGCTGGGCGGCGGTCATTTGTTGTTCAATTTCCCGCGCATCGACTAAGAACGTATGCACCAGTTCGTTGATCGCCGGCGGCTCGCTGCTGAACATGACGCGCAAGTTGTCAAACACCTTGTGGTCGATAAGAGTGGGCTCACTCAATTTCACCGGTACGCGGCTTGGGTCATCGGCCAACTGCGCGTTACCCAGTTGCCGGTCACGCGCGCCGGTCTGGCGCGCCAGCACGGCTTGCAGGTCAGGGGCGAGCAGCGGTTTGGCGAGGTAATCATCCATGCCGGTGGCAAGGAAACGTTCGCGATCCCCGCGCATCGCGTTGGCGGTCAGCGCGATGATCCGTGGGCGCCGCTCGCCAAACTTGGCGATGATGCGGCGCGTTGCTTCAAGTCCGTCCACCTCGGGCATTTGCACGTCCATCAAAATAATGTCGTATTCGCGCGTTTCCAGCACGCTTAGCACTTCAGCGCCATCATTGGCGACATCTGCGCGGATGCCAAGCAGCTCCAGCATTTTGGTGGCGACGCGTTGATTGATTCGATTGTCGTCCGCCACCAGTACGCGCAGTCCGGCGTAGTCCGGGCGCGGCGAATGGGTTTTGCTTGCCGATTGAGCTGTGCCGTTATTGGCAGCGGCGCCCCGGTTGCTGTCAACGGCGCGGTCAAGCGCGGTGAGCAGCAGTTCGGCGCGCACCGGCTTGAGCAGGTGCGCATTGAACAGCTCGCGATCAGTGCCCAGAGTGGATCGTTTCATCGAACTCACCGCAATCAGCGGCATGCTGGCGCGGGCCGGCATGTTGCGGATGGTGCGCGCGAGATCAATGCCGCTGATCCCGGGGAGGTACAAGTCGATCACCATCACATCAATCGGCGGCGCTTGCTCGAGCAGCGCTACCGCCTCTTCAGCAGAGACCGCAGTCCGCACCTGCATACCGGCGCGGCTCAAATGCAGCGCAATCACGTCGCGAATCTCTCGAACGTCATCAACCACCAGCGCATGCAGGCCAGTCAATTTATGCGCGGATTCTGGCGCCGTGAGCGCAGCTTCGGCGCCCGCGCGGGCGGTGATGGTGAAATGAAAGGTGCTGCCTTGCCCCGGCGTGCTGTCGACCCAAATCCGGCCACCGAGAAGCTCGGTCAAGCGGGTACAAATGGCCAGGCCCAAGCCGGTGCCGCCATAACGCCGGGTGGTCGAGGCATCGGCTTGCGAAAAGGGTTTGAACAGACGATCGAGAGCCGCCGCCGGAATACCGACTCCGGTGTCGCTGACATCGAAGCGCAATTGAAACTGATTTGGTGCATGCTTCGACGGAATGTCAGGGGCACCGCCCGATGCCGCCACCGATGCCGCCACCGGTGCTGCGACAATCCCATTCTCTGCTGCCAAGCCATCGCCATCGGTCAGTACAACGCGAATGTTGACACTGCCCTGGGGCGTGAACTTGACGGCGTTGGAACACAGGTTGACCAAAATCTGGCGCAGCCGCGTGGCGTCGGTGCGCAGGCGCCGCGGCACCTGTGGCGTGATCGTGTAGAGCAGCTCGACACGCGCTTCGCGTGCGGCAGGCGCGATCAAATCGAGCACTTCCTCAATCATGCCGCCCAAGTCGAACTCGCTGTCTTCGAGTTCGATCCGGCCGGCTTCGATCTTCGAGTAATCGAGCACGTCGTTGATCACCGCCAGCAGCGCTTCGGCTGAAGTGCGGATGGTTTGTGAGTATTCAGTTTGCTCCTCGGTGAGGCTAGTCTCCAACAGCAAGCTGGTCATGCCGATTACGCCATTCATTGGCGTCCGGATTTCATGACTCATCGTCGCGAGGAAGGCAGACTTGGCGCGATTTGCCTCTTCGGCCGCGTCGCGTGCCGCTGCCAGCGCGTGCTCTGCGCCGCGGCGTTCGCTGATGTCCATGTTGGTGCCGGAGAGGCGCAGCGCTTGTCCAGTCACCGGGTCGCGCAGCGATACGCGCCCGCGTGACAGCACCCATTTCCATTCACCGCTGGCGGTGCGCATGCGCTGTTCAATCGCATATTCTTCGCGGACGCCTTTCACCGTTTCCAATTGCAGGCGCACCACATCGGGCAGATCTTCGGGGTGCGAAATCGCCCCCAGCGCGGCCACTGTCGTGTAGGTGTCGGTGTTGCCGGTACCGAGAAAGCGCGCCCAGCCGGCGCTAAGGTAAATCGCCTGAGTGACGGCATCGACTTCCCAGATGCACATGCTGGACTCGGCGAGTGCGCGCTCCAGGCGTTCGAGGCGGAACGCCAGATCGCCGCCCGGTGTAGGCGCCGCCGCTGGTGTGAGAGCAGGCGGAGAAGCGGCTAACGCTGCAACCAGTGCGGAAGGCGGCGTAGCAGACGGCGCAGCAGACGGCGCAGCAGACGGCGCAGCGAACGCGGTGGCGGTGCCAGGTTGACTCACTTGACTCCCAAGCGCGCGGTCGACCGCGGCAAGCACGGCGGCACGTTCGAGAGGTTTGCGTACAAATCCATTCGCACCCTGGCTCGTGCATTGCGCCATCGTGGCGGGCCGGTCATCACTGCTCATGCACAAAAATGGCAGGGCGGCGGTGCGCGGTGCGCCGCGCACCGCTTTGAGCACGCCCGCGCCGTCCAGTACCGGCATCAGTAGGTCGCAAATGATCAGATCGGGCAGTGAAAACGCCAGTTGCTGTAGAGCGTCCGCTCCGTCACGCGCCAGCGTGACCGCGTGCCCGCCGGCTTCGAGATGGTGTTTCCCCAGTGCGCGATTGGTCGCGTCGTCATCAATCAGCAGGACAACAGCCATGCATTTTCCTGAGGCGGGTATTGAGATGGATGTAACGCGCCGCAAACCTGACAATAGCTTTATTGGCGATGACGCGGGGATGACGCGGGGATAACTACAGCATTTTAGCCGGAGTGCCAGGGGCCAGATTGCGTGCGGTCCATCCGGTCAAATCTGAGGCAGTCGAGCGATTTCTGCGTCTGTGCAATTCTGAGTCGGCGGTCTAGGGCAGCGCTACGCCGAGCTTGTCAGAAAAGGCTTGGCGCGAGCGAACCAAGGCGGTGCCGATTTGCAGCACCAGTTCCGCATTGCCGCGCCGCTCCCCCGCCTTGGCGCTGGTTTCGAGCGCGAGCGCCAACTGCCCGGCGCGCTTGGCGCCAACTGAATTGGCCGACCCTTTGAGTTTGTGTGAAAACGTTTTCACGGCCTCCAGATCTCCCGAGCGCATCGCGTCATCCAGCGCTGCGTGCATGGCGTGCGCCTCGCTGAGAAATGTGGTGATCAAATCACGCAATTCGCCGGTGTCGCCTTCGAATGCATCACGCACCGACTCAAAGGTGGCGGTATCAATCCATTCGACGGCAGGCGTGTCGGGCGGCATCGCACCGAGTGTCCGCAGCCGCTGCGACAACGAGACCGACGGCGCGCGGGCTTGGCGGGTGCGAAAGCCGGTCTGGCGCTCCAGTGCTTCGTCGAGCGCACCAGGCAGTACCGGCTTGGCGATGTAGTCATCCATGCCGGCCGCCAGACAGCGTTCGCGGTCACCCTGCATGGCGTCGGCCGTGAGGGCGATGATGCGCGGGCGCTGTTCGCCGTATTGCGCGATGATGCGCCGAGTAGCCTCGATGCCATCGACTTCAGGCATTTGCACGTCCATCAGGATGACGTCGTATTGCTTGCTGTTCAGTGCATCGAGCACTTCCACGCCATCGCTGGCAACATCGGCGTTGATGCCGAGGCGTTCGAGCATTTTGACCGCCAGGCGCTGATTTACGCTATTGTCATCGGCCACCAGCACGCGCAGCCCGGCGTTATGGGTACGCGGCACCAGCGCCTTCATATGGGTCTGGGTGGTGGCGTAGGCGTGATTGCCAGTCAACGCTCGTTCTACCGCGTTTAACAGTGAATCACTGTGAACCGGCTTGAGCAGATGGGCGAAAAACAAATTAACGCCGGCTCCGAGGTCCGCTTTGGCCATTGACGTGACGGCGATGACCGGCAGGCCGACGAAGCGCGTGTCGTCACGGATCGCACGCGCCAGTTCGATGCCGCCGGCCGGGTTGCTCCGGGCTGTGTTGAGACCGGGCAGATACAAGTCGAGCAACACGGCTTCGACTGGCGCTTCGCTGGCCTGAGCGGTACTTGAGGCAGCGCCATTGCAGCGGGTCAGCAGTTCGAGCGCTTCAGCGGCGGAAGCGGCCGACAGCACGATCAGACCGGCCTGTTGCAAGCGCAGTACCTGTAATTGTCGGGTTTCCGGAATATCATCCACCACCAGAACGCGGCGGCCTGCCAGATCACGCGGTGGCACCGGCACTGGCTGCTGCACTCCCGGACGCAGTTGCACCGTGAAGCGAAACGCTGCACCGTGTCCGGGTACGCTGTCGGCCCAAATGCGCCCGCCCAGCAGTTCAGCAAGACGCGCACAAATCACCAGCCCCAGTCCAGTGCCGCCATAGCGCCGGGTGGTCGAGGCATCGGCCTGGGAAAACGCTTTGAACAAGCGCTGCATCGCCGAGTCCGGGATGCCAATACCGGTATCGATGACGCTAAAGCGCAAAGTGAGCGCAGCGGCATCTTTGCGCAGCGTGGCCGCAGCAGCAACGGCATCTGCGCCGGCCAGAGTTGCGCCGGCTGGATTTGCGGCCGCCGGATTGGCGTCTGCCAGGTTTGCGTCGACTAAATTTACGTCCGCCGAATTTGCGCCCACTACGGCGACTTCAATTTTGACCGAGCCTTTCGGGGTGAACTTGACGGCGTTTCCCGCCAGATTCACCAAAATCTGGCGCAGGCGCGTGACATCGGTGCGCACCCGGCTAGGCACGCCGGACGCAATTTTGTACACCAGATCAACCTGTTTGGCGCGCGCTGGCGCGGCCACTAGATCGAGTACCTCTTCGATCGTGGTAGCGAGATCGAACTCGCTTTCTTCGAGTTCTACCCGGCCGGCTTCAATTTTTGAGTAATCCAGAATGTCGTTGATGACCGCCAGCAACGCCTCGGCCGAGCTGCGGATGGTCTGCGCATATTCCAGTTGTTCAGTGTCGAGCGCGGTTTCAAGCAGCAGGCCGGTCATGCCGACGACGCCATTCATCGGCGTGCGGATCTCGTGGCTCATGGTGGCAAGGAAGGCTGATTTTGCGCGGTTCGCCGTCTCAGCCGCATCGCGTGCAGCGGTCAGCGCCTGTTCTGCGCGCTTGCGCTCGTCGATGTCTAGAATCGTGCCCGATAGGCGCAGTGCCAGACCGTTTACCGGATCGCGGATTGAGACATGGCCGCAAGCGAGCAGCCATTTCCACTCGCCGCAGGCGGTGCGCACGCGCTGCTCCACGATGTATTGAGCGCGCTGCCCCTTCATGGTTTCGGTCTGCAGCCGAATCACCTCCGGCAGATCGTCCGGATGCACCGAAGCGGCCAATGCACCGACGCCGGTTTGCATCGCACCCGGCGGATAGCCGAGTAGCCGCGCCCAGCCGGTGCTAAGGTAAACCATGCCCGTTGGAATGTCGGCTTCCCACAGACAGACGTTGGATTCGCTCAGTGCGCGTTCCAGGCGGCCAGCGTCAAAATCGGGTTGATGGGACGTAGCGGAGGAGCCGTGCATAAGGTAATTGGATTGGGGCAGGAGCATTACGACCAGACTCGACTACGCCAAGCCACAGGCGGCGGCGTTGCGCGCCCGGCTGCGGCAGCGTGAATCGCCGCAGCATTGGCTTGCCGCATTGCGCATGCTTGGTGCAATGAGGCGTCCCGCAATTGCGCAAATTCGACCGCTCACAAGGCTTCGGCGCAGGCGGTGAAATTGCGGACGCCGGTAACCACTACCCTGCCTTTCGTCGTCACTTTCAGGATGCAATTGGCCTCGCGCGCGGGCGGCGGTGCCGCTTTCAATCTCCCGAATATCAGCCATCTCGTTTTGTTGGTTTTGGTTGATTTGTGGCGGTTGCCATCCGGGCGGGCAGTGCGGACCGATGGGGTGCGTTGACTTCATCACGAAGACGCGATGAAGTCGCGCGTCATCAAAGTCGGCACGTAATAATCGCGGGAAGAGTTGCACCGGAGTCCGATTTTTTTGCTCGGATAGTAGAATAACAGTTCACGGTATGGTTCGCGATCACTCCGCATGCAGTTACAAAAAAAGCGCCGCTTTGGTGCAAATGCAACCGCTGGCTCGCTTGCCAAAATTTTAAAAATATTGAATGGAAACTGTAGCGACATTTTTTTACGCCCGGCTGCGCAACGTGGCGGCAATTTGCCAGTCGATGACCGGAGATCAATTGGCCGATTTCGTCGGTGAAATCCGCCGCGTCTTGTCAGAGCCAGTCGCCAAACAGGGCGGGATCATCGCGCAATTACGCGCAGATTCAATTTTAGCGGTGTTTGCGAGCGACGCAGACTCGAAACCCGATCATGCCCAGCGCGCGCTGCACGCCGCCGTTATTTCGGTGTATGAGGCGGTTCAGCTCGGCGCACGCGCAGCGGCGCGCGCTGACGCCGCCGGCTTGCCCGCGCTGTCGCTGGCGGTCGGCGTGCATTTGGGTTCTGCCGACGTCGGCCCCGGAGGCCGCGGCAGCAGCGGCATGGTGCGTGCAGTGGGTGAGGCAGTCGAGATCGCGCGATTGCTTGAAGTCACCGCTACCGATATGCGCTGGAGCATCGTGGCGTCGGGCGGCACTTTGCGCGCCGCGGCCGACCGGATCGAATCCGGACGGATCGGCTCAGTCGGCCTGCCCGATGGTGCGTTCATTGATCTAGTTGAAATCACCGGCCTGGCGCCGCGCGAAGGGTCGCGCACGCCGCCCAAAGTGTTTCGTGCATTGCGGGAGTCCCTAGTGCTCAATCAGCAGCTGTCCGAGCGGCCGCTGGATCCGCAGCTGGCGGCGAAACAGGCTGCGAGCCAGGCGTTGAACCCGGCGCCTGCACACTTCTCGATTGAGTCGTATCGCATTTTGCGCAAGATTGGCGAAGGCGGCATGGCGTCGATTTATTTGGCGCAACCGGAGGGATCAACCGAGCAGCAGGTGCTCAAGGTAATGCGCGTCGAAGGCTCTGATTCGAGCGACACCCTGCAGCGGTTTTTGCAGGAATTCGCCGTCGTCGCGCAAGTCAACAACCCGCATGTGGCGCGCATTTACCGGCAAGGGTTTTCAGCCGGACACGCCTACATTGCGATGGAGTATTTTTCACGCGGAGATCTGCGCGCGCGCTTGGCCGGGGGCATTCCGGCGGAAACCGCAATCGAATACTTACGCCAGATCGCTACCGGCTTGGCGGCGATCCATAAGGCCGGCATCGTGCATCGCGATCTGAAGCCGGACAATCTCATGCTGCGGCACGACGAGACGCTGGCGCTGGCCGATTTTGGTGTTGCCAAACACGTGTCGATGCTGATTACCGAAACCGCGCACGGTGACATCATCGGTACGCCGTATTACCTCAGCCCGGAGCAGGCGCTGGGCAAACCGGTGGATGCGCGTTGTGACCTTTATAGCCTGGGAATCATCACTTACGAAATGCTGATGCGCGCCAAACCGTATCAGGCGGCGACGGCGCAGGCGCTGCTCGAATTGCATATCCATGCGCCGGTGCCGCAGCTCAAAGCCCCGTATGACATGCTGCAACCGCAGCTCAACCGAATGATGGCAAAAGACCGTGAGCAGCGCTACACGTCGGCGCAGGAATTGCTCGATGAACTCGCTGGCCTGGGGTTCTACTGATGGCGCGCGTGCTGGCGGTGGACGATGACCTGACAGTATTGGCCCTGATCCGGCGCTACTTGAAAACCGCCGGCCACGAAGTGCTGACAGCGCGCGATGGTGATGTGGCGCTGGAGCACTTGCGCACCAGCAGTTTCGATGTCGTGGTGTGCGATGTCAACATGCCCGGCAAGACTGGCTTCGAGGTGCTGGAGGCGATTCGTGCGGACGTGCAATTGGCGGCGCAACCGTTTGTGCTGCTCACCTCGGAAGATGACCGCGATAGCATCCGGCGTGGCATGCGCTTGGGGGCGGATGACTTTCTTTCCAAGCCTGCCGACAGCGCGGAACTGGTCGAATCGATTGCGCGGGTGCTGGACAAAAAACGCCGCCTGTCAAACCTGGTGGCTGCCACTGCGTTGGCTTCGAGCGGTGAAATGCGCGCGCACTATGCGTCCGCCTTGGCCCAAACCGACGACGCAGCGCCGCCGCCCGCTGCTTCGTCTGACGCGAGAGATGCTGATGCGGGCGCATTGCCGCAACGCGTGCCTGAGCTGCGCACCATCACCGCCTGCGGGATTGACGACTTTGCCGCCTTGTCGGGGAGGATGAAATCGGAGGAGCTGTCTGCGCTGCTCAACAGCTACTTGCAGACGACGATTCAGACGATTCTCGCGCACGGTGGCCAAGTGTTGAAACTGACCGGTGACGGTGTCGTTGCCGTGTTTGGCAACCGCTCCGACGATGTGCCAAGCGCCGCTGCCAGAGCCGCTTTGCGGGCTGTGGTTGAAATTGTCCGGCAGGCGGCAGCGGAACAGATGGAGAGCACCCTGCCACCCTCTTGGGTGGTGCCGCCGTTCAAAGTAGTAGCTGGTGTACACAGTGGTACGGTGCTGGTCAATCATGCTGGCGACCATCTCGCGATCAGTGGCGAGGGAGTTGACCAAGCCTGCTTGCTGCGCGATCGCGCTGCCGCGTTGGGCTGGCAATTAGTCGCCAGCACGGCGGCCATCGAGGTGGCAGGGCCAGACAGCGAAATCAAAGCCGGTGCGGCGCAGTTGCTCGAAGCCGGCAGGCAAAAAACCGTCAGCGTGCAGCAGTTGATCATGCCGGCGCACCCGGCGCGATCGGCGCCTGGCGCGGCCCTCAATGCCGCGCTGGCGGCAGTCCTGCACGAAAATGCGCGGTCCGGCGCACAGGCGAGCAAAGCGGCGCTCGATGATGCGCTCGAAGCGATCAGCGCAGCGCAATCCGCCGAATTTGAACTGCTGCCGCAGTCTGGCGGCGCGCGGCCGCAAAACCGCCTGCCGCCGATTCGTGGTTACCGGATTGAACGCAAGATCGGTGAGGGCGGTATGTCTACCGTGTATCTGGCCGAGTCTGACACGCGCGAAGGAAAGGTCGTGCTCAAGGTGCTCAAGGGCCGCCGCAATGACGATGAGGCGCTGTGGGCGCGGTTCTTCCAGGAATGCGCAATTCTTTCTTCAATCAAGCATGAGCACGTGGTGCGCATTTTTGATCAGGGTTTTGGCGATGAATTTGCCTACATTGCGATGGAATATTTGGCCGGCGGCGGATTGGCCGAGCTGATTCGCAGTGGTGTCACGCCGCGCCAGGCGATGTCTTTGCTATCGCAGGCGGCCAGTGCATTGGCGGAGATTCACCGGCGCGGGATTTTGCACCGTGACATCAAACCGGCGAATTTCTTGCTGCGTGCCCAGAGCGTCTTGGTGCTGACTGATTTTGGCGTCGCGAAACGGGTCGGCCAAAAGGTATCCCACACCATGCATGGCGAAGTGCTCGGCACCCCGCATTACGTGTCGCCCGAGCAGGCTCAAGGCGGGGTCGTGACGCCGGCCGCCGATATTTACGGGCTGGGGGTGATTTTTCACGAACTCTTGTGCGGGCGCCGTCCGTTTGACGGCGAAACCCTGATGGAGATTTTGTCGCAGCATCTGACCGCGCCGATTCCGCGTTTGCCAGAGGGGCTGGCGGAATACCAGCCGCTTATCGATGGTATGCTGGCTAAACAGGCTGACGACCGCTTTCCCAGTGCGCACGCCGTGTTGGATGAAATTGACCGGGTCTGGACCGCGCAAGCCATGCGCAAAATGAAAATGTGATGGTGCTGCAATGCATTTTTTGAGGTTTTAACGTGGCCCAAAAAGATCGGTATCTTGTTGATGTAATCGGCTTCAACCCGACCGAGCGCGCGCTGTTGTCGAGCATTTTTTCGCTCGCTGCCCGGCGTGAGCCAGGGTTTGCACAGTTTGACGCCGCAGGTGGTGCACCGGCTGACCTGTATTTGGTCGACGCCGATGATGCAGCCGCTTGGGCCGACTTTCGCACTCTGCGCAGCCGGACTCCCTTGCCCTGTGTGCTGGCAGGCGCAAGCGCTCATGGCAGCGGCCTTGATCTGATCGTCAGGCCCTTGCAATGGGCGCGCCTGCTGCAAGCCTTGGAGGATGCGCTGGGCGCCGATGAGCTCGAGGCCAATGCGAATCTGGCGATTACCTCTGGCGGCGGGCTGTCCGCGCCGGCCGGGCTGCATTCAGGTGGCGCCGCCGCTGCGCCGCGCGCCAAGTCGGCTGCCAACCGTGCGCTCGGCGATACCGTGCTGGTGGTGGACGACAACGCCTCGGTGCGGATGTTCATGCAAGCCAAGCTCGCGCCCTATCGTTTCGAAGTTGATTTTGCCGAGACCGGCGAGCAGGCAGTCGGCCTTACCGGGAGCCGCGAATACACCTGCGTGTTTCTCGACGTCGTGCTGCCCGGGATCGATGGTTATCAGGTGTGCAAGCTGATCAAAAGCAACAAGCAAGCGATCAAAAAAACCGCCGTGGTGATGCTGACGAGCCGCTCGTCGCCGTTTGACAAGCTGCGCGGCTCTCTGGCCGGCTGCGACGAGTACCTGACCAAACCGCTGGATGAGAGCCGCCTGCTCGAAGTGATTGCCAAATTTCTTCCCGGCGCCAGAAGTGCAGGTTGAGCCAACGACAACTTGAGAGCCGCATGAGCAAATCGATTTTGGTGGTGGACGATACGCGCTCGATGCGCAAGATGGTCGCCGCAGTGTTGCAAGAAGCCGGCTATGAAGTCGCCGAGGCAAGCGATGGCGTTGATGCGCTGGAGCTGGCTAAAACCCGCGTCTTCGATTTAGTCGTCACTGACCACAACATGCCGCGCATGGACGGCGTTACCTTGGTTGGCGAGCTGCGTGCGCGATCAGACTATGACGCCGTCGCGCTGATTATCCTCTCGACCGAAGTCAATCCCGAGCTAAAGAAAAAAGGCCGCGACGCCGGTGCCACCGGCTGGATGGCCAAGCCGTTTGATCCGCAGCGCATGCTCGACGTTGTGCGCGAGTTTATTTAAGCTGCTTCGTGGCGAGCCCCAGCAAAGGCGCGAGCGCGCTCGGTGACGGCGGCGCGTTTAGCGCGATTTTTTTTGACGAAGCCGACGAGCACGTCGCCAGCATTGAGGCGATATTGCTGGGCATGGATGCCGATGCCCCGGATGCCGGTGGCCTGAACGCGATTTTTCGCGCCGCGCATTCGATCAAAGGCAGCAGCGCGATGCTCGGCTACACCGAGATCGCCGCGCTCACCCATCTGCTGGAAAACCTGCTTGACCTATTGCGCAAAGACGAACGCGCGATCGACAAAGCCGACATTGATGCCATGCTGGCTGCAGGCGATGTGGTCAAGCTGCAAGTGGCGCACCGGCGCGGCTTGTTGGACGATACGCCCGATCGCAGCGGCGCCGAAGCGTTGTTGCGCGACTGTGTCGCGGCCGGCGGCGGCGGCGGCGTGGCGGCGGCGGGAGGCAAACCGCAGCGCCGTCACTTCAGCGTTCGTCTTGGCCCACTGAGCGCGCCCATCGATGCCGGCGAGTTGGAAATGATGTTGACCGGTTTGGCCGAGATGGGCGCAGTGACAAACCAGTCGGCGGACAACTGTGCCGGTGGCATTGTGCGCTTCGATGTCGCGCTCGAAGGTGCTGAAATGGACCTGCGCAGTGTGCTCTCGCTAGTGGTGGCGCCGGGCGAGACACACGTCGCCAAGCTCGCGCCTCCGCCAGCGGCGGCGCCATTCGCCGTGGCTGCAGACGCTACGCCTGGGTCCGCAGCACACGCCGACGATGAAATGTTTGTTGACCCGGCGGAGTTCAAGCGTCTGGCGCGGCAGCGCAAATCTGAAGTGGCGGCCGCGGGCGCAATTGACCAATTTGTCGCGCCGGAAGAATTGAAAAAAAAGCCTGCGCTACCGGTTAGTCCGTCCGCCTCTACTACTCCGCCTGCCGCCAGTGATGACGCGCCGGGCGCCGTCGGCCGTCGCGTCACCGACGCGATGCAGGCACCGGTTGGGCGCATTGGCCGGCGCGGCGCTGACCGGCTGCCGGGCGCGGTGTACGGCGACGCCACCTCGATTCGCGTCGCCACCGAAAAAATTGACCTGCTGGTCAATTTAGTGGGTGAGCTGGTGATCACGGAAGCAATGTTGGCGCGGCAAAGCGGCGAGCAAAATGGCGCGTCGGCAACCCAAAGCGAGCACACCGGCCTCGCCGATCTGGCGCGCCACACGCGCAATTTGCAAGAAGCGATACTGGCGATTCGCATGGTGCCGATCTCCACGGTGTTCTCACGCTTTCCGCGTCTGGTGCGCGAGCTGTCCGATCAAATGGGCAAGCGCGTCGACATCAAGACATCGGGCGAGGCGACTGAGCTTGATCGCGGCCTGATCGAAAAAATTTCCGATCCGCTGACCCATCTGGTGCGCAACGCGATTGATCACGGCCTCGAAACGCCTGCGGTGCGGCTGGCAGCGGGCAAGCCGGGCGTTGGCACGATCACGCTGTCCGCATCGCAGCGTGGCGGCAGCATCGTGATCGAGATGACCGACGACGGCCAAGGTCTGGATCGCGCCCGCATCCTGGCGCGCGCCGCCGAGCGCGGCAGTGCCATCGCGCCAGACGCCCCGGACGAAGAGGTCTGGCAATTGATTTTTGAGGCGGGGTTCTCCACCGCAGCGGAGGTCACCGAAGTCTCGGGCCGTGGGGTCGGCATGGACGTAGTTCGCCGCAACATCAAATCGCTCGGTGGCAGCATTGAATTGGTGTCGAGGCCGGGCCAGGGTACGCGCATTACCGTGCATGTGCCGCTCACACTGGCGATCATGGAGGCGATGACGGTGTCGATCGGCGGCGAGATTTACGTGCTGCCGCTGGCCGCTGTGATCGAGTCGCGCCGTCTCGACGCGAACGCAGTGCATACCTTGCCGGGGCGCACCGAAACCCTGCGCGTGCGCGATGACTTTTTACCCGTATTGCGCTTGGCCGAGGTGTTTCCCCCCGCGCAAGCCGCGTTGCATGGCGGTGGCATTGCTGTCATCGTCGAAGGTGAGTCCGGCAATGCCGCCATCGTGGTCGATGAATTGGTCGGGCAGCAGCAAGTGGTAGTCAAAACCCTGGAGACCAATTTTCGCCGTGTGCCCGGGTTGTCCGGCGCGACCATCATGGGCGATGGCCGGGTGGCGCTGATTCTCGACGTGAGCCATTTGATTCACGCCGCCGGACGCGGCAGGTAGCCGGCATGCAAATGATCCGCAATCTAAAGTTGAGTGCAAAGTTCCTGTTGTTGGGCCTGATTGGCGCAGTACTTTTTTTGGTGCCGCTCAGTTTGTACATTGGCAAGGCCAACGAATCCATCCGCCACTCGCAGCGAGAAGTGGCGGGCATCGCCCCGGCCAAGGCGCTGCTGCGCGTGGTGTTGCTGACCCAGCAGCATCGCAGCATGTCGGCACGCGCCCTGGCCGGGGAAATTTCGGTACTGGATCTGCGCGCAGCCAAGCAAAATGAAACCGATGCGTCGTTCAAGTATTTTTCCGGCGTACTGAAAGATCTGGCCGGCAGCGGACCGTTGACGGCGAGCTGGGAGGCGATTCAGACCGGCTGGGATGGCGTGAAGAAGGCCGTCGCAACCGGCGTCCTGCTGCCGCGCGACAGCAATCAACAACACACCGCAGTGGTGGCGCAACAGCTTGATTTACTCGATTTACTGATTGATCACGCCGGTCTCTCACTTGATCCGGTACCCGAAAGCTATCACTTGGTGGTCGCGACGCTTGCGCAGATGCCCCATCTGACCGAGGCAATGGGGCGAATGCAGGTGCGCGGCGTTGCCTATTTGTCGGCCAAGCAACTCGATATACCCGATCAGGCAGCGATCGCCGCCGAGACGCAAACAGCGATTCAGTTTCATCGCGATATGGCGCGCACCATCGCGAAGCCGCTGGCCTTGTCTGCGCAGCTCAATGCGGCGCTCGCTGCGGTGGCGTCGGCCAGCCTGGGCGGTGCCGCCGCAGTGTTCAAAGTAAGCGAGGCGGAGATCTTGCGCTCCAGCGCCCCGACCTACTCGGCGGCAGATTACGTTCAACTGCTGGACCGCACGGTGGAGATGCAATACGCGTTTTTGGATCAATCGGCGGCGCAATTGGAGAACTTGCTCGCTGAGCGGGTCGCGGCGCAAAAGCGCGTTCTTCTGTTGACTCTCGGGGCGATGGCCTTGCTGGTGCTGTTGGTGAGCGGCATCAGTGTGATCGTGATTCGCAGTGTCACGGTGCCGCTGAATCAAGCGGTTACCGCAGCGAACCGGGCCGCTGCGGGCGATCTGACTGGCTGGGTGAACGAGCGCGGTGCCGGTGATGAGGCCGGGCAATTGCTCGCCGCCCTGCAAAAAATGCAGCTTCAACTGAGCGGCACCGTGCGAACCATTCAGAGTGCCACTGGTGCCGTGGCCCACGGCGCACGCGAAATTGCCGCTGGCAATGCAGAGCTGTCCTCGCGCACCGAAGAGCAGGCCAGCGCACTGGAGCAAACTGCAGCATCAATGGAGCAGATGACCGCAACTGTCGCGCAAAATGCCGAGAATGCGAAGGTGGCCAATCGACTGGCGATGCAGGCTTCCGTTACTGCGGTCGAGAGCGGCAGAATGGCGGGAGATGTCGGTGGCACGATGATGGGGATCACCCAGTCGTCGAAAAAAATCAGCGAGATCACCGGCGTGATTGACGGTATTGCTTTTCAAACCAACATTCTTGCGTTGAATGCCGCTGTTGAGGCGGCGCGGGCCGGTGAGCAGGGGCGCGGCTTTGCGGTGGTGGCGGCGGAAGTGCGCAGTCTGGCGCAACGCAGCGCAGCGGCGGCCAAGGAAATCAAAGGTCTGATCGCAGACTCGATTGAGCGAGTGGAAGCCGGCTCCGCGCAAGTAGACGAGGTGGGAGAGAAAATTGGCGGTCTGGTCAGTGCGGTCAAACACGTGAGCGCACTGATTGCCGAAATTGCTGCCGCCAGCCAGGAGCAGTCGCAAGGTATCGTGCAAGTGAGCGAGACGGTGACGAAACTCGAAAAAGTCACGCAGCAAAATGCCGCGATGGTCGAGGAGGCGAGTGCTGCAGCCGCTGGTTTGGAGGAGCAGGCAGAACACTTGTCGGCCGCTGTCGGGGTATTCAAAATTGATCGCGGCGCGCAGCACTCGCCAGATGAAAATATCGCGGTACGGTATGCGGCTGTGCCCAAAATTGAGCCGCCGCAACCGCGCGATGTGCTGGTGCCGCGAGCGCCAGGCGCCGCATTGCGCCCCGCGCAGCGTGCGCGCAACACAGCGAGCCTGCCGCCGGCGCACGAGTCCAAACGAAGCTACCAGGCCGACGTAAAAGCTGAAGGCTGGGAAGAGTTTTAAAATCGCCGTCATCTCCGGAGAACCAGCACGATGCAGACCGAAGCCGCACGCAGCTCAAGCAGCGACAGCCGCCCCGCCAGCAATGCAGCCGCCGCTGGGCGTGAGTTCTTGTCGTTTCGTCTCGGTGCCGAGGAATACGGTATCGATATTTTGAAAGTGCAGGAAATCCGCCGCTGGGAGACTCCCACAGCGATTGCCAATATGCCGCCCTTCATCAAGGGTGTGGTCAATTTGCGCGGCATCATCGTGCCGATTCTGGACTTGCGGGTGAAGTTCAATCTCGCTGCCGCAAACTATGACGAGTTCACTGTCACGATCATCTTGAGCGTGGCGCAGCGCGTGGTCGGCGTGGTGGTAGACGCGGTGTCGGATGTGATTACGTTGACGGCAGAGCAGATTCGCCCGGCGCCGGAGTTTGCCGGCTCGCTTGAGACCCGGTTCATTACTGGCTTGGGTACGGCGGGCGAACGGATGTTGATCCTGGTCGATATCGAACGCCTGATGACCAGCCGCGACATGCAGTTGGTTGACGGCAGCGGCGCTGAGCCGGGCGGTTAAAAGTTAACTGCCAGCAGCAAGCAGCAGAAACCAAACAGCAGACCGGGCGCAGCAGAACGTGGCGCACGGCCGCACCCAAGCCTAAAGCGGAGCAGATGAAGTCATGAAATCATCTTCCGCTACCGGTGCCGTGGACACCAGCGTTCCGCCGGAAGATGAGCGCGAGTTCGCGTTCGACGAGCGCGACTTCAAGCTGGTGCGTAAATTGATTTACGACTACGCCGGCATCAAGCTCTCTGAGCAAAAGCGCAGCATGGTTTACAACCGGCTGTCGCGGCGCTTGCGCGCCGGCGGGGTGCCATCAGTCGCTGCCTACCTGGAGCGGGTGCAAGCACCGGGCGCTCCGGAGCGCGAGGCGTTTATCAACGCGCTCACGACAAATCTCACCGCCTTCTTTCGCGAGCCGCATCACTTTGAGTTGCTGGCCGCGCACGCGCAAGCAGCGCGCGGGCCGCTGCAAGTCTGGAGCAGCGCCTGCTCGACCGGTGAAGAGGCGTGGTCAGCCGCGATGGTGCTGCGCGAGACCGGCTGCCAGGGTGACGTGCTGGCCACCGACATTGACTCCGAAGTGCTGCGCACCGCCAGCGCAGGAATCTACCGGATGGAGCGCATCGAACATCTCGAACCCGCGCGTTTGCGCAACCATTTTTTGCGTGGCACCGGTGCAAATGCAGGCATGGCGAGAGTGCGCCCCGAGTTGCACGCGATGGTAAAATTTTCTCATCGCAATCTGCAAGCGCAGTGGCCCGCACACGAGCGTTTCGATGCGATCTTCTGCCGCAACGTGGTGATCTACTTCGATAGCGCAACACAAAAACGCCTGCTCGAACAATTCGCCGCGATTCTCGCGCCCGGTGGCCTGCTTCTGGTGGGCCACGCGGAAAGTTTTCCTGCTGGACATCCGGCGTTTCGCCCGAGTGGCCGTACTGCTTATGTGCGGCGAGAGGGTTGATGGAAACCTTCGTTCCGATCCGTTATTTCGACCGTGAATTCAAGGTTGATGCGGTCAAAATTTTGCCCGGTCAGTACTATGCCGCCCAGGGTGATGTTGCGATCATCACCGTGCTCGGCTCGTGCGTCTCAGCGTGTTTGTGGGACCCCCAGCTTGCCATCGGCGGGATGAATCACTTTATGCTGCCGGGCGACACCAACAGTGCTTCGGCAGCATCGCGCACGGCGCCAGCGTCCGCGCGGCTCGGCGTGTATGCAATGGAGGTATTGATCAACGAGCTGCTCCGGATCGGCGCCGAGCGCCGCCGCCTGGTGGCAAAAGTGTTCGGTGGCGGCAATGTGCTCGCAGGATTTGGCCTCCTCAACATTGGTAATCAAAATAGCGCCTTCGTACTTGAGTTTTTGAAAGAAGAAAATATTCCGGTGATCGCCAGTGATTTGCAGGACACCTGCGCGCGCAAAGTCTATTTTTTCCCGCGCACTGGCAAGGTGTTGATGAAAAAATTGCGGACGCTGAAAAACGATACGGTGGCGCAGCGCGAGCGCGACTATATGAAAAAACTCGATGCCGGTGCCGCCAGTGATTTCGAAGTGTTCAGGCCGGGCAAGGCAAAGCGATGATCAAGGTTCTCGTGGTCGACGACTCTGCCGTGATGCGCAGCTTTCTCGCGGGCGTGGTGCGCGCGCAGACCGACATGGAGCTCGTTGCGGTCGCCGCTGACCCGGTACTGGCGATGGAACGCATCCGCCTGCACTCGCCCGATGTGATTACGCTCGATGTCGAAATGCCGCGCATGAACGGCCTCGACTTTTTACGCAAGCTGATGAGCGTGCGGCCGCTGCCGGTACTGATGATTTCATCACTGACGCGCGATGGCACCGACACAACATTGCGTGCGCTCGAACTGGGGGCAGTGGATTTTTTTGCCAAGCCGGCTGATCTCGCTGCGTTTGAAGCCAGCGCGGATGAAATCGCTGACAAGATTCGCGCTGCGGCGATAGCCAGAGTGGTGCGGCGCTCGGCGCGTGGAGCGGCGTTGCAGGGCGTGGCGCCGCAACATACGGCCGGCTTTCGCCCGGCTAAAGCCGCCAGCACCAGCGCCCATCATGAGCAGTTAAAAGCGGCTGTCACGACTGCTGAATTTGCCGCAGACCGTCTGATCGCGATTGGCGCCTCCACCGGAGGAGTAGAAGCGCT
>JAYVSR010000049.1:0-4375 GCA_043775155.1 Burkholderiales bacterium | reverse complement strand
TGCACGGTAATTTTTATTGCGTTAACCTGCCATCCCCGTTTCTGGAACAGGGACATCAAGCGCGGGCAGAGTTGCTTGAGCTTGGCGGCAATCGCGCTGTTGGCAGCCAAAATCACCACGGTGTCTTGGCTGCCGGTGCGGCGCAGATTGGCGACTTCGCAAACACCGAAGAAGCTCTCCGGGACCGATGCGCGGAACAACTTGCGCATTTCAATTAGTTGAGCAGCACGTTCGGCCAACGGCGCCAGATTTTCATCACGCGGCACATAAGCATGCGCGAGATGGGCGGCGGGGTCGAAATGTTTGATGGTCACGGCGGGTGCCTGCGGTTTTTTTAGCGGGCGATCTCTGTGGCCGGCAGGCGGAAGGAAACAAAGATGCATATTATTGTGTTCACGCACCGGCTGGCAACACCAAAATCGGTCACGATTCGAATCCGCCACTTCGCGACTGTTGCGGCGCTGCTGGTGTTCGGTGTCATTACCAGTGCTGTGGGCTTGTATTACTTCAGCTTCAAATATGCGTCCGAGACCAATCTGCCAGCGTTGCGCGGCCTGGTCGGCCACTTCAAGCAAGATGAGAGCCGCAAGAACGCCGAGTACACGAGGCAGAATCTCGACGCCATGGCGGTCAAGCTGGGGGAGATGCAGGCGCAGTTGACGCGACTCGATGCACTTGGCGAGCGCGTCTCCACGCTGGCGGGCGTCAAGCCGCAAGAGTTTCGTACCGGCAACGTGCCTGGGCGCGGCGGGGCCGAATTGCCCGGTATGCGCACTTTTACGATGGACGAGTTCACCCGCGAGTTGGACAAACTGTCACGCGGGGTCGATAGCCGTGCCGATTTTTTCAACGTCGTCGAGTCGGAGTTGTTTAATGCGCGTCTGAAGGCGAAGCGCCTGCCGACGGTGTTGCCGGTGAACGCCGAGTTCAACGTCTCTGGCTTTGGTCCACGGATTGACCCGATCACCGGGCAGAGAGCACAGCATGAAGGGATCGACTTTATCGCCCAGCCCGGTACGCCGATCGTGGCGGCGGCTGGGGGCGTCGTATTGGCGGCAGAGTGGCACCACTCGTTCGGCAACATGATCGAATTGGATCACGGCGGCGATATCGTGACGCGCTACGCCCACGCCTCAGCGATGCACATTAAGGCCGGCGATGTGGTCAAACGCGGGCAAAAAATTGCCGATGTCGGCAACACCGGGCGCTCGACCGGTCCGCATTTGCATTTTGAGGTTCGCTTCAAGGGCGTGGCGCAAAATCCGGCGCGCTTTTTGATCGCGGCGGCCAAACCCGGCACGCCGCTGGCGGAACTCAAGGCCGATAGCACCGGGACCGCATCCAGGGGCGCGACAGGGCGTGCGTCCACGCGGCAGGCCACGAGCGCCGATCCAAATCTTTCGCCGGGGCTTCGCGAGTCGGCGCGCTAGACCGGGTTGGATTATTTGTGCGCCGCTGCACGCGCGCATCCGGCACCGCTCCGGTTTGAATCACGCACGGATGACGCTTAAGTCAGCGTGATAAAATCATCTGTTGTTCGCGGTGACTCTGGTTGAGGTTTCGGGTTGGCGTTTCGGAGCATGGTCTTGGGCCTTGCCTAAGCCCGTGGTTGTCCTCGTCTGATTGCGTCGAAGCGAGCCGAGCGTTCGTGGTCTTGGCATTTTTTCCTTCATCCCCAAGTAGCAGGCAGCCCGAAACGCGCGTCGCGTCTCTCAGCTTTTTCCGGACGCCGCCGTGGCGATCTGGCCAGTTCCTCCGCAGTTCCCCCTCATAGCGCTTCGCCTCCATAAGAACTATTCACCAATGGTCACCGGAATCCTTCGAAAAATATTCGGCAGCCGCAATGACCGGCTGCTCAAGCAATACCAGCGTGACGTCTTGGCGATCAATGCGCTCGAAGCCGCGATGCAGGCACTGTCAGACGATGCGCTGCGCGCCAAGACCGGCGAATTCAAACAGCGCGTAACCGACGGCAGCTCCCTCGACGCTCTGTTGCCCGAAGCCTTTGCAGTGGTGCGCGAAGCGGGTGTGCGTGCGCTCGGCATGCGCCATTTTGATGTGCAGTTGTTGGGCGGCATGGCGTTGCACCGGGGCAAAATTTCCGAAATGCGTACCGGCGAGGGCAAGACCCTGATGGCGACCCTGCCGGTGTACCTCAATGCGCTCGCGGGCAAGGGCGTGCATCTGGTGACGGTGAACGACTACCTGGCGCGCCGCGACGCCGAGTGGATGGGCAAGCTTTACACGTTCTTGGGCCTGACCACCGGGATGAACCTGCCGGACATGGACAGCGCGGCGAAACAAGCCGCCTACGCCTGCGACATCACCTACGGCACCAACAACGAATTCGGTTTTGACTACCTGCGCGACAACCTCGAGCAAGAGAAGACCGGGCGCCGTCAGCGGCAGCTTTATTACGCCATCGTTGACGAGGTCGATTCGATCCTGATCGACGAAGCGCGCACGCCGCTGATCATCTCCGGCCAGGCGGATGATCACACCGAGCTGTATTACCGGATGAACGAAGTCGCGCCGCTGCTGACGCGGATGGCGTCCGAACCGAAGACCGACGAACCGGAGCCGCCAGGTGATTTTTGGGTCGATGAAAAAGGTCATCAGGTCCACATGAGCGAGAAAGGCTTCGAGCACGCCGAGGAAATTCTCGCGCGCCTGAAGCTTCTGCCCGAGGGCGGCAGTTTGTACGAAGCGCAGAACATCAGCCTGATGCATCACCTCTACGCGGCGCTGCGCGGGCATCATTTGTTTCATCGCGATCAGCACTACGTGGTGCAGGACGGTGAAATCATTATCGTTGACGAATTCACTGGCCGCCTGATGACGGGACGCCGCTGGTCCGACGGTCTGCACCAGGCGGTCGAGGCGAAGGAGAATGTGCCGATCCAGGCCGAGAACCAAACTCTGGCTTCGATTACGTTCCAGAATTTTTTCCGCATGTACACCAAGCTCGGCGGCATGACCGGCACAGCCGACACCGAGGCCTACGAGTTCCAGGAGATCTACGGTTTAGAGACCGTGATCATCCCGACCAATCAGCCGATGGTGCGCGAAGACCGGCTCGATCAGGTGTATCGCACCGAGCGCGAGAAGCACAACGCCATCGTTGCTGATATCAAAGATTGTTACGAGCGCGGCCAGCCGGTGCTGGTTGGCACGACCTCGATTGAAAACTCGGAGTTGCTGTCGTCTCTGCTCGATAAAGAAAAACTGCCGCATCAAGTGCTTAATGCCAAGCAACACGCGCGTGAAGCCGAGATCGTCGCGCAGGCGGGCCGGCCCAAGGCCGTCACCATCGCCACCAACATGGCGGGTCGCGGCACTGACATCGTGCTCGGCGGCAATGTTGAAAAGCAAGTCGATATGGTGCGCGGCACCGGCAATCTCGAAGACGCGGACAAAGCGCAGCGCATCAGTAAATTGCGCAGCGAGTGGCAGTCACTGCACGACGCCGTGCTCAAGGCGGGTGGCTTGCATATCGTCGGCACCGAGCGGCATGAGTCGCGCCGGGTTGACAACCAGTTGCGTGGCCGTTCCGGCCGCCAAGGTGATGCAGGCTCGTCGCGCTTTTACCTCTCGCTCGAAGACCCGCTGTTGCGCATCTTCGCCGGTGACCGCGTCAAGGCGATCATGGATCGGCTCAACATGCCTGACGGTGAGGCGATTGAAGCGGGCATCGTCAGCCGTTCGATTGAGTCGGCGCAGCGCAAGGTCGAAGCGCGCAACTTTGACATGCGCAAGCAGTTGCTCGAATACGACGACGTCGCCAACGATCAACGTAAGGTGGTGTATCAGCAACGTAACGAAGTGCTCGACGCGGATGAAATTGGTGATGCCATCAATGCCTTGCGCAACGGCGTGTTCACCCAGCTCGTGCGCAACTCGGTGCCCGAAGAAAGCGTCGAAGAGCAGTGGGAGCTCGATACCCTCGAAGCGGTGCTGCGCAATGATTGGAATCTCGATGCGCCGGTCAAGGCCTGGGTCGCGGCAGATCAGAGCATGAATGACGAGGCGATTGTCGAAAAAGTGCTTGAGGTGGCCACCACTGCTTATGTCGCCAAGCAGGCCGAGATTGGCCGCGCCAACTGGGCGCCGTTCGAGCGCTCGGTGATGTTGCAAGCGGTAGATCATCACTGGCGTGAACATTTGGCGGCACTTGACCAGTTGCGCCAGGGTATCCACCTGCGCGGCTATGCGCAAAAAAATCCGAAGCAGGAATACAAGCGCGAAGCGTTTGAGTTGTTTCAGACTTTCCTCGACACGGTGAAGCACGAAGTCACCAAGACCTTGATGACGGTGCGCGTGCGTACCCGTGAAGAGGTCGAAGCCGCCGAGGCCGCTGCCCGCATGGAAGCGGAAG
>JAYVSR010000048.1:0-11490 GCA_043775155.1 Burkholderiales bacterium | reverse complement strand
GTGGCGAGGATTTTCTTCAACGTATCGCTGTGTGGCTTGCCGTTGAAACTGAACTGATAACCGTAATTGAGACCGTCGTTCACCATCGTCAGCGCGCGCAAAATTTCCTGATCAATTTCCAATACGAATTTTGCGGGATTGCGGAGCGCATCCGGATTGTTATAGCGCGAAATGCCGCTAAAGCCGCCGCTTTTGAGCACACGCGCCGATTTCACCGACAGCTCAATATTCTCACGCGCATTTTTTTGGTTCGCGCTGATCGCTTGCGATTCGAAGACATAAAACAATCGCTGCGTGACGCCTTCCGGATATTCATCACGTCTTTGCAGCTGCGCTTGTTCAAGGCGGCTCAGCCACACATCGACTTCGTAGGGCAACGGCGTTTCGCGTGGCGCGGGTGGATTTGGAATACGCAATTTAGTTGTCTGATTCAGCACCGGCGTGGCGACACTTGCCGAGACGCCTTGCTTACCGGGCTTTTCCTCGCGGGTAATCGCACGAATGACGGCCACGACATGCTTGCAATTGTGACCGACCGGGCAACTACAGTCGCCCTGTACATCAGGAAAATGGCTGCGCTCTTTTATCGAAATAACCTGCTCATAAATTTGCTGCTGTGAACCCAGCACCGTGCTGTGAATTCGCGCCGATGTGTCGCTGCGCTCGACCCACTCAATCGACAACACCCCGCCGCTGTTATAGATCTCGGTACCGCGCTCGCGATAGCGCGAGTTAAATAACTCGGTTGCAGCAGTCCATTGAATCTTCACGCATCGCTCTCGAAAAATTTGACGTAATTTCCATTATGACGAAGATTTTTATCTGTTCAACTTCCGTTTCTAGGATAATTTCGTTTTGGAGAATAAAAACATGAGCAGAAAATATTTTGGGACAGACGGCATTCGCGGGCAGGTCGGTGTTTTGCCGATGACGGCAGATTTTGTGATGCGACTGGGCTTTGCGGCAGGGCGGATTCTCGCTACGCAAACCCACACCTCGTTCGGGCCGCGCCCGGCAGTGTTGATCGGCAAGGACACGCGTATTTCCGGCTACATGCTTGAAAGCGCGCTGGAGGCGGGCTTTGCGGCAGCGGGTGTGGACGTGCTGCTGGTCGGGCCGATGCCCACACCGGCGGTTGCGCACCTCACGCGTGCATTGCGGCTCTCGGCGGGCGTGATGATTTCGGCGTCGCACAATCCGTTTGATGACAACGGCATCAAGTTTTTCTCCAACACGGGTGCTAAATTGCCGGATGACGTTGAGCTGGCGATTGAAGCCGAGCTTGAGAAACCTTTTGTCTCGCTGACTTCAGCAAAGCTGGGCAAAGCGCAGCGCGTGTTTGATGCGCCCGGACGTTATCTCGAATTTTGCAAATCAACGTTCCCGAACGAGCTTGATTTGCGCGGCATGAAATTGGTGATCGATTGCGCGCATGGTGCGGCCTACGATATTGCGCCGCGTATTTTTCGTGAGCTCGGCGCGGATGTGGTCGCAATTGGCAATCAGCCCGACGGTATTAACATCAACGATAAATGTGGCGCAACCCACACCGCAAGTATGCGCAGCGCGGTGCTGTCGAACGGCGCCGTGTTTGGCTTGGCGCTCGATGGCGACGCCGATCGTTTAATGATGTGCGATGCCGATGGCACGCTCTTCGACGGCGATCAATTGCTGTATACGGTGGTGAAAGATCGCCATGAGCGCGGCGTGTTGAAGGGCGGTGTGGTCGGCACACTGATGACCAATTTTGCGCTCGAACAACGATTCGAGAAAATGAATATCCCGTTCGCGCGCGCAAGAGTGGGGGATCGTTATGTGCTGGAAATGCTGCGCGAAAAAGGTTGGGAATGCGGCGGCGAAAATTCCGGGCATCTGCTGTGCCTCGATAAACACACCACCGGTGACGGGACTATTTCAGCACTGCAAGTATTTGCCGCGTTAAAGCGCAACAACACATCGCTCGCTGACTACACCCGTGAATTAAAAATGTTCCCGCAAATTTTAGTCAACGTTCGCACGCAGGCGAAAGTCGATTGGACTACCAAGCCCAGCGTGGTCGCGGCAGTGGCAGCAGCCGAAAAAACACTCGCGGGCCGCGGTCGAGTATTGTTGCGCGCGTCAGGCACCGAGCCGGTTATTCGCGTGATGGTGGAAGGCGAAGATCGTGCTGAAGTGGATGGTTTGGCGAACGGGATTGCGGATTTGTTGAAGGCGTCGGTGTAAGCAAACATGCAGTGCAGATTTAGTGAACGCTAGCATTGGCGGGCACTTGCAAGTATAAATGCTCGAAACAGGGCTCCAATGAAGGGGTTTGGGGTTACTGAATCAATCGATATCCCACGCCAGTCTCGGTTAATAAGTGAGCAGGCTGCGCTGGGTCATCCTCCAGTTTTTGCCGCAAGTGGCTCATGTACACGCGCAGATAGTGGCTGCTTTCGGCATGTGATGGCCCCCATACTTCACGCAGCAATAATCGTTGGGTTAGCACGCGTCCGGCATTCGCAATTAATACCCCCAGCAAGCGATATTCAATCGGCGTGAGACGAATTTCCGCACCCGCTTTGGTGATAACGCGAGCGGTAAGATCGACTGACACGTCACCGAATGTGAACACATCTCCCGCTTCGGCTTTGCCTCCGCGTTGCCGCCGCGCAGCCGCTCGTACGCGCGCCAGCAGCTCACTCACGCCAAAAGGTTTAGTCAAATAATCATCTGCGCCTGCATCAAGCGCTTCTACTTTGTTATTTTCGCTGGTGCGTGCCGATAACACGATCACCGGCACGCTTGACCATGTGCGCAGGTCGCGAATAAAATCCACGCCGTCACCATCGGGCAGGCCCAAATCAAGAATCACCAAATCGGGTTTTCGCGTGCCGGCCTCCGTCAAGCCTTGTTTGATGGTGTCAGCTTCAAATACATGCCAGCCTTCAGCCTCAAGTGCCTGTCGTACAAAACGGCGGATCTGTTTTTCATCCTCGACGATGACCGCGGTGGGGGCAGAATGTGAATTCATTATTCGATTGTACTAATCGCTGGCGGCGTGCCGATGGGGAGCGTAAATATGAATTCTGCGCCATGTACATCATTTCCCTCGGCGTTTGCTATTAACTTATTTTGTGCCCAAATGCTACCGCGATGCGCTTCCACGATCGCGCGACAAATCGCTAAGCCGAGCCCCACGCCAGGCATGGCAGATTCTTGTGCGCCACGTGAGAATTTTTCGAAGATGATTTTCTCTTGGCCAGTTGCGATGCCGGGCCCGTCATCACAGATGCTGATAAAACATTCTGTGGCTGCTTTGCGGACACTAATAAAAATGCTTGATTCGCGCGGCGTGTATTTTGCAGCGTTTTCCAGCAGATTCGCCAGCACTCGCTCAATTAACACGGAATCAAATTCCAGCAGCGGCACATCCGGTGCGATATTTACTTTTATCTTGCGCGTGCCCCACACTTGATTGCTGCCGCTGATGCTGCGAATTGCGGTACCGATCACCTCCTCGATCGGTTGCCATTCGCGACGCAGTTTGATTTCACCACTCTGGATGCGCGCCATGTCGAGCAGATTGTTCACCAGCGTATTCATGCGCAGTGTTTCATCGCGAATCGCCAGCGCCGTTTCTTTTTGCGCAGCGTGAAGCTCAGTCATTGATAGCGATTCCGCAAGCCCCACCAGCGCAGTCAAGGGCGTTCGCAAATCATGCGAGAGTGCGGCCAGCAGCGAAGCTCGCAGTCGTTCTGATTCCATTTTGACAATTGTTTCCTGCGCGACTTTTACATAGTGAACGCGTTCAAGCGCAATCGCGATGAGATTGGCAAATGTCTCAATCTGTCGTTGTTGCTCCGGAATCAACAGCCAGCGAGTCGACTGTGGATTGATGGCAAGGATGCCGCGTATTCGCATGGGTGCTTTGAGCGGAATATATCGGTAGGGATGGCTGGGCAAAGTATCGGTGGCCAGTCCCGCCTGCAATCCCTTGTCGAACGCCCATTGCGCTAATGCCATATCAATATCGGCAGCGCCGTTCCGGATATCGTGCATTGCATCCTTCATTAGCCGGTCATCCTTGTCTGGCAATATCAAGTGCACCGTGGATTTAAACGTTCGCTCCATGACTTCAACGCTTTTTTCGGTAACGTCGGCACTCTGCAAGACGCCTGATAAATCTTTAGCAAACGCAAAAAGACTCCGTGCACGCTCCTCGCGATGTGTCGCTATCCGCGCCTGAAAACGCAACCCTGCCGTCATTTGGCCGATGATCAGTGCAACAGCCAACATCACCGCAAAAGTTAGAAGATATTGCATGTCAGCCACCGCGAAAGAAAAGCGTGGCTGCACGAAAAAGAAATCGAATGAGGCCACGCTTAAAAACGCGGCGAGTATTGCGGGCCCTCGCCCAAATTTGACCGCAACCAGAACGACGTTAAGCAAAAACAGCATAACAATATTGGCCAAATCGAAATAGGGCAGCAGCGGCGTGGCGATGAGCGTGGTCGCGATTGAGCTTATCGCAGTCCACGCATAACGCATTTGTTTGGTGCGCTGGCGCTCGTCTCGTTCAGGCGGCAAAATTTTATCGTGTGCACTGCTCGTGCCCGGTTCTCTAGATGCCTGGGGTCGGCCGACGACAACTACATCCGCGTCGGGCGCGAGAGAGGCAAGTTCTTCGCTTAGGGAAGGCTCGCCGAATCTCGCCCACCAATACACGCGCTCGCGTCGTCCCACGACAATCTTGCCCAGATTGTTCGCGCGTGCGTATTCAGCCGCGCTACGCGCGATATCATCGTCGCTCGCCACGCTGGTGGTGGCACCGAGTGTCTCGGCCAGTTTCATCACGTTTAAAATTCGTTCGCGCGCGGCGGCCGACAACCGCTGGAGTCTCGGCGTTTCCACATACAGCGCATGCCAAGTCGCGTTCACCTGGCTTGCGAGCCGAGCCGCACTTCGCACCACATGCTCGGCGCCCAGGCTCGGTCCGATCAAAGCGAGGAGCGAGGCGTCAGTTTTCCAAACCGCTGCGATCGACTTTTCGACGCGATACGTTTTAACATCATCTTCAACACGGTCGGCGGTGCGGCGTAGGGCGATTTCGCGCAGCGCAATAATGTTGCCCTTGCGAAAAAAATTCTTCGCCGCGCGTTCTGCCTGTTGCGGTGAATAAACTTTCCCCGCCTTTAATCTGGCCAGCAATTCGTCCGCCGGAATATCCACCATCACCAGTTCATCGGCATCGTCGAAAACGTGATCGGGTAGCGTTTCAGTGACGCGAATTCCTGTGATGCCGCTCACCACATCGTTCAAACTTTCGAGATGCTGCACATTCAATGTTGTCCACACATCAATGCCGGCAGCGAGCAGCTCCTCAACATCCTGCCAGCGCTTGGGGTGGCGCATTTGGTGTTCGCCACTGGCCTCGTTGCCAGCGATGTTTTCGCCGTCAATATTTGAGTGCGCCAATTCATCCACCAATAACAGCGCAGGTGCGCGAGCCAATGCCGCGTCAAGATCAAATTCCTGCACGGTATTGTCACGATACAAGAGTGATTTGCGCGGCAGGGTTTCAAGGTTGCCGATGCGCTCAATGGTTTCCGCTCGTCCGTGAGTCTCCACCAAGCCAATGACAACATCAACGCCTTCGGCGCGCGCTTTCTGGGCTGCCGATAGCATCGAGAAAGTTTTGCCCACGCCTGCGGATGCGCCAAAATAAATGCGCAATTTGCCGCGCTTTGCGGCGACTTCATCCTCTTTGATGCGGGCGAGGAGTTGATCGGGATCGGGACGAGTATTTTTTTGTGGATCGTGGGACATCTGCGAAGGTTACTTCAATTCGCCCTGAGTTCACGCAAGGCCAAATTAAGTTTCAGCACATTGATGCGCATCTCACCGATGAAACCCAGCAACGGGCGTTCGGTATGCGTCTCAACCAATGCGTGCACGCGTTCGGTTGAAATTTTGCGAGCATTCGCCACCCTCGGTACTTGATACTTCGCCGCCGCCGCGCTGATATGAGGATCCAACCCGCTGGCTGATGCCGTGACGAGGTCAACGGGAATCGGTGCAACGCTGCCATTGGCTCGAAGTATGTTGATTCGCGTATTGATCGCTTCAATCAATGCTGGATTAGTTGGCCCCAAATTTGACCCGCTGGATGCAGTTGCGTCATAAGGTTTTGCGCTCGTTGCCGATGGACGGCCCCAGAAATTTTCCGGGGCGGCAAACGACTGGCCGATCAGCTCGGAGCCGACCACTTTACCTTCGCGCAAGATCAGGCTACCGTTGGCTTGATTGGGCATCGCTATTTGCGCTATGCCCGTTACGGCGAACGGATAAACGATGCCGGTGACGACTGTCAGGAGAATCAGCAGCGAGATGGCGGGGCGGACTAAATTCAACATAATGACTCCAGAGGTTTTCTACGATTAGACTAATTTGAGTGCCGACAATGTGATGTCGATGAGCTTGATACCCACGAACGGCACAATCAATCCGCCCAAACCGTAAACAAACAAATTGCGGCGTAATAATGATGCAGCACCGACCGCACGATATTTCACCCCTTTTAGTGCCAGCGGAATCAGCACAATAATGATGAGCGCATTAAAAATAACGGCTGAAAGAATTGCCGAGGCCGGACTGTGCAGCTGCATAACATCAAGCGCGGCAAGCTGCGGATAAGTGGTGGCAAAAGCTGCGGGAATGATGGCAAAATATTTGGCAACGTCGTTCGCGATTGAAAACGTGGATAATGCGCCGCGCGTCATCAGCATTTGTTTGCCGGTCTCAACGACTTCAATGAGCTTGGTCGGGTTCGAATCCAGGTCAACCATGTTGCCCGCTTCCTTGGCTGCTTGCGTGCCGGAATTCATCGCTACGGCGACATCGGCTTGCGCTAATGCGGGTGCGTCGTTGGTACCGTCGCCGGTCATCGCGACCAGCCTGCCTTCCGCTTGATAGTCGCGAATCATTTTCAGTTTTGCTTCCGGCGTTGCTTCGGCTAAAAAATCATCCACGCCCGCTTCGGCGGCGATGGCGGCGGCGGTAAGTTTGTTGTCGCCGGTGATCATCACGGTTTTAATGCCCATGCGACGTAGCTCCATGAAGCGCTCCTTGATACCCGGCTTCACGATGTCTTTCAGTTCAATGACACCCAGCACACGATAATGGTCGCTTACCACCAGCGGCGTGCTGCCGCGCGTGGCTACTTCATCAGCTTTGCGCGCCACCTCAATCGGATAGCGTGCACCGGCGGCTTCCACATATTTACGAATCGCGTCCGCCGCACCTTTGCGCAATTCACGACCACCCACATCCATGCCGCTCATGCGCGTTTGCGCGGTGAAGGCAACGGTGATCGCACCGATGTGATCATTAACTTCAATAGCCGCAAAGCCACGCTGTTTGGCCAGCGTCAAAATACTCCGACCTTCGGGTGTTTCGTCAGCGACAGAGGCTAATTGTGCGGCACGTGCCAGTTCACTTTCTGCAATTCCAGTACCGGGAAAGAACGCAGCGGCCTGGCGATTGCCGAGCGTAATCGTGCCGGTTTTATCAAGTAGAAGCACATCGACATCACCGGCTGCTTCTACCGCGCGGCCCGAGGTGGCAATCACATTCGCCTGCATCATGCGACTCATCCCCGCGACGCCAATCGCTGACAACAGCCCACCAATCGTGGTGGGAATCAGGCACACCAGTAACGCGATCAGCACAGTAATGGTGACCACGGAGCTAGCCGAATTTTTTGCCGCATCCACACTAAAAATCGAGAACGGCAGCAGTGTTACGGTTGCTAGTAAAAACACAATCGTGAGTGCGACCAGCAAAATCGTCAGCGCAATTTCATTCGGTGCTTTTTGCCGCTTGGCTCCTCCCACCATCATAATCATGCGATCCAAAAAGGCCTCGCCTGGATTGACTGCAACTCTCACTACCAGCCAGTCCGACAGCACGCGTGTGCCGCCGGTAACAGCGGAAAAATCGCCGCCCGATTCGCGGATCACGGGCGCGGATTCACCGGTGATGGCACTTTCGTCCACGGATGCGACCCCTTCAATCACTTCGCCATCGGCAGGAATCACATCGCCCACCTCGACCAATACGACGACGCCTTTGCGCAATTCGTCCGAGGGCACGGTGATCCAATCGCTGCCGTGTTTTGGCTCGCGTAGTTTTTTAGCCCAGGATTTTTGTTTCATGCCGCGCAGTGACGCGGCCTGCGCTTTACTGCGGCCTTCGGCAAGCGCTTCGGCGAAATTGGCAAATAAAACGGTGAACCAAAGCCATAGCGAAATGGACAGGATAAACCCCCAGCCGGCTTCGCCTTTGCCGGTTAGCGCCTGCACGAAAAGTACCGTGGTGAGAATGCTACCGATGTAGACCACGAACATCACCGGATTTTTCCATTGCACCATTGGCGACAATTTTTTAAACGCGTCCAGAATTGCCGGCGTGATGAGCTTGGGATCAAATAATGTCAAGGTTGTGCGGGTGGAATTATTCATAGAGTTTTCCGCTTATTTCGAACTAAAAAGTTGCAAATGTTCAACGATTGGGCCGAGCGCCAGCGCGGGAACGTAGGTCAGTGCACCGACAATTAACACCATGCCGACCAATAAAAAGATAAACAGCAAGCCGTGGGTAGGCATCGTGCCGGCGTTGGGTGTGCTGCGCGTTTTAGCGGCAAGGGAACCGGCAATCGCCAACACTGGAATGATGATGCCAAAGCGCCCTAGCCACATCACAACACCGAGCAGCGTGTTATAGAACGGCGTATTCGCCGAGAGGCCAGCGAATGCGCTGCCATTGTTATTAGCCGCAGAGGTCACCGCGTACAACACCTGCGAAAACCCGTGTGCACCGGGGTTGGAAATGCCCGCGCGTCCAGCTTCCGTTGATACGGCGATTGCAGTGCCGACGAGAATGAGCAGCGGCGTAATTAAAATCACGAGTGAGACCATTTTCATTTCAAAGGCTTCGATTTTCTTGCCCAAATATTCCGGTGTGCGCCCAATCATGAGCCCGGCGATAAACACCGTAATGATGGCAAATATCAGCATGCCGTAAAGCCCGGAGCCAACACCGCCAAAGACAACCTCGCCCAACTGAATATTGAGCATGGGGATGAGCCCACCGAGTGGCGTGAAAGAGTCGTGCATTGCGTTTACCGCGCCACAGGATGCGGCGGTTGTGATCGCGGCAAACAACGCAGATGCAGCGACACCGAAGCGTGTTTCTTTGCCCTCCATGTTGCCGCCTGCTTGAGTCGCACTCGCGACCTGATCAACGCCGAGTGCTGAAATTTGCGGATTGCCGTGCTGTTCAGCAGCCATGACCACAATAGCCATACCGACAAAAATAATCGTCATCGCCGCCAATACCGCCCAGCCTTGACGGGTATCGCCAACAGTTCTGCCGAAGGCGTAGCAGAGTGCTGCGGGAATCAAAAAGATCGACAGCATCTGAAAGAAATTTGTTAATGCAGTCGGGTTTTCAAACGGGTGTGCTGAGTTCGCGTTAAAAAATCCGCCGCCATTGGTGCCGATCATTTTGATCGCTTCTTGTGATGCGACTGGGCCCATCGCGATGGTCTGAACGGCGGTATCAACACCAGGCGCAGCCGTAACGGCTGGGACCTCAAGTGTCGCCACATTTACATATGCCTGCGTGTTTTGAATGACCCCTTGGCTCACCAGAAATAATGCGAACACAAACGCGAGCGGCAGCAAAACATATGCTGAGATGCGATAGATATCAACCCAAAAGTTACCAAGCGTGACAACAGATTTTGCTACCGATCCGCGTGATGCAAAACCGCGAATCAGCGCAAACACCACTGCGATACCGGTGGCGGCGGAGACAAAATTCTGCACGGTGAGTGCCACCATCTGTGTCAAGTACGACATCGTTGATTCGCCACCGTAGCCTTGCCAATTGGTATTCGTGACAAAACTTATTGCGGTGTTGAAGGCGGAATCGGCGCTGATGTTGGCGAGCTGTTGTGGGTTGAGCGGCAACCACAACTGAAATCGTTGCAGTGCATACACAACTAGGACGCCAGCCAGAGAAATAATAAGCACTGAGGTTGCATATTGTTTCCAGTTCATATCTTCAGCGGGCTTAGCGCCGCATAAGCGAAGCAGGGTGCGTTCTACACGACCGCCAACATGAACCAAACGTGACCTGCCGCTCATGACATCGGCCAGATAGATGCCCAACGGTTTTACGGTGAGCGCAAGCATGCCTAGAAACGCAGCCAGCAGCGCCCACGACGTTAACGGCATCATGAGAAATTTTCCGGGTTAATCAAGGCGATCACGAGGTAAACGAACAAGCCTGCGGCGACAAGCCCGGCGACAATCTGCAAGCCGCTCATGCGTCCGCCTGGGATCGGGCAGTGGTGCCCGCGCTGTTGTGAGAGGTAAACCGCATCAGTCGTGCACAGCCGTTCACCAACGCAAATAGCAGCGCAAACAACGCCGCCATCAAACCCAAATAAATAACATCCACGACAACCTCGCTTAAATTTCTATTGAAGAAATGAGGTTAAAGAGACCGGTGTCAAATCTGTGCAGAGAGTTTTGTGGCGAGTGTAAAAAAGTTATATAAAAAGCGGGTGTCAGTAATGTAGATGTTTAAAAAAAATATTACTTTTGTGAATCGTGCAGCGCGATGTCGGATTTTCGCTGTGATTTGCGTTTATAGAAGCAAGCCCAATTTTTAACGACAGGAGACCTGACATGGCAACGACCGAAATTGACGCATACGAAATTCTCTATTCAGCCAATACGTTTTCACCGCGCATAGGATTGAAAAACAAGAAGGCGTATATCGGCCAGATGGTTTTCAAGCCCAACGGGGGCGTGCTGCCCACGGACAAACTAATCGGCTCACAGCCGCAGATTTATTATCATCTTGACGACTTTCAGAACGCGCTCGATATTCTCAGAAACGAGAAGCCGGTTTACTTATTTTTTAGTGGCACGGGTGGCGGGTTTGAGAACGGTATTCGCACCACGGAGGAAGCTGTGGGTGAAGACGATGCAAGCTAAGCTTTTTGTCGGATAATAAAAAGCTTAATTTTATGGGCATCTTGGGGCAAAATGCTCGGAAATGCCCGTCAATGCTAGGGCTTAAATATTTGTAGATGCGGAAAGTTATCCAAACCGCCCTGTAATGTAATCCTCAGTTTCCTTACGTTTTGGCTTGATGAATAACTCATCTGTGACGCCATATTCGACCAATTCGCCGAGGTACATGTAGGCCGTAAAATCTGACACACGCGCGGCTTGCTGCATGTTGTGGGTCACGATTGCGATCGTGTAATCCTCTTTTAATTCGTGTAGCAGCTCTTCGACTTTTGCTGTTGAAATCGGATCGAGCGCGGAGGTTGGTTCGTCTAATAACACGACTTCCGGTTTCACTGCGACTGCACGCGCGATGCAGAGGCGTTGCTGTTGACCGCCAGAAAGCGACAAACCGGATTGCTTCAAT
>JAYVSR010000047.1:0-16808 GCA_043775155.1 Burkholderiales bacterium | reverse complement strand
CCGATCAAAACCAAAGCCGACTATCGCGCGGTGCTCAAGGAAATTGATTCCTTGATGGACGCCAAATTAAACACGCCCGAGGGCGAGCGGCTCGACGTGCTGGTGACACTGGTCGAAGCCTATGAGGCGAAGCACTACCCGATTGACTTGCCAGACCCGGTGGAGGCGATCAAGTTCGCGATGGAGCAGCGCGGCCTGACAGTGAAAGACCTCGTCCCCATGATTGGCGGCACCAATCGCGTTTATGAGGTGCTCAATCGCAAGCGTCCGCTCTCGCTGCAGATGATCCGGCGCTTGCACAAGGGATTGGGTATTTCGGCGGAGTGTTTGATCGGGCCGCAGGAAGAGTTGCTTGCGGCGTGAGCGCGGGAGAAGCGGTTTTTGTACCTGCCGCCTAAGGTGCTAAGCGCACCTCATGAAGCGACAAGCAGGTTTTCCGTGTCCGCAAGGCCACGCTAGTCAAACAGACGTGTTACGAAACGCCCGCAACGCTCATTGTTGCGCCAGCAGCTTGCCGATGAGTTTGCTGGTCGCACCAGAGGTTTGTTCTAACCAAAGAATGCATTCTTCTGGGTTGACGTCTATGCCGAGTTCAGCGAATGGAACGGCGGGCTTTGGTACATAGCAAAGCAGTTGTTGTTGATATGAATTTTCTTGAGTGTGGTCTTCAAAAAATGTCACCCAAGTGTCAAGCGGCGGCAAGTTAAAAACGTCAAAAAATCCCTGCGACTCAATTTCAGCTAATCCGTCTGAAAGATTGGCTTCCGGAAAGTAGACCAAGAGGCGGCCACCCGAAAGCGGAAGAAAACCGTCTGCGACAGGTATGTGGCGATAACGCAGCCGCATCTGGCGTGAACGCCCAACATCACAAAGCAGGTCATCAGGCCCTTGGTGGAAGAAATTTGGTTTCAACTCGGGGGCGCGAAAATCCTTGGGCCAAGTGAGCGAATTGCACCACGCGACGGTCTCAGCGAGACGACGCTGTAATGTTTTGGCATCGAGGAGGCGCAGCTTTGTTTGACCTCTTGACCAGACCTCGAAATCTTGCTGGCCGTTGTGCTTTTTGCGTCGAAACGAAAAAGAGTTCCCAAAAATCGGCAGCATATTCCGAAAGCCCTTCGCAGTTTATTGGCTCACCATTAACTCATTGGAAGCTAATAGAAAATCAAAAGAGTTCAACAAAAACAATAGCTTAAAAATTCCTCAATGTGCGGCTGGCTCAACAAATCAAGAAACCCGGCCCGATTAGCCCTGTTTTGAGCCAATAGAAAGAGGCCTATTCCTGAGCCGCCCAGCGATAGCGCGCCTGGTTTCGCTCTCCCGCCGTGACCACAAAAGCAACACTAAAGAGGTGCGCCAGCGCGCGTTTGAGTTGCGACCGGCTCACCTCGATACCAATGCGTCCGCTGATTTCACCAAAAATTGATTGGTCATTTTCGGCATGGGCCATGCCACTGAAATCGTTGGTGGAAGCGCTTCTTGGCAATGCGCAGGCCAAAACCATTGGTGGGAGCGGCTCTTACGGCATTGGCACGTTCCATTTTTCAGTTGATGCCGTTTATTTCTTCGCTGAAACCTTGGCGTCCTTGGCGTCTTTCTTGTCCTGCGCGAGCAGCGCCTCGCGCTTCTTCAGCAAGTCGTCGAACTTCGCCTTCGCCATCATCACGGTGAACGGTGCAAGTGCTTTTTCACGCGCGATGCGCTCGGCAAACCGCTTGGTCTCTTCGGCAAACGCCTTCTCGCGTTTCTCTTTGTTTTCTGGCGTGTCGTTCGGCGGTGCTGACGGTGCGAGGCGTTTGGCGTCACCCTCGGCGCTTACTTGCACGAAGTACCGCGCTCCTTCCAGACGCCCCACTTTCAGGCGGTAGTCGAGACCGTCGTAAGTGCTAGCGGTAACTTCGTGGCCCTTGTCGAAACCCGCATCGGCTCCGGCGGCAGCGACGTCTTCAATCTCCAGCCGCGCCAACGCGTTCGCTGCGGCACCTGCGCGCGAGGCATCGAGCGTGCCGCCTTTGCCATCGAGTTGCCAAGGGGTGTCGAGAATCGCGCGCGCGAGTTTGTAGTTCGCCTCCGGCCCTTTCACTTCGATGGCCTTGATGTTTTCAATCGCGATGCCGTCGCGCGCGATCCATTCCTTCGCGTCTGCACTGGCTTGCTTGAGCGGATCGGAGACGATGATCACGCGCGCGGCATCGGCCGGCAGCATGACGAAGCGGCCATCACCCAATGCTTTGACGGGATCATCAGGCGGGGTCTTGAAATATTTTTTGCCCAGCCAGAGTTCAGCGAGCGTCTTGCCGTCCGCACCTGCGAACACGATGGCGGTCGCCGCGCCTTCTACCGCAGCAGCCACCGTCGCACCCGGTGCAGCAAGCTGCATGCGCGCGCGATCCTTCTCGCCAATCGGCTCGGTCTGCCCCACCTTGAGTTCAATCGCTTTGATCACCAGCTCGGTCACCTTGTCGAGATCGGCGGGGTAACCGCCGCGCTCGGCGATCACCCAGCGCTCGTTTTTTTTCTCCAGCGTGAGCGTAGCTTTCGGTTCGCGGATCGTGATGCGCGCAACCTCAGCCGCTTTCAATTGCGGCAGCACTGGCGCGCCGATGGCCACGGCGGCACCACTCGACGACGCAACCGAACCGCCAGTCGCCTTGCCTGCATCGCGCAGCACGTAAAGCGCGCCGCCACCGAGTGCGAGCGCGAGCAACACCAACATCACCAAAGCATTGCGGCCCATCGCTCAGGCTCCCTTCAACGCGGCACCGGCGCGGCGCTGGCGCAGCACCGCAACGCCGATGCCGAACAGCGCGACCAACAGCGGCACGATGGCAATGTTCGCCACCTTGGTCCAGAACTGCAAGGCCTCGGCATCCTGACGCAGGTTCTTGCGCAATTCTTTCAACTCACGCCGCGTGTCGAGCACGCGCTTTTTGAAGCGCTCCATCTCGGCCTGTTGGGCCGGCGAGAGAATTTGCGCCGACTTCTGCCCGCCGGTTTGCTTTTGCATTTGCTGCATCTTCTCGGTGGTCTGCATGATGTCGTCTTCCATCGACTTGATCTTGCCGAAATATTGCTTCTGCGCTTCGGACTCCATCTCGCGCACCACGGTGAGCGGGCGGAAGATTGATTGGCGCGTGCGCAAGGACGACAGGTCTTCGCCGGCGGACGCCTGCTCGACCAGGCCTTGCGCGAGTGCGAGGTTGCCGTTCGATGGCACCACCACGCGCTGGCCGAAGATGTTTTGCACTTCGACTGCCGCGCCGTCGGCGAGCATGTCGGCGTCAGCGACGATCACGACGGTGTTATCGCTCGCCGCTTCTTTCAACTGTGCAGCAGCAGCGGGCTTGACTTCGGCTTTTGCATCACGTGGTGGCGGGAAAGCGGCCGGCTGGCCTTCGGGGAAAGCGGTCTTGAACTTGCCTGCGAGACGTGCGGCAAACGGCAAACTTTTATTGAGCGGCACAAAGCCTTTCATCGCCGTGTCACCCGAGAGCGAGGCGACGATGCTGTCGATCATCATGGTGTTGGTAGATGAACTCATCATCGGCGTCACCACCAACCCCGGGTTGAGACTAGATGCGGGCTTGATGTCAAACACGCCGGTGAAAGCCAGCAGCAAGGTATCAATCTGCCCCATTGCCACATCATCTTTGTTAAACGCGCGGCGATTGAGCGTGAGCACGGTCGGCGTGGTGCGCTGGCCGGCGCCGGACGCATAGTTGATGTCGGCGAGCACCTTACCAGTCTCCATGCCCACGCCCCAGGCCTTGAACAAACGCGGCAGGGTCGATTGCCCGGCCTGGCCTTGTGCCATCGGCATCATCGGGTTCGGCTGCTGGTCGAAATACATATGTGGATCAACAAACGCGATCAGCTTGCCACCGCGCAAGACGAACTGATCGAGGGCGTATTCAGCGCGCTCCGAAATATCGCGCGGGTGAATCAACAGCAAGGTCTTGATCGCCGGATCAATGCTCTCGACATCGAGGGTCAGCGCCTTGACGTCGAAGTCACGCTTCAACTCGGCAGCGAGTGCCCACGGCTCGGTCGGCTGGCGCGACATCGGGTTGAACGGCGCGCCCATCACCGGCAGCGCGCTCATCACGCCTAGCACCGGCTTTTCGGTCACCGCCACGCGCGTGATGGCGCGAATCAAGTCGTATTCGAGCAGGCGCTCGCGCTGCGCGCTCAGAGCGGAAATCGCTTGCTTGCGATCCAGCTTCGAGACCGACAGGCCGAGGTAAAACTGCTCACCGGTCGAGAGCGTTTGCGGCTCGATGCCGTCGAGTTGCGCGGCGTCTTCTTCGTCCGAATCTGGTTTCGGGTTGAATTTCTCGATCACCAGATTGCCGCCGGCCACCGACTTGAATTCGCGCAGCAGGTCTTCGACGTTTTGCGCGAAGGTCTTTAACTGCACCGGCATCGCGTTGTCACCCTTCGAGATATAGACGCGCACTTTCACCGGGCTGTCGAGTTTGGCCAACGCGCGGCGCGTGCCGTCCGAGAGCGTGTAGAGCTTGCCTTGGGTCAGGTCTGCCTTCACCGCAGCGCGGCCGGCCAGGTAGTTGAACGCCACCAGCAGCACGAACAATGCGAGCAAACCGGCAGCAGAATAGATCAGGGCTTCGTATTTTTTCATCATGATCTTTTTCCTTTTAGCCCGCGCGCCGATTGCGCAACACAATCGCCGTGGCGAACAGCGCGAAGCCAATGATCGAGACGAAGAAGAGCAAGTCACGCGAATCAATCACGCCGCGCTGAAAGCCGTCGAAGTGGGTCATCACAGAAAACGCTGCGACGGTTTCGATCACCGCCGGGCTGGCCCAGCGCGTCATCAGGTCGGTCACCGGGTTGAAGCCAGCGAGGATCAGAAACAAGCACAGCACGACGGAGACGATGAAGGCGACGACTTGATTGCGCGTCAAGGCCGAGGTCATCGAAGTAATCGCGAGGTACGCGCCAGCCAGCATGAAGCTGCCGAGATAACCCGCGAAGATTTGCCCGTTGTCCGGCGAGCCGAGCCAATTGACCGTGATCACCACGGGGAAGGTCAGCGCCAGCGCGATGGCAAGGAACAGCCACGACGCGAGGAACTTGCCGACAATCGCTTCCCATGGATTGATCGGCATCGTCAGCAACAATTCGAGCGTGCCAGCGCGCCGCTCTTCAGCCCACAAGCGCATGCCGACGGCCGGCACCAGCACCAGGTACAACCACGGGTGCCAGGTGAAGAATGAGGCCAGTCCTGCCTCTCCACGTTCAAAGAAGCTGCCGACGGTGAAGGTGAAGAAGCCGGTGAGCAGCAAAAAGAACACCAGAAACACGTAGGCCACCGGTGAGCCAAAGTAGGACGCCAGCTCGCGCTTGGCGATGGCACGGATGTGCGTGATGGCAGAGGTGGTAGCGGCGGTGGAAGAGGCAGTTGTAGAAGCGGTGGTGTTCATGCGCGTACCGTATCGGACAGAGTGAGATTGCGGAAGACTTCATCGAGTTGGCCGGGCTCCACGTGCAGCTCGGCGACTTGCCAGCGTTGGCGTTCGGCCAGTTGCATCAGGGCGCGGGCGAGTGCTGGGCCGGCGGATTTGTCTTTGGGGGTGACGTGGATCGTCGCGCCAGAGGTAGAGGAGGAAGAAGCGCCGTTCGATGCGTCGGTGTTCGCCGCATCAAGCTGAGCGCCAGCGGCCTCGGCCACAGCAGCACACGCATCGCGCATCGCTGCGCCGTCGGTACCGTCGGCACCGACCACCAAACGCACACTGCCCGCCGACGCCGCCATCGCCTTCAACGACTCGGGCGTGCCATTGGCGACGATGCGGCCACGATCAATGATGATCGCGCGCGTACAGGCCGCGTCCACCTCTTCGAGAATATGGGTCGAGAAAATCACCGCTTTGGTCTTGCCCATTTCACGAATCAAATTACGCACTTCGTGTTTTTGGTTCGGGTCGAGGCCATCGGTTGGCTCGTCCATGATCAACACATCGGGGTCATGAATCAACGATTGCGCGAGGCAGGTGCGATGCCGATACCCTTTTGACAAGGTATCGATCTGCTGATACAGCACGCTGCCGAGAAAGCAGCGCTCGACCACCCGATGCACGGCGCGCTTTTTCGCGTCGCCGGTCATGCCGCGCAGTTCGGCGACGAAGGTGAGAAAGCCATGCACCGTCATGTCGGGGTACGACGCGGCGCTCTCCGGCAGATAGCCGATCAGGCGCTTGGCGGCCAAGGGCGCGGTCATCACGTCATGCCCGCCGATGGCAACGCGGCCCGAGGTGGCGGGCAAAAAGCCGGTCACCATGCGCATGGTGGTGGACTTGCCCGCGCCGTTCGGGCCGAGAAAGCCCAGCACTTCGCCGCGCTCGACGGTGAGCGTAACGTCATCAACGACGCGGCGCTGGCCGAACCATTTGGTCAGGTGTTCGATTTGGATCATGTGGTCATTTCAAGAAAAGAAAATTGGAATCACGTAAACATTGCGAATACACGCGCGACTAAACGCAAGACTACAAGCACGACTACAAGCACGACAAAAAACGCGATGCCTCGCCGCAACGACGCGAGATGGGGGCAGCGGGCTGCAATTTCAAGCGGTGCCATCCGGTTGCGGCGGCACGGCGCGCGTCGCGACGACGACACCAATCAAAATCGTCGCAATCCCCGCCGCGTGAAACAGTTGAAACGTTTCGCCCAACAACAAAATCGCCAGAATGGTACCGAAAGCGGGCAACAAATGCATGCTCACGCTGGCGGTGTTGGCACCGACCACGGCGACGCCTTTGTTCCAGCAGATGAAGGAACCAATCGAAGCGGCGAGCGCGATGTAAAGCACCGCCCCCACCGCCGCCGCATCCGGCACTGGCAACGGCGCTTGCATCGCGCGCCAAACAAACAGGGGCAGCATTAGCGCCAAGCCCATGACCGACACCGCGAACAACATCAGCACGCCGCCCAGTTGCGCTGGCCGCCGCTTGAGCAGCACCGAATACACCCCCCAGATCGCCATCGCCGACAGAATCCAAAAATCACCCAGGTGAAACTCCACTTGCGTCAGCCGCGCCAATTCGCCACGCGCCAAAATGATCAAAATGCCGCCCAGCGAAATCAACATGCCGATCACCTGCCCGCGCGTCGCGCGCTCGCGCTCCATCCACCAGGAGCACAGCATGATGAACAGTGGCGATGACGAGTTAAGCAGCACGGCATTGATCGTGGTCGTCGTGCGCAGGCCTTCGTAGAGCAGCAATTGAAATAGGACGACGCCGAGCAGCGCCAGCACGAAGAGCCAGCGTGCATGCTCGCGGAGCAACGCCCGATGCGCGCGCGCGGCGCGCCAGGCAAACGGCGCGAGCACCAGCACGACGATCAGCCAGCGAAAAAAATTCAGCGTCACCGGGTCAAGCGTGTCGCGCAGCGCGCGGCCAATCACCCAATTGCCGGCCCAGAACAGATTGGCCAAGGCGAGCAGGCCGAGTGCGGTGTTGCGCGCGGCGTTTTGCGCCGGGTTGTGCTCCGGGTTGTGCTCCATACCTGCGCCGCCGCTTTGCCCGCTACCTGGCCCGTTCCCCGACCCGCTGCGCTGTTCAACCCCCACGCGTAACGCCGGCCATCTGCTCCAGCACCCGGCACACCACCGCCGTATCTTCCGCGCCCAAGCCCTGGCTCGATGCCGAGTGATACAACTGCGTCGCCATGTTGAACAGCGGCACCGGGCAATGCAGGCCGTCAGCAAACCGGCTGATGATGTCGAGGTCTTTCATGTGCAGGCTGACGCGCGCGGTCGGCGGCTGATAGTGATCAGCCACCATCAGCGGCCCGCGCATCTGAAACATGCGCGAGGTGCCAGCGCTGTCCTGCAAGGTGTCGTAGACCAACTGCAAATCGATCCCCGCTTTGCTGGCCAGGGTGAATGCCTCGGCGGCCGCGACGTTGTGAATATTCACCAATAGATTGGCGATGTATTTCATCTTGCTGCCGGTGCCGAAAGCGCCGAGGTAAAGCTGCTTGCGCGAGATGCCTTCGAGAGCGGAGCGCGCGCACTCAAACGCCGCCGCGTCGCCGCTACCCAACACCACCAGGTCTTTTATTGCCGCTTGCGCGCCAGTGCCGCTGACCGGGCAGTCGAGCAGATGCGCTCCCACCGCTTGCAACTTGTCGTATGCCGCCTGCTTGACTTCGAGCGGCATGGTGCAGGTTTCCACCACGACGTGGCCGGGCTTGAGCAGCGGGGCCATCTCGGCGAACACGGCGTTGAATGCGGCCACGGTCGGCAACGATGTGATGGTGACGGGCGCGCTCGCCAGCACTTCTTTCATCGACGCCAGCGCTGTGCCACCCGCCGCGCCCAGTTGCGCCGCCGCGTCTGCCGAGACGTCGTAGCCAAACACTTGATGCCCGGCCTTGACCAAATTAGCGCCAAACGCGCCGCCCATGATGCCCAGCCCGATGATGCCGACTGCCTGTGTCATGTACGCTATCCTCTTTTCGAAAATTAACTGTGGATCATAGCAGCGCCGCTCCCATGGGCTACGCTCTAACAGGGCTACGCCCGCAGAGCGAGTCGCGCTGCACGACGAGGAAATCCAATCATGAAAGCCATGGTGGTCAATCAATGGGGCGAGAAGTCGGTGCTGCAAACCCGCCCCGACCCGAAGCCCGGCCCGCGCGAAGCGGTGATGAAAGTGCGTGCTGCCGGTGTCGGCCTGACGCTGCTCAACATGCGCAACGGCAGCTTTGGCGGCAGCGTGCCGCGCATCATGGGGCACGAGCTGGGCGGCGATATTGTCGAGGTGGGTGCGGAGGTTCACGAGCTCGCCACCGGCGACCGCTGCGCGGTCTACTTTTATCTCACCTGCGGGCGCTGCCGCTGGTGCCGCGGCGGGCGCGAGACCTTGTGCGAAAAATTCAACGGCTTTGTCGGCGTCGCGCGCGACGGCGGCTTCGCCCAATACGTCTGCCTGCCGGTGGAAAGTTTCCTGCACATTCCGGCCGGCCTGAGTTACGAAGCCGCCGCGATGGCGACTGACGCAGTCAATACAAACTGGCACTGCATGCGCGAGCGCGCCAAGATCAATCCGCACGACAGCGTGCTGATGATCGGGGCCGGTGGTGGGGTCGGGATTCACGGCGTGCAGGTGGCCAAATTGTTCGGCGCACGCATCATCGCGGCCGACGTCTCGGACGAAAAACTTGCGTTGGCGCGCCAGTGGGGCGCGGACGAAGTGATCAATGTGCGCCGCCACCCTGATGTGGCAGCCGAAGCGAAGCGCTTGACTGATGGCCGGGGTGTCGATGCAGCGATTGACTACGTCGGCCACGGCGCGACGTTTCAATCAGCCTATGACAGTCTCGCGACCGGCGGGCGGGCGGTGGTGATCGGCGTCGGCACCGGCGACATCCGCATCAACCCGCGCAGCATGATGATGAGCGAAAAAATCGTCACCGGCTCGCGGCATTCCACCCGCACCGAATTGATCGAGACAATGGAAGTGATGGCGCGTGGCATCGTCAAGCCAGTGGTCGGCATGCGCACACCGTTTACCGAGATCGAGTCAATTTTTGATGCGATCAAGGCGGAGACTCTGCTCGGGCGCGGGGCGCTGACCTACGACTGACGCGCAGTCACGCGCGCGATTGCAGCGGGCATCACCTCATTGGCAAACAAGACCATCGAACGCTGCACCAACTCCGGCGCGAGCGCGCCGAAGTTGTGCAGCGTTGCCGTGTGACGAATCCCCATCTCGTGCAAGCGGCAGATTTTTTCGGTGACGGTTTCAACTGAACCGAAGAGACAAATGCCGTTGGTGAGGATGTCTTCGTAGACGTGCTTTTTTGCATAGAGGCGCGTATCGACGTAAAGGTCGTAGGCGACCTTGCACTGCTGGCGCGCTTCTTCATCGGTGCGCGCGACGTAGGTGTGCAGGGTGAACACATGATCGTCGTCATCTGGCACGAGGCCTGCCTCGCTGCGGCCTCGGCGATATTCGGCGAGCATCGTGCCGATGTCCTCAAAGTTTTTGCACGAGGCATAAGGCACGGTGAAGATGCGGTTGGCCTGTTTGCCGACGTGATACGCCGCTTCGCGCGCCAGCACCGCCACATAAATCGGCGGCACCCGGCCCTCGTGCGGCAGCACGTTGAGTGCCACTTTTTCGCTCTTTGAAAATTGACCGGTGTACGACAGCGACTCGCCGCTCATTAAGCGCTTGACCAGATCGAGGTTCTCGTTAAAGCGGTCGCGCTTCTCGGCCGGCTGCGCGTCGTAGCCTTTGAACTCATGCGCGAGATAGCCCGAGCCCACGCCAAACACGAAGCGTCCGCCGCTCATTTGGTCAAGCATCGAATAGGTCTCGGCGATGCGGCGCGGGTCGTGAAATGTGAGAATCGAAATCGCGGTGCCGAGGCGAATGGTTTTTGTCCGCTGTGCCAAGGCCGAGAGCATCACCGCCGGGTCCGGCACCACGCCGTATTCGTGAAAGTGATGTTCAGCGCAAAAGAAGGTGTCGTAACCGAGCGTCTCGCCCAACTCGCATTGCTGCATCACCTGCGCGTAAAGCTGGCTGACGGTGCGCGGCAGAGACGGGTGGTGGTCGTTGACGGAGAATACTGAGTAGCGCATGGGTGCTTCCTTTGCTGATTCACCTGCGTGACGAAATGCTAATTTATCAGGCTGCCGGAGAGTGGCGCCGAGTATCTGACCGTGATCAAAACCACATAGTAGACCTGCCCCGAGAGGATCTTGTACCACCAGTTTTCGTTACTCGACTAGCATAGAATGGCTCCCACCAATGGTTTTAACCTGATCAAATGTTGAGAATTTGGCAATGCGCATTGCAACATCAGAAAAATATTCACTCGAACACCTGCTGGCGGGCAATGACGATGCGCCCGCTTTCACCGGCGATGGAAAGACCATCACGCGCGGCGAGTTACGCACTGCCGCATTAAACGCAGCGCACGGACTCACCGCGCTGGGATTCCAACGTGGCGACGCGCTGGCGCTATGGCTACCGAACGGCCTGGCGTGGTTGCAACTGCTGTTCGCCGCTGCACGCATCGGCGTGTTGATCGTGCCGGTGAGCACGCGCTACAAAGCACCCGAGGTGAAACATCTGTTGACCGTATCGCGGGCGCGCGGCATCGTCGCACCGAAACTATTTCTCGATACGGATTACGCTGAGATTGCACGCGGATTGAGGACGGAAGTCGCTACGCTTGGGCAGGTGATCGAGCTCGGCGATCTAGCTTCGTTTATGCAGTTTGCACCATCAACCCCGCTCTACCCGGCGTCACCCACACCCTTCATCGACAGCACGGAATTACTCTGCTGCTTCTCCACCTCGGGCACCACCGGCCTCCCCAAGCTTGCAGCGCACAGCCACGCCAGCATCGCGCGCCATGCGGTTCAGGTCGCGCGTGCGCTCGACATCCGCCCCGGCGACGCCATGCTCTGCGTGCTGCCCTTGTTCGGCGTGTTCGGCTTCATGACATTCTTGGGTGCGCTGGCTGGCGGTGCGGTGTGCGTGTCACAACCGGTGTTTAATGCAGACGAATCAGCGCACGCGATTGCGCAACACCGGATCACCCACGTGATCGGCGCCGACACGATGTTCGAGTCGATGTTCAACTCATTGGACAAAACGGCGGACGCTGATTTCTCCAGCTGGCGGCGCGCGGTGCAGGCGGACTTCACCGGCGTGGCCCTGCCAGTGACGCAGCGCGGCCATGAACTCGGCATCAGGTTCAGCGGCACCTATGGCTCGTCCGAGTGCTATTCGTTAATGTCGTTTCACGACGCGAGTGCCAGCGTGGCGCAGCGCGCCAAGTCGGGCGGCGTGCCGATTGATCCGGACATGGCGGTGCGCGTAGTGGACGCCGAGACCGGACAACTACTCACAGAAGGCGAGCCCGGGGAAATTCAAATTCGCGGCCCGAACGTGCTCGATGCCTATCTCAACAACCCCGAGGCGACCGCAAAAGCGATGACGGCTGACGGCTGGTACCGCTCCGGCGATCTCGGCTTTATGGAAGGCGCAGGCTTCGTCTACCTCGCGCGCATCGGCGACAGCTTGCGTCTGCGCGGCTATCTCGTCAACCCGGCCGAGATTGAGAATTGCCTCGTGCAACACGCCGGCGTCGGCGGCGCGCAAGTGGTCGGTGTCAAGCGCGCCGGTGAAGGCGATGCCGCCGTCGCCTACGTCATCAAGATGGAGGCCACTAACGCAGATGCATCGGCCGCCGCCGTGCCTGACGAAGCCACCCTCGTCGCTCACTGCCGCGAGCGCATGGCCGCCTACAAAGTGCCACGCCGCGTCGTCGTCATCGACGCCTTCCCCGCCATCAACGGCCCGAACGGCAACAAGATTCAAAAGCGTGTGATGCGTGAATGGGCGAGTGCGTTGATCGAGACGGAAGCTGCGTCACCATCCGCTGCACCGCGCGCATAGCAGCGGGCGCCACCACCCGGCCACGCCACCGACTTACCCCACTCTATCGACCACCAATTGAGAGAACCAGCATGACCCAAGCCGCCGTTACCGGCTACCGCTTCTGGTGCGAAGAAAAACTGCGCAACGCCGACACCGACCAGCAAGGCCACGTCAACAACGCGATCATGGCCACCCTGCTCGAAGCGGCACGCATCGAGTTGCTCTCGGCACCAGAGATTGAAGCGATCCGCGCCGCCACCCAAATCGTCGTCGCCAAGCAGCTCATCCTGTTCAAGAAGGAATTGTTCTTCCCCGGCGCCGCACGCATCGGCACGCGCTGCGTACGCGTCGGGCGCACGTCACTCGATTTTGTGCAGACGATTCAGGCGGCGAACGGGGAAGTGGCGACAGCCGAGGCGACTTGCGTGTTGTTGGATCGCACGACGAGGAAACCGACGCCAGTGCCGGAGCAATTGCGTGTCTATTTGACCGGCGAGTAACCCCGCACCCAGCCGATAAAAGCCGCCTGCCAGAAGCGATTGCAAGTTGAGAAGACCGCTGGAGAATGGCTCACACCAACGGTTTCATCAAGATAGCCCGCTAACCGAAACCGAATCCGGCGCCAGCCCGGCGTAACCGCCGTGCAAGCCGGCCGAGATCATCACGTGGATGCCGGCGGCGAACGCGTGGCTGGTGAGCAGCAGAGAGAGAGAGAGCGGTTGCACTGAGGGCGAACCGCCTGGAAATTGAAAATGCCGATTTCATAAATCTCCTTTTATCGGGCCAGCGGTCAGGTTAAGCCGCAGCTTGAAACAAGTCGTGCGTTTCGGTCCTCAACTTGTTTCAAGAACACTCTTCCACAACGCCAACACGGCAGCCACCTCGCCGGTCAGTTCCGCTTTGGGCAACCGTGCGTATTCCAGATTATTCAACCGCAACGCATGCTGATGCTTGCGATACATGCGATACGCGTTCGCGGCACCGTCCGCAACCACTCGATCAATCAAACCGGCATCCGCCGCGCGGCCAAGCAGGGCGATGTTGCCTTTGTTCTCCACCAGCGATGCGTGAGTGCGCGCGTGTTCGAGCACCAGCGCCTGCACAGAGAATTCAATATCCACCATGCCACCATCGTCGTGCTTTAGGTCGAAGAGTTGCGATTTGTTCGGATGGCCGTCGTGCATTTTTTTGCGCATGCTGCGTACTTCTTCGACGAGCTTGCCGTGCTCACGTGGCCCGGTGAGGATTTTTTTGCGTTCTGCTTCAAACGCCTGGCCGATGGCAGCGTCGCCGGCGCAGAAGCGGGCGCGAGTCAACGCCTGGTGTTCCCACAGCCACGCGCGGTTTTCTTGATAGTCCTTGAATGCTTCGAGGCTGGTGACGAGGAGACCGCTGGCACCGTCGGGGCGCAACCGCGTGTCGGTTTCAAACAGGCGGCCGGCCGTGGTGCGGGTTTCCATGAAAGTGAGGAGGCGCTGCGCCAGGCGGGCGTAGATTTCGGCGGCGCGTTCGTGGGTGTCTTCGTAGATGAAGACTAAGTCAAGGTCGGAGGCGTAGCCGAGTTCTTTGCTGCCTAATTTTCCGTAGGCGATGATGGCGAAATGCGCGCCGGTGAGGCCGATGTCGGGGTGTTTTTGTTTCAGTGCGCGCCAGCATTCTTCGAGAGCGAGCGCGAGGGTACGGTCGGCGAGTTCGGAGAGGTGGTCGGCGAGTACTTCGACGGTGAGCGAGCCCGCCAGGTCTTGCACCAGCAGGCGGAACACTTGTGCGTGATGGGCTTCGCGCAGGGTGTTCATTTGCGCTTCGAGGTCGGTGCCCGTTGTGCTGCTGGTGGCGCTGCCCGCTGTGCTGCCCGCTGTGCTGCCCGCTGTGCTGCCATTGGCGCCGCCGGGTGGGTTACGGTGTGCGTCCAGTTGCGCAGCGGCGAACCCGCTCCATGCGGCGAAGTCCGGTGTGGCGTTGAGCGTGCGCGCGTCAATCAACTCGTCGAGCAGGATCGGGTGGGTGGTGAGGTACTGCGCCGCCCATTCGGATGCGGCGAGAAGTTGCGCCAAGCGGCCCAGCGCGGCGCGAGACTGGGTAAGCAGGGCAAGGTAGCTCGAACGCGAGGCGACTGCTTCGAGAAAGGTGAGCAGGCGTTTTAGCGCGGCATCTGGCGCAGCGGTGGCGCGTGCCGCATCGATGGCGTGCGGCAGCAGTTGCACGAAGCGCTCGCGGCTGGCAGCGGCGAGACGGCGGATTTTGCTGCTCTCAAGAGTGGCCCGGATGAAACGATTTAAATCATCGCTGGCTGCAAAGCCTTGTCCCACAACGATTTGGGCCGCTTGAATCGCAACATCGTTGGTGGGAGAGGCTGTGCGGGCGATGCCGTTTTCGGTTTCGGCGTGACCGCCGGAGTGGGACGCCCGCGCAGGTGTCGGCGAAGCCGATGGCGCGTCACCCAACGATGCTTCGAAGTGGCGCTTGACGCGATCCCGATGCGCGTTCAATTGCGCTTCGAAGGCGGGCCAATCGGCGCAGTGCATCGAGTGCGCGAGCCGCGCACGTGCCTCTTCTGTGCGTGGCAGCGTGTGGGTCTGTTGATCATCGGCGTATTGCAGACGATGTTCCACCCGGCGCAGAAAGTCGTAGGCGGCGGAGAGTTCTGCCACTACCTCGGCGGGCAACAGGCCAAGCGAGGCCATCGTATTCAACGTCGGAATCGTCGGCCGTGAACGCAGGCGCGCATCGCGCCCGCCGCGAATCATCTGCAAGGCCTGCGCGATAAATTCGATTTCGCGAATCCCGCCGGGGCCGAGTTTGACGTGATCTGCCAGCTCACGCCGCGCGACTTCACGGCGGATCTCCGCGTGCAGGCCTTTCAACGACTCCACCGCGCCAAAGTCGAGATAGCGGCGGTAGATGAACGGCATCACACTGTTGAGCAAGGCATCGCCCTGATCGCCGGTTAGCACGCGGCCTTTGATCCAGGCGTAGCGCTCCCAGTCGCGGCCATGCTCCACCAGATAATTTTCCAGCGCGTCGAAGCTCATCGTCAGCGGCCCGTCGCCCCAGGGACGCAGGCGCATGTCAACCCGGAACACGAAGCCATGCTCATCGGCGTCGCTCAACAGGCGGATCAGACGTTTGCCGAGTTGGTTGAAGTATTCGTGGTTTGAGATCGGCGCGGTGCCGCCGCCACTGTTGCCATCGGTCACTCCCTCTTCGGGGTACAAAAAAATCAAGTCGATGTCTGACGACACATTCAGCTCGCCGCCGCCGAGCTTGCCCATGCCAACCACATGCAGGTGCTGCACGCGGCCGGCCGCATCGCGGGGGATGCCGTAGCGCGGCGTGAGTTCGGCGTTGAGCACGCGCAGGCTGGCACCGATTGCCGCTTCGGCGAGCGCCGTCATGGTTTGGGTGACTTCATCGAGTGGCGCTGCGCCAGCCAGATCGCGCTCCATGATTGTGAGCAGCACGTCGCGCCGCAAGGCACGCAGTGCGGTGCCGAGAGTGGCGCTGTCCGCCGCCATCAGGCGCGCCGCCATCGCCGTGCGGGCGAACGGCGCGGCGGCCCAGGCGCGGACTTGCGCGGGTAATGCGGGCAGCGCCGTGAAGCGCGCGCGCGCGTAATCGCTGAAAGCGGCGCTCCACGGCGCGCCCAACCCGGCGCGGCCCATTTTGCCCTCCCATCCAGTGCCGGTTTCCAATGCCGAAGCCTTTGTTTCCAAATGTAATTCGCCGTGCGCGCGCAGAGTGGCGAAGGCGTTGATCAGGAGAGCATATGCTACATTGACCGGCCCTATGAAGCATCCTGAATTGCCCCCTCAATTACCGCTCGATTTGGCGCCCGCAGTGGACGCGCCGGAGCGCGGTTCAACTGCTGCGTCCCCAGTGGCGTCCCCAGCGGTGTCCCTGGCCGTTTCCGCAGTTGAGCCGCCTGCAACAGCCCCCGCGATCGCATCGGTGTCGCACCAAAGTACCCCTGCGGGCCAGTCGTTGATCCGGCGCTCAATGAACATTTGCGGCAGCACTCTGTCATGGGGGCTTTTGTGGATCGAGCGCCTGCTCTGGACCCTGTTCTTCGCCTTCGCGCTCTTGGTGTTGACGCTGCGCTATGCGGTGCTGCCGAACGTCGAGACCTATCGTGGCGACATTGAAAATGCCTTGCGCCGCGCGACTGGCCTGGCGGTGAGTATTGGCGAAATTCAAGCCGGCTGGGACGGTCTGCGTCCCGACCTCGATCTGCGCGATGTCAAGGTGTACGACGCCAAGGGCCGTGCCGCGTTGACTTTGCCGGTGGTGTCGGTGACGCTATCGTGGTGGTCGGTGCCATTCGCTGATTTGCGTTTGCATCAATTATCGATTGCGAACGCGGACCTCGACATTCGTCGTGAC
>JAYVSR010000046.1:0-8549 GCA_043775155.1 Burkholderiales bacterium | reverse complement strand
CTGGCTGTTGGTGCCAGTGCCGCCGAACAGCACCGGCGCGGTGGCGTAGCCGATGGGTTTGCCATCGCGGTCCATCCGCTTGCCGTTCGATTCCATTTCAAGCTGCTGCAAGTAGTCTGGCAATAGCGCGAGGCGCTTGGCATACGGCAGCACGGCGTGGGATTGAGCACCCCAGAAGCTGGTGTACCAGACCGACAGCAGGGCGAGCAGCACGGGGGCATTGGCGTCCAGCGGCGCGCTGCAAAAATGCGCGTCCATCGCGGCAGCGCCGGCCAGTAGTTGGTCAAACGCATCGTCGCCGATTGCCGCCATAGTCGCGAACCCCGCCGTTGACCAGAGCGAAAAGCGTCCGCCGGCCCACTCGGGCATCGGCAGCACGTGCGCCGGCGCAATCCCGAATGCTTGTGCGGCAGCAAGATTGTTGGTGACAGCGAGGAGATGCGCTTCGAGGCCGGTGCCAAGGTGGGGGGCAAGCGACGTACCGAGCGAGGTACCGAGCGACGCCGCCAGCCAGTCGCGCGCGACGCGCGCGTTGAGCAGGGTCTCGGCGGTGCCGAAGGTTTTTGAGACGATCACGACCAGCGTGGTGGCCGCCTCACACATGGCCAACACGTCGTCCAGCTCAGCCGGGTCGACGTTGGCGGCGAAATGCACGCGCGGCAGTGCGCTGCGCGTACCCAGCGCGGCCGCAGCAAGGCGCGGGCCGAGATCAGAGCCGCCGATACCGATATTGATCACGTCGGTGATCGGCTTGCCGGTGGCGCCGCGCAACTGGCCGTTGCGCAGCGGCTGCGCGATGGCCTGCATCTGCGCCAGCGCGCCACGCGCTTCGGCTTGCGCGCCGGCCGGGCCGCTGCCGCGCAGGGCGGTGTGCAGCACGGCGCGGTTCTCGCTTGTGTTGATCGCTTCGCCGGCGAGCATGCGGGTACGCCAGCCTTCGACATCGCGCGCGCGCGCGAGATCGAGCAGCAGCTTGACGGTGTCGTTGGTGATGCGGTGTTTCGAATAGTCGATAAACAGCGGGCCGGCGTCGACCGCGAAACGCGTCGCGCGTGCCGGGTCTTGGGCGAACAGGTCGCGCAGATGCACTGTGCGCATCGCCGCCTGATGCGCGCCGAGAGCATGCCAAACCGGTAATTGATTCGAAGGCAATGGATACGACGGCAAGGGATTCACGTTCATTGGTGGAACCTCACGGGTTGATGCGCAACGATTACCGGCGCTGATACAGGCGAAAGCGCTCATTGCGGTCGCCGGGGCGGCTGCCTTCCCAGATCAGGCGTGCGCCGTCCGGGGCCACGCGCGGATCGGACGGATGCCCCTGCTGCAAGATCCATTCACAGCGGGCTCCGAAGGGCAGGTCGAGAAAGTAATTCAGTGAGGCGCGTTCGGCGACCCCAACCGAGCGTGACTCGATGCAGGTAGTGTCGCTCAGAGTGGCTCCCAGAGCGCCTTTCAGGCCGATGGCGACGGAGCGATAGGATTTTCCATAGTCGACCCACGGCAGCAACAGCGTCATCAAGAGCAGCCAATTGAGTAGCACGCCGTAGCACCAGTGGGTGATCGCGCGCAGCGGCGTGCGCTGGCTGCGCGAACACACAATCAACCACGCCAGGGTGGCGGCGAGGGCGATCAAAAACGGCAGCAGCGCAAAGCCCGCGTGAAAGCCCGGTTGCAGACGTGCGAAGTTGGCGGCGATGCGCGGTGGCCAATCGAGTTGCAGGGCGCAGTAGCCGAGCCAAATCAGGGCGGCAGCGCCGGTGAAGGTGAAACGGCCAAACCAGTCGATGCCCGCCGCCATGCCGCGCGTCAGGCGCGCGAAGGCGGGCGCGGCAAACACGGCACAGGCGGGCAACAGCGGCAGCAAGTGGGCCTCGCCAATCGACGCGCTCCAGGTTAACGAGGCGAGGGTCGCGGCAATCATCGCGAGGGCCGGCAAATGCAAGCGGCGCGGTTCGGTCTCGCCGAGAAAACGTTTCGGCTGGCGCAGCAGCCACCACAGCACCACCGGCCACGCCGGGAACACGAACCACATCAGGGTCTTGGCGGTATAGCGGACGTCGGCCAGCGACGGCAGGCCAAGTTGCGCGCCGCTCCAGCCGAAATAGTGGCGAGCAAACAGCGCGCCATCGCGCCCCCCGTAGGCGATCAGCATGCGCGTCCACAGTGCCAACAAAAACAGCGCGAACACCAAGGCACCGGCCAACACCAACAGGCGGTGCGGGCTGCGCCAGACCGGGTCGAAGGCGATCAGCAACAGCACCGCCGCGCAAAGGGCTAACGCCGCTACCGGTCCGCGCGCCAGTGCTGCCATGCCGATCGCGCCGCCAATCGCCAGCGCGAGGCGCAGCGCGGCGCCGGCCGCAGGTGCGGATGTGGCCGGCTGTGCTTTGGCCGCCTCGCTGCATAACCCCCACAGCAACAGCGCACAAGCTGCCACCAGCGCGGGTTCAGCAGCGGTCTCGTGGCTGCGTGCCAACAGACCCAGACAAGCGAGCAGGGTCAGCACCGCGAGGCGGCCCTCGGCCTCGCCAAATTGCGCGCGCGCGGCGCGATACACCGCATAGATCGCGATCATGGTCCAGACCCCGGCTGAGAGGCGCGCGGCGTCGTGGGCGTAGAGCATGCCACCCAAGAGTTTGATCAGTAGCGCCGCGAGCCAGAACGCCAGCGGGCCTTTTTCCGGCACCATGCGTCCGGCGACGTTCGGGATCAGCCAGTCGAGCACGCCGCCGTTAGCCATGCTCCAAGCGATGCCGAAGCCGATGGCGTCGTCCTGCTTCCACGGGTCGTGGCCGGCCAGGCCAAGTAAGGCATAGAGGATGGCGATGGCCCAGAACCACGGGCTCGGTAGCGGCACCGGTACGCGTAGATGCGACAGGCGGGCGTGCGCGGTAGAGGAAGCTTGTGGTACGCCTTGCGATACCGCACGAGGTTCGTCCCGAGACCCGGCGGACGACGCTGGACCACCCATCGCACCACCGTTCATCGAACCACCTTCAGTTTCTGACCGGGCAGTGGCTCGCCGCTTGGGTACTGCGCGTTCATCAAACGCAGTTGTTCTTCAGCGTAGCGGCCGAGCGGTGATTGTTTCGCGAGATCGGCGTAGCGCGTGCTGGCGCTGGCGGTGATGATGTGAATGCGCAGCGGCTCGGCGAGTTTTTTGTCGGCATCGGCAAACGCGCGCATGGTTTTGAAGGTGCTATTGATCGCGTCGAGATGGCGCTTCAGAGCGTCCGCTGTTTTCGCCTGGCCGATCAGGGCGAAGGCCTTGGGTTGGTCTTTGGGTTGGTCTTTGGGTTGATCTTTGGGTTGGTCTTTGGCTGCCTCGACGCGTTTCTCGTTGGTGGACTCTTTCGCTGGAGCCACTCTGGACGAGTCTTTGCCTGGCTCTTTCGAGCCGTCGCCATGGCTGGTGAACACGACGCCGGCGCGCACGTTGGCACCGCGCACATTGGCGATGGCGGCGGGGTGGCCGTTGACTGGTGTGAGGTCGGCGTCGCCGTCGATGCTGAGCCGGCGCTTAAGAATATCTTGTGGCGTCGCGCCTTTGGGTACTGGTTCGAGCAATACGTCGATGAAGGCTTCACCACCCGGGGCGACGGCGCGCAGGCGATCCGGACGGTTGATCACGCGCCAGCCGGTGGCGAACTTCATCACCAGACCGAGCTCGGCGTGGTAAAAAATGTTGTCGCGTACGGTGCCTTGCGAGGCGTTGTCGGCGAACACCACGCCATCTAACTTGGCGAGAAAGGCGTCGCGCCGTTCGTCGGGTTTGACGGCGGCGTTGACGGTTGCGCCGGCCGACACTACGCGCTCCGCTTCGGCGATCACTTCTTTCAAGCGCGTGTCGTTCTCCGGGTGCGAGGCGAACAGGCCGTGATACACGCGCGGCGGACGGTTTTCTTCTTTCGCCAGCTGCGCGTCGAAGGTCTCCTGATTTTTCAGCACACCAATCACTTTGATCATGGCCGGCACCGGGTAGCCAGTGCGCGCGAGGTATTCGGCGCCGAGACGGTCAGCTTCAAGTTCGTGATCGCGCCCGTAGCCCGAGAGCAGGGCGTTGGCGGCGATGTTAGTGAGATTGCCTGCGCCCTGGCCGCGCATGCCGGGAATAAAAATCGACGCGATGGTGAGGCCGACGCTCGCGCCCTGTTGCGCGCTGATTTGACGCACGCTGTGACGCGCAGTGACATGGCCGATTTCGTGGCCAAGCACGGCAGCGAGTTCGGCCTCCGAGTTGAGATACGCGAGGATGCCGCGGGTGAGGTAAATAAAGCCGCCAGGCAGGGCGAACGCGTTGACGTCGGCCGAGTCCTGGATCGCGAAGCGGTACTCGAGGTTGCTGCGGTGGCTGTGTTTGGCGAGGTTGGTGCCGAGCTGCTCGACGTAGGCGGCGATGCCCGCGTCGTTGCCGTTTTTATGGTCGTAGAGCGCGGTTTCTTTTTTGATCTGCTGATCGTAGGCGCGGCCCATGCGCAGCTCTTGTTCTTCGGAGACGACGACAAAATCGGGCCTGCCGGTGACCGGGTTTTGCGCGCACGAAGCGGCTGCCGCGACGGTGACGGCAGCGAGCAGCGAGCGAAGAAAAATAGGGGACAACATCGGCGGGATTTTACCGGTTGCACAGCGCCGGAAGACGGTTCAAATTGTGATTTGACCGGCTGGCGAAGGTTCGAGCAACATTGCAATAAAAATGGACAACAAAAAAGGCAGCCAAGGCTGCCTTTTTTTGTCAGACGCGCTCTGCCTGCTCACGCAGCAGCTTTTTTGCTGCCTGCGCCGTAGCGCTGCTTGAATTTCTCAACCCGGCCGGCGACGTCAACGATTTTCTGCTTGCCGGTGTAGAACGGGTGCGACTCGGACGACACGTCAAGGCGGATGACCGGATACTCTTTACCCTCAAAAGTCATTTTTTCGCGGTTCTTGGTATCCATTGTCGAGTTAGTGACGAATTTGAAATCTACGCTCGGGTCATAGAACAGAACTTCTTTGTAAGCGGGGTGGACGCCGTCTTTCATGATTGCCTCGTAAGTGTTCGCGGTTTCCTGCGGCCTGCGTGATGCAGACATTGGCAAGGGTTCGCGAGGTGGGGTTGAATAAAATGCGCGAGAAAGATCCGCACAGAGATTAAAAGTATAGCCCGAAATCCCTTTGTTTGCAATGGCTTAGGAAGAATTTCGCGCAGCTGACGCGACCGTTCAACTCTTCTTCATCGACTCAAAAAAGGCGTCGTTGTTCTTCGTCGCGCGCAGCTTTTCCATCATGAACTCCATCGCTTCGATCTCGTCCATGTTGTAGAGGAACTTGCGCAAAATCCACACCTTGTGCAGCACTTCGGGGGTGTAGAGCAGCTCTTCGCGCCGGGTGCCGGATTTATTGATCAGGATCGACGGGTACAAACGCTTCTCGGCCATCCGGCGATCCAGGTGGATCTCCATGTTGCCGGTGCCTTTGAACTCTTCGTAAATGATGTCGTCCATCCGGCTGCCGGTATCGACCAGGGCGGTGGCGAGGATGGTGAGCGAACCGCCCTCTTCGACATTGCGCGCCGCGCCAAAAAAACGCTTCGGCCGTTGCAGCGCATTGGTGTCGAGGCCACCGGTGCCGATCTTGCCGCTGTTCGGCTGCACCGCGTTGTAGGCGCGCGCCAGGCGGGTGATCGAGTCGAGCAGGATCACTACGTCTTTTTTGTGCTCAACCAGGCGCTTGGCTTTTTCGATCACCATGTCGGCCACCTGAACGTGGCGGATCGCCGGTTCGTCGAAGGTTGAGGCCACCACTTCGCCGCGCACGGTGCGCTGCATGTCGGTCACTTCTTCCGGACGCTCGTCGATCAACAGCACGATCAGGATCACGTCGGGATGGTTTGAGGTGATCGCATGCGCAATGTGTTGCAGCATCACCGTTTTGCCGCTTTTGGGCGAGGACACGATCAGGCCGCGCTGGCCTTTGCCGATCGGAGCGACGATGTCGATGATCCGGCTGGTGAGATTTTCTTCTGCCTTGATGTCGCGTTCGAGCCTAAGAATCTTGTCCGGAAACAGCGGCGTTAAATTCTCGAACAGAATCTTGTTCTTGGTATTTTCCGGCAGATCGCCGTTGACTTTATCTACCTTGACCAGAGCGAAATAACGCTCGCCGTCTTTCGGCGTCCGTACTTCACCTTCAATCGTGTCGCCGGTGTGCAGGTTGAAGCGGCGAATTTGCGACGGGCTGATGTAGATGTCGTCGGTGCCGGCCAGATAGGAGGTATCGGGTGAGCGCAAAAAACCGAAGCCGTCGGGCAGCACTTCGAGCGCGCCATCGCCAAAAATCGCCTCGCCGCGTTTGGCTTTGGCTTTGAGAATCGCGAACAGGAGCTCATGCTTGCGCAGGCGATTCGCGTTGTCGATTTCGAGGGCGACAGCCATGTCCACCAGTTCGCCGATGGGCAGGCCGTTTAGATCATTTAGGTGCATAGAGAATACACAGAATGTGCGAAACGCACGAGCGCCGGCAAGCGGCAGGACTAAAACCGGAAAACGACAATACGGAAGGGGGTGCTGCTGGAGCGATGCTTGGGGTAATGCTGAAGTGCGGCTGACTAACCGGGAGCTCATCTACGCGGGCGCCTTGAGCTTCAGGCGCGGCGGATGGCCGCAAGAACGGTAGACAGAATAAGCGCAACGCTTCCTAACCGTCAATGGCGACAGAAGGCATGCGTTGGTGAAATACAACAATGGCGAAGCTATGCACCGCGAGCGCCCTCGCCTGCAGCGGCCCGGGAACTACAGCATCACGCGGCGGTTGACGGCAACCGCTGCGTCAGCCTCAGACGTGGGAGTCGAGAAACGCCGTCAATTGCGACTTTGACATGGCACCGACTTTCTTCGCGACTTCCTGGCCGTTCTTGAACAGGATCAGCGTCGGGATACCGCGAATGCCATACTTGGCCGGCACTTCCTGGTTCGCATCGACATCCATCTTCGCCACCTTGAGCTTGCCGGCGTAGGTACCGGCCACTTCTTCGAGCACCGGCGCGATCATCTTGCACGGCCCGCACCACTCGGCCCAGTAATCGACCAGCACTGCTTCACCTGATTTGAGGACGTCGGCCTCGAAGCTTGCATCGGTGACGTGGGTAATATTCGCGCTCATTGCGTTTTTCTCTTTCGCAAAAATACGATGGGGTTCATCGTGATTCGATTATCCTAGCAAAGCTTGCCGGTCGACATTGACCACAGGCCGAACGCAATTTTGCTGCTCAGCCGCCATTGTAAATCGCAACAGTGGGGACGCTGGCAGCGAAATCAACCCCGCCGAACCCGTTGCTTCCTCCCCCTTTCCCCCGCATGCCGCGCGCCCAAGCTGCCGAAATCGTTTTGCTGCCCGCGACACGCGCGTTTTTGGATCACGCCGCGCGGGCGATCGTCGGGCGTTGTGCGCACGCCTTGCCGGATTTGTCGCATGCGGTTGTGCTGGTGCCTGCGCTGGCGGCGGCGTCTGGCGTGCTGCGCGCGCTCGGCCAAGCCGCGCACGAGCGCAGTCATGCCTCGGTCTTGCCGCCGTGTGTCACCACGCTCGACGCCTTGGCCGAGACCATGCCGCTCACGCAGCCGGTCATCCCCGCCGTGTTGCGCAACGCGCAATTGCGCCAGATTCTCAAAGCGCGCGGCTGGTATGGCGGCGCGCCGCCGTGGGAGGTGTGCGAAGCGATTTTGCAATTGGCCGATGAGCTGAGCGCGGCATTGCCGTCGCCGATCGACGAGTCTGCCTTCACCGCGCTGGTGGCAGCCCATTATCAGCGCGCGAATCTGCGCCTCGCCGCGCCCGAGGCGAAACTGGTTTACGAAGTCTGGCGCGCGTTCGCCCCCGCTGGTGCCGGTGGCACCGGTGGCACCGGTGGCGCGGGCGGTGCCAGCGCTGCACTCGACCCAGCGCTGGCGCGGCGCCTGCGTCTCGCCGCGTTACTTGAGCAGGGCGCAGCCAGCGATGAAGGCACGCAGCCGCTGTTTGTGCTCAGCACCCAAACCGGTGCGGCACTGGAGCGGCCATTGCAAGACTTCGCCGCTGCGTGGGCCGCGCATCAGCCGGTCACGCTGCTGGCGCCGCAGGCGTTGCCGCAGTGGTGGCCGGGCGCCACCAATGATTCGATTGCCACGCCGCAGCCGGCGGAATCGAGCACGATGTTGCACCACTCCCTCCCCATCCTCGCCGCGCACTCGCTCGAAGCCGAAGCGTCCGCCATCGCGCACCAGGTCAAGCACTGGCTGCACGAAGGACGCCGCGACATTGCTCTGATCGCGCAAGACCGCCTCACCGCGCGCCGCGCGCGTGCGTTGTTGGAGCGCGATCAAATTTTGCTCGCCGACGAATCCGGCTGGAAGCTCTCGACCACCAGCGCCGCCACCTGCCTGATGCGTTGGCTCGATTGCGTCAGCGGCGGTTTCGTGCAATCCGATTTGCTCGATTGGCTCAAGTCGCCGTTTGTGTTTGCCGATGTCGCCGCAGCCACACGCGCCGCAGCGGTCGGCGCCTGCGAAACCGCCGTGCGCCGCGAAAACATT
>JAYVSR010000045.1:0-4461 GCA_043775155.1 Burkholderiales bacterium | reverse complement strand
GCAAACGGGGGCCAAGTAGCTCAGTCGGTAGAGCAGAGGACTGAAAATCCTTGTGTCGGTGGTTCGATTCCGCCCTTGGCCACCAGTCACAAAAGCAGCAAAAAAGCCTTGGTGTCTCACGACCCCAAGGCTTTTTTCTTGCCGGTTACCCGGTGACACGCGGCAGCTCTCGGTGATGCCGCCTACTCCGGCTTGATATTCCCCTGCCGGATCACCCGCGCCCACTTCACCGATTCAGTTTTCAAAAACGCACCGAACTCAGCCGGTGCATTACCCACCGGATCGGCCCCTTGCGACACCAGCTTGTCGCGAATCTCCGGCTGCGCCATCACGCGCGCGAGTTCGGTTTGCCAGCGCGTTACCGCGTCAGCGGGCGTGCCAGCCGGCGCAACGATGCCGTACCAGTTGACCACTTCAAAACCGGGCAAGGCTTCACCGATGGTTGGCACCTCGGGCAAAAACGGCAAACGTTTGCTGCCGGTCACGGCGACCGCGCGCAGCTTGCCGGTTTTCAAATGTGGCAGGCCGATCACCGCGGCCTCGAAGGTGAACTGCACTTGTCCGCCGATCAAGTCGGTCAGCCCGGCAGCGCTGCCTTTGTACGGCACGTGTACTGTCTTGATGCCGGCCGCCACGTCAAACAACTCACCGGCCAGATGCGGCAAGCCGCCGTTGCCGCTCGACGAATAATTGAGTTGGCCGGGTTTGGATTTGGCCAGCGCGATAAATTCGGCAGCGTTCTTCGCCGCGAGATTCAGGTTCGCGTAGAGCACAAACGCCACCGAAGCCAGTTGCGTCACCGGCACAAACTGCGTCTCAAAATTGAACGGCAAATTCGGATAGAACGAAGGATTGACGGCGAGATTGCCGAGCGTGCCGAGGAACACCGTGTGGCCGTCAGGTGGCGCTTTGGCCACGCTGTCCATGCCGACCACGCCGTTCGCGCCGGGGCGGTTATCCACCAGCACCTGCTGGCCAAGCGCTTCGCCGAGCTTGGGTGCGAGGATGCGCGCGACGATGTCGATGCCGCCGCCGGGCGGGAAGCCGATGACGATGCGCAGGGTTTTGTTGGGGAACGATTGGGCGTGGGTCAGGGCAGTGGCGCAGCCGAGGCAAAGCAATAAAACGAGACGGGCGAAGTGATTCATGTGTAGTGGGTGTCAGCAGAATTGATGAAGAACGATAAGAGATAATGTAACTGCAAATGCACGGCGGCAACCCGAATATCGATGATGGCCCTTGCCACGTGCGACAAATTGTCTTCGGACTTATCCACCACCACCATGACGCACCAAGTCCACGTTTACGCCGGCACGGCAGGCCACTCCGCATGGTTTAGCGAAGACGCGGGCGAAACGTGGGTGCATCCGAACAGTCATTCGGGTATGTATCTCGAAGCGCGCGTATGGAGTATTTGTACGCACAACGATGCGCAGGGCGCGAGTGCGTCGCCGCTCTATGCTGGCTCGGACATGGGCGTGTTCCGTTTTGATGAAGCAGCAGCGCGCTGGACTGCCCTGCCATCGCCGGCGAATGATGTATGGGCGATGGTGCAGCATCCAGCCCAACCCGATACGCTGATCATCGGCGCGCGCCCTGCCGCGTTTTTTCGCTCTGACGATGCGGGCAAATCCTGGCGCAAACTCGCTGCGCCTGGCATGGCCGAATTCTCCGAGATCAACATGGGGCCGACGCGCGTGACGCTATTTGCGTTCGACCCGCTCGATGCATCCATCGTCTGGGCGAGCGTGGAAATTGGCGGGCTGTATCGCAGCACTGATGGCGGTGAGCACTGGGCCTTGCGCGATCAAGGTTTGATTTCGGCGGACGTGCATGGCATTGCGATCATTGTGCTGCCAAGTGGAAAGAAGCGTCACTTCGCTACCACCAACAAGGGTTTGCATCGCAGCGACGACGATGGTGCGAGCTGGCAATTCATCGAACTCGATTCGCCTTGGCAATACACCCGCGCCATCGTGCCGCGTGCCGATAACAGCGGCGTGCTGTTTCTCACCAATGGCAATGGCCCGCCGGGTGATACGGGCCGCTTGCTGGTGAGCCGCGACTATGGCGAGACTTGGCGCGATGCGCCGCTGCCAGGCGCGCTCAACAGCACGCCATGGTGCGTGGCGGTGCATGCGTCCGACCCGCTCTTGGTGTTCATGTGTACCAACCTCGGCCAGTTGTTTCGCAGCCACGATGGCGGTGCAAGCTAGGCACGCTTGAAGCACGAATTTGGCGAAGTGCGCGCCTTGCATTGGCGCAGTTTGCCGGCCGGTACGCGCAAGGCGCCGCATTCAATTACGGTGCGCGCACCGCTCTCTGCAAAGGCTGTCACTACATGAACACTCCGCTGAAAATCGGCCTGATGGTGCCGGTCAACAACACCACAATGGAAGGCGAGCTGCTGGCCTGGCTGCCGCCCGGCACGCGCTGCACCACACTGCGCATTCCGCGCGGCAAAGGCTTGCTGACGACGGAGACGATTGACGCCTACATCGAGGGTGCGTTGGCGCTCGTGGCGACTTTTGATCCGGCCGAAATCGACATCGTCGCTTACGGTTGCACGGCGGCCGGCTTCATCTCCGGCCCGGCGCGCGATGCGGCGCTAGCGCGCGAGATCGGTCGCCTCACCGGCAAACCGGTGGTCACCACGGCGCGCGCAATGGTAGAGGCCTTGCATGACGCGCACGCGGATGACATCGCGCTGGTGACGCCTTACCTCGATGGCGTCAACACGCAACTCAAAGCCTTTCTCACTGACAGCCAGATCAAGGTGCGCGCCTTCGACTCGCTCTACGCCGCCGATGTCGATGCGCTCGGGCGCATCACGCCGGGCGAAGTCGATGGCATCGCGCGGCGGACGATGAAGAATGATTGCGGCGCGCTCTTCATCGCCTGCTCGCAGTTGCCCACCATCAGCATTCTTGACGAATTGCGCCGCGATTTCGGCAAGCCAGTGTTCTCGTCGATCCAGGCGACGGCGTGGCAAATGCGCCGCGTGCTGGGCTTGCCTGCGACGACGAACGCGCCTGCGCCCGCCGCGTAATTCGCGCCGCTTGTTGCTTCTCCCATCTAAGCTCTCTCGCAATTCTTTTGAAACAGCCCATCATGATCTTTCGCTTCGCCCACATTGCCACCGCCCTCCTCCTCACCCTCAGCGCAAGCGCGCACGCACAACAAGTCTGGCCATCAAAGCCGGTGCGTATCATCGTTCCCTTCGCGGCCGGCTCGTTCACTGAAACTGCGGCGCGTGCCATCGGCGCGGAGTTGTCCACTCAATTCGGCCAGCCGTTTGTGATCGAGACGCGCGGTGGTGCTGGTAGCACGCTCGGCACCGATGCCGTCGCCAAGTCTGCCGCTGACGGCCACACGCTGCTGTTCACCGACAACTCATTCGCGGTGTCGTCCGGCCTCTACGCCAAGCTGCCCTACGACCCGGAGAAAGACATCGTCAAAGTCAGCACCGTTGCCGAAGCGCCTGCAGTGATCATGGTGCGCTCCGAGTTACCGGTGAAGAGCTTGAAAGAATTGGTCGATCTCGCACTCAAGCAGCCGAAGACACTCACCTTCGGCTCCGGTGGCCAAGGCTCGTCGGCGCATCTGGCGACCGAGCTTTTTTTCACCTCGGTCGATGCTGAACTCACGCACATTCCCTACAAGGGCGTCGCCGCTGCGCTGCTCGACCTGATCGCCGGGCGCATCGATGTTGGTCTATCGAGCGTTGGCTCGGCGACGCAGCACATCAAGGGGAGCCGGGTACGCGGCCTTGCGGTGGCGGGGCGTGAACGCCACCCGTTGTTGCCCGACGTGCCGACCTTTGCTGAAGCGGGCTACCCGAACTACAACATGATCTATTGGTTCGGCATGATGGCACCAGCCGCCACGCCCGCAGCCGTGATCAATCAATTGCAGCAAGGCATCGCCAAAGCGGTTGAGCAGCAAAAAATCCGTGACGCATTTGCTGGTGCCGGTGTGCGCGCCGTTGCTTCGAACTCGGCTGATTTCACCAAACGCGTCGATGACGAGGCGCGTGTGTGGAAGCGTGTGATCGCGCGCGCCGGGGTCAAGCCCGAGTAAGCACGGCGCGCGTAAATATCAAGCGTACTCGTCCCAACCACTGTCTCCTACCCACTACACACACCTGCCGAAACATGAATCATCATCAAGAAGGCCCGCCCGAATTCAACGCCCCGCCGCTCGCCTGCGACGCACATTTCCATGTCTTTGGCCCGGCTGAAAAATACAGCTACGAGGCCGACCTGCGCTACCAGCCGCCCTACGCGCCGCTCAGCGACTATCGCTTGCTCGCCAAGAATCTTGGCATTCAACGCCTGGTGTTCGTGCAACCCTCGGCCTACGGTCGCGACAACACCTGCATGCTCGACGCGATGGCCGAGTGCGACCCGGCCACGACGCGCGGCATTGTCGATATCGACGAGGACACCAGCGACACCGAAC
>JAYVSR010000044.1:0-9191 GCA_043775155.1 Burkholderiales bacterium | reverse complement strand
TCACGATGTTGGCGCGGGTGGTTTGTCGAACGCGTTCCCCGAGCTGGTTGAAGCCGGCGGCGTGATCGACGGCAACAAGACCGGCGCGCGGTTTGATCTGCGCGACGCGCCCAGTGAAGAACCGGGCATGGCGCCGAAGGAAATCTGGAGCAACGAATCGCAGGAACGCTATGTGATGGCGATTCCGGCAAATCGCCTCGATGATTTCAAGCGCCTGTGCGAGCGCGAACGCTGCCCGTTCGCGGTGGTCGGCACGGCGACGGGTGATGGCAATCTGGTCGTCGGTGACCGTTTGTTCAAGAACAATGCGGTCGAGATGCCGCTCGATGTGCTGCTCGGCAAAACGCCGAAGATGCTGCGCGATGTGAAGTCGGTGCCGCGCGAGTTCCCCAAGATCGACTTGACCGATGTCGAGTTAAAAGAAGCCGCACCGCGCGTGCTGCGCATGCCGTCGGTGGCGGCGAAGACGTTTTTGATTTCCATCGGTGACCGCACGGTTGGTGGCCTGTGCGCGCGCGACCAGATGGTCGGGCCATGGCAGGTGCCGGTGGCGGACTGCGCGGTGACCCTGCGCGATTTCAAGGGCTATGCGGGTGAGGCATTTGCCATCGGCGAGCGCACGCCGCTGGCGGTGCTCGACGCGCCGGCGTCCGGCCGCATGGCGGTAGGCGAGGCGATCACCAACATTGCGGCTGCGGACATTGGCGAGATCAGCCGCATCAAGCTCTCGGCCAACTGGATGGCCGCGGCAGGCCACGCCAAGACCGGCGAAGACGCCGCGCTGTATGCGACGGTGAAGGCGGTGACGGTCGAGTTGTGCAATGCGCTCGGCGTGGCGATTCCGGTCGGCAAGGACTCGATGTCGATGAAGACGACGTGGGATGCGGGTAGTGGTGTCGGCAAAAGCGGCGGCGGTGGCAGCGGAACACAAATGCGGGAAATGACCGCGCCGCTCTCGCTGATCATCTCCGCCTTCGCACCCGTCAATGACGTGCGGCGCTCGCTCACACCGCAGTTGCGCACCGATGTTGGCAACACCTCATTGATCTTGCTTGACCTCTCGCGCGGACAACACCGCATGGGCTTCTCGGCGCTGGCGCAGGCATACAACAAGTTCGGCAACTCAGTGCCTGACCTTGACGATCCGGCGCTGTTGAAAAATTTCTTCACCGCGATCCAAACGCTCAACCGCGAAGGCCGGCTGCTCGCGTATCACGACCGTTCTGATGGTGGATTGTTTGCGACCGTCTGTGAGATGGCCTTCGCCGGCCACACCGGCGTGACGATCAATCTCGACACCGTGAGCGTAGACGGCATCTCGCTCGACCACGACGGCTCCGAGATCAAGTCGGAGCAAACCTTGGGCCGCTACAACGACCGCATTCTCGCCGGCCTGTTCAGCGAAGAACTCGGTGCAGTGATTCAGGTGAAGCGCGAAGATCGCGATGCCATCGTCACACGCATGCAAGACTGGGGCTTGGGCGAATGCACGTTCGTCGTCGGTGAACTCAACAGCCGCGATGAAATCAAATTTGTACGCAACGCCAAAGCCGTGTTCGCCCTGCCGCGCGCCGAGCTGATGCGGGTGTGGAGCGAGACCAGCTACCGCATGCAGGCGCTGCGCGACAACCCGGCGCTGGTCAAAGAAGAGTTTGACCAGATCGCCAAGGTTGACGACCCTGGCATTACGCCGGTGTTGACCTTCGACGCTGCCGAAGACATCGCTGCGCCCTTGAATGCCACGAGCGTCGCCGCCAGCATCGCCACCGGCGCGCGCCCAAAAATCGCCATCCTGCGCGAGCAGGGCGTGAACGGCCAGATCGAAATGGCGGCAGCGTTTGAACGCGCCGGTTTCGCGCCTTACGACGTTCACATGAGCGACATCCTCGAAGGCCGCATCACGCTGAAAGACTTCAAAGGCTTCGCGGCGTGCGGCGGCTTCTCTTACGGCGACGTGCTGGGCGGCGGTGCCGGTTGGGCCAAGTCGATCTTGTTCAACGCGCGCGCGCGGGATGATTTTGAAGCCTTCTTCGCGCGCAGCGACGTGTTCGCGCTCGGCGTGTGCAACGGCTGCCAGATGATGGCCAATCTCACCTCGATCATTCCCGGTGCTGCGCACTGGCCGCGTTTCACCAAAAATAAAAGCGAGCAATTCGAAGCGCGCTTCGTGACGGTCGAGGTGATGCCATCGCCCTCGCTGTTTTTCAACGGCATGGTCGGCAGCCGCATCCCGGTGCCGACCGCGCACGGCGAAGGCTTCGCCGATTTTTCGCAACAGGGCGATGCAGCCAAAGCGCTGCCGGTGATCCGCTACGTCGACAACCACGGGGCGCCAGCATCCACCTATCCGCTCAACCCGAACGGCTCGGCCGGCGGCATCAACGGCTACACCACGGCGGATGGGCGCTTCTCCATCGTCATGCCGCACCCGGAGCGTACCTTCCGCACGGTGCAGCATTCGTGGGCACCGGCCGTGTGGAACGCCCCCACACACGCACACGCAGGCGAGGGCAGCGACACCGGCCCGTGGCTGCGCATGTTCCGCAATGCGCGGGTGTGGCTTGGCTGATTCGCTTGGTTGATTCGCGCAATAGATTCTTTTGGTTGCTTCTTCTGCTGCATTTCACCTGAATCGCACGATGCCGACGCCTGAAGAATGGCTCTGGCAGCGCGTCAGCGCGCATCGATGCCCGAAGAAGCGCATGGATAGGGCATGACAGCCGACTTGCCTTTGTGGTTTCAAATCGCGATCAAGGTATTGATCGCTGCCAGCGTCGTCGTGACCGCCTCCGTGATGGCAGAGAAGAGCGGCCCGTTCGTCGGCGGCTTGATCCTCGCACTGCCGGTGTCGGTCGGGCCGGCCTACGCCATGCTCGCGCTGCAGGCCAGCCCGGCGTTTGTGGCGCAAAGTGGGCTCGGCAGTCTGGTGTCCAACGTGATGGTTGGGGCGTATGTGCTGACCTACATCTTGCTCGCGCCGCGCGTGCCGCTGCTCATCAGTGTTGGCGCGGCGGTGGCGGTGTGGACGGCAGGCGCAGTCGCACTGAAGCTGGCGGCGCTGTCGGCGCTGGCGCTGGTGCTGCTCAACGTCGCCGCGTTTGCGTTGTTCATCCCGTTGTCACGCGGCGCGCTGTCGAGTACGCCGCCGCGCTTGCGGGTGCGGCGCTGGTTTGAGTTGCCGCTGCGTGCGTTGCTGGTCGGCGCGCTGGTGGCATCCACGCTGACGGTGAGCGCAATGATTGGCCCAGCGTGGACTGGCATCGCGATGGCGTTTCCCATCACGCTCACCAGCTCGATCCTGATCATGCAGCCCGCGATTGGCGCGGCGGCAACCGCAGCGGTGATGGCGAGTGTGGTGCGTGGCCTCGCGCCGTTTGCGCTGGCGTATTGGCTGATTTACGCGCTGGCGCAGCCGCTCGGTGTGTGGCCCGCGCTGGGTCTGGCGCTGCTGTCGATACTGCTCTGGGTGGGCGCGCTGTATTGGCGCGGGCGCAGGCGGCGCACTTAGGTGTGCGTACTTAGGCGGCGCACTTAGGTGGCGAACTTAGGCGGCGTACTTAGTGCAGCGCTTCAGCCTTGACATCAAGCATCGTCACACCGTGCAGTTTGGACGCAAGAATGCACTGACGTAAGGTCGCAATCGCTTCGGTGCGCGTGAAGCTCTTGCGCCAGGTCAGCGCGATGCGCCGGTCTGGCGCAGGCGCGCTGAATGGGCGGTACACGATCAAATCTTTTTTGCGCGGCGCCTCGGTGACGGCTGACGCCGGCAACACGGTGACGCCGACGCCCGACGCCACCATATGCCGAATTGTTTCGAGTGACGAGCCTTCAAAGGTACGCTGAATTCCCTCCGCGCTGCTGGATGAAAATCGCATCAACTCGGGACACACTTGCAGCACCTGATCGCGCAGGCAATGGCCGGCCCCGAGCAGCAACATGGTTTCTTTTTTCAGGTCAGCGGCGGGAATCGACTTGCGCTTTTCCCACGCGTGGCCGGCCGGTACCGCCACCATGAATGGCTCGTCGTACACCGGCTGCATCATCAACCCCGGCGCGGCAAACGGCAGGGCGAGGATGGCGCAATCGATCTCGCCGTTTTTGAGCATCTCCAGCAGGCGATGAGTAAAATTTTCTTCAATGATCAATGGCATGCCGGGTGCGGCCTTGATCATCTTTGGCACCAGGGCGGGCAACAGATAAGGAGCAATCGAATAAATCACGCCGAAGCGCAATGGCCCGTCGAGCGGGTTTTTGCCGTGCTTGGCAAGTTCCTTGATCGCGGCGGCTTGCTCCAGCACCCGCTGCGCTTGCGCGACGATGTCTTGCCCGACGACGGTGACGGCGACTTCGTTCGAGCTGCGCTCGAACAGCATGACGCCGAGTTCGTCTTCGAGCTTTTTAACCGCCACCGACAGGGTCGGCTGGCTGACGAAGCAGGCATCGGCAGCACGGCCAAAATGGCGTTCGCGGGCGACGGCGACGATATAGCGTAATTCGGTGAGAGTCATGCTTTTGATAGTAGCAGACTATGTTTGGCACCTGAGTTTGGCGGCTGCGCATTTGCGTTGCACCAACACACCCGCATTACGCGCAGGCAGTGGCGCACCGCAAAGTAAAACGCCGCCCGAAGGCGGCGTGCTGGTGAAACCATGAGAATGCCTATTCGACTTTTGCTTTACCGCGCAAGTCCGCCAGCATTTTTTCAAACCGGCCACGCTGCAACACTTCCATGATGCGCGGTTTCGCTTCGTCAATCGACGGCAGTTGCGTCTCGCGGGTGTCTTCGAGCTTGATGATGTGGAACCCGTACTCGGTTTTCACCGGCGTTTGTGCGATCTCGCCTTTTTTCAGACTCGTCATCACTTGCGAAAAAGCTGGTTCGAAATTGTCCGGCGCGGCCCAGTCCAGGTCACCGCCCTTGTCTTTCGAGCCTGGATCGTCGGACGCCTTGGCGAGATCTTCAAATTTGCCGCCCGCTTTTAGCTTGGCGAGGAGGCCTTTGGCGATGGCTTCGGTCTTGACCAGAATGTGGCGGGCGCGAAATTCCTTCGTACCTTTATCTTTTTTGATCTGGTCGTACTGCGCCTGCACCTCTGCGTCGGAGATCGCGTTGCGCTTGAAGTACTCCTGAATGTAGGCGCGCACCAGCACATTTTGGCGGGCGAATTCGAGTTGCGTCGCGACATCGGGCTGGCTGGCGATGCCAAGCTTGGAAGCTTCCTGCATCATGATTTCGCGGTTGATCAATTCGTCTTTGATCGCCTGGCGAATCTGCGGGCTGTCGGGGCGGCCCTGGCTCGCCATCTCTTTGATCATCGCGTCGGCGCGCGAAGCCGGGATGGCGACACCGTTGACGCTGGCGATGTTTTGCGCCTGTGCGGCACCCGCCAGAACCAGCGATAGCAGGAGCGACGACAGAATGGGAGCAGTGCGTTTCATGGACTTTCCTTGAAAATAAAATTGATTTTTTAAACTTCTTCCGGCGCAAGCAATGTGAGCGCGAGCGCGTGAATCTGCTGCTGCATCATGTCGTCCAGTGCGTCATAGACTAGGCGATGGCGCGCGACACGCGGCCGGCCAGAGAAGGCGGCTGCCACGATGGTCAGGGTGTAGTGGCCACCACCGCTGGCGGCACCGGCATGCCCTGCGTGCGCGGCGCTGTCATCGGCAATCGTGATGCTGGCCGCTTGCAACACCGCGAGCTTGGCGCGGATCTGCGCTTCCACACTCACGGCGCAGATTTTCCGTCGCTGGCCGCTGCCTCATGCGGCATGTGGCGATAGATATAAACGCCTTGCACAATCATGAAGACGAGCAGCGCGCCATAGATACCAAAGACGCGAAACTTGCTCCACACCTCGGGCGAAAAATTGAGCGCAATGTACAAATTGACCGCGCCGATCAAGGCGAAATACGTCACCCACATCAGGTTCAGGCGGCTCCAGGCAAAGTCCGGCATGATCAGCTTGTCGCCGAGCATCAACTTGAGCAGATTGGTTTTAAAAAACAGCGGCGCGGCGAGGAACGCGATGGCAAAACCCCAGTTGAGCGCGGTCGGCTTCAACTTGATGAACAGATCGTTTTGCAGGAACAAAGTGATCGAGCCAAACACCACAATCGCGGCGAAGGTGAAGGCGTGCATCTTTTTCACTTTGCCGTAGCGCCAGCGGCTTGCGAGCACCTGCAACAGGGCAGCGCCCATCGCCAGTTTGGTGGCGAGAAACATGTCTGCAAGGCCAAAGGCGACCAACAAAAACGGCAGCGCCGGGACCAGATCGATTAGAAAATCCATGGGTAATATTGTACCGTTCGCCCGTCTACTGGCTGCGCCGTTCGGCAGTGGCGGCCTGCCGCCGGGCGGTGTTTTGGCGTGATGGGCGCTTAGCGTTTGACGAACTTGAGCGAGGCCGAGTTGATGCAGTAGCGCAGGCCAGTGGGCTTGGGGCCGTCTTCAAACACGTGGCCGTGATGCGCGTCGCACACCGCGCAATGCACCTCGGTGCGGGTCGAGAAAAAACTGCGATCGGTTTGGGTTTCGATGTTTTCCGTGATCGCGGGCTGCCAAAAGCTGGGCCAGCCGGTGCCAGACTCGAATTTCTCTTTTGAGTCCCACATCAGGGTGCCGCAGCAAACGCATTGATAGACGCCGTCTTCGTGATGATCGGCGTAGACGCCGGTGCCGGCGCGCTCGGTGCCGTGCTTGCGGGTGACATCGAATTGTTGTGGGGACAGCAGGTCTTGCCACTCTTGGTCGGTCTTGGTGATTTTGCTCATGGTCGGGATGTGGAGGGGGCAGGGGTCGGGTGGTCGGGGGAGAAGAAGATGCTATCAGCAGTATTTACGAGGAGCAGGACACTTCCAGATGCGTCGCCCAATCTGGCGGCAGAGCGGCATAGCGTTGATTGTGAGGCTGTTCGTCAAACGGCGTACTCAGCAGTTTCCGCAATGTTTCGATTTCGGAAAAATCGTGTTCGTCGCGCGCCTTGCGGATCGCCACTTCGGCTTGGTAATTGCGCAATATGTATTTCGGATTGGCGCGGTTCATCGTGATGCGCCGTTCGGCGTCCACGCTCGACTCGGCTTGCAGGCGGGTGCGATAGCGTGCTACCCAAGCGTCAAAGCGGTCACGGTTGATCACCAGGTCGCGCACTGGCGCATCGTTCGATGCATCAGCCGCGTTCAGCGTCGATAGGGTGCGAAAGAACAAAGTGAAGTCCACGTGCGACTCGGCCATTAACGCGAACATTTCATCGGCGAGTTCTACATCTTCGTCGTGTTGGTCTTTGAGGCCCAGCTTGGCGCGCAGCAGGCGGCTTTGCGCGGCGTCGTAGGCGGGTTGATATGCAGCCAGTTGTTCTTCGATCACCTCGGGGGTCATCAGCGGCACCAGCGCTTGGCCCAGTGCATACAAATTCCACAAACCGATGCGCGGCTGCATGTTGTAGGCGTAGCGGCCGCCTTCGTCGGTGTGGTTGCAGATGTGGCCGGGGTCGAACGCTTCCATGAAACCGAACGGGCCGTAGTCGAGCGTGAGACCGAGAATCGACAGATTGTCGGTGTTCATCACGCCGTGCATGAAGCCCACCGATTGCCACTGCGCCATCAGGTTGGCCGTGCGCTGCACGACGGCGCGCAGAAACTGCGGGTAACGGTCCTCACCCACGCCACACTCGGGGTAGAAGTGGTCGATGACGAAATCAGCCAGCGTGCGCACCGCCTCGACATCGCGCCGGTGATACCAATACTCGAACGAACCGAAGCGCACGAAGGTCGGCGCAAGGCGCGTGACCACCGCTGCGGTCTCGACAGTTTCGCGAATCACCGGTTGGTCAGAACCGGTGATGGCGAGGGCGCGCGTGGTCGGGATGCCGAGGCCGTGCATCGCCTCGGAGCAGAGGTATTCGCGGATCGACGAGCGCAACACGGCGCGGCCATCGCCCATCCGCGAGTAGGGTGTTGGGCCGGCACCCTTGAGTTGGATTTCCTGGATGCCTTCGGTGCCACGCGCTTCACCAATCGTGATCGCCCGGCCATCGCCCAATTGCGGCACATAGTGGCCAAACTGGTGCCCGGCGTAGACGGCGGCGAGCGGGTCGCAGCCAGGCGGCACGCGGCTACCGCTGAGAATTTCGGTGAAGCCGGGTGTGGCTACGGCTTGCGCATCGAGGCCGATCAACCCGAGTGCATCGAGGTTATGCGCGATCAAATACGGCTCGGGCAGCGCGGTGGGCTGCAAGCGCGTATAGAACTTGCCCGGCAGGCGGCCAAAGCGCGGCTGCCAATCGAGTGCGTCGATACTGTGGGTGGATGGCCGGTGTTGCACAGAAGAATGAAAAACGGCGGAGAAACGGCGAACAACAAGCCTTCAATTGTAGCGCTGGCAGCGCTGGTGCAAACGGCGGCGCAAGCGTGCATCGCTATAATCCGCGCCTCGAAAGTTGTGCCACGGTAATCTTGATCGCAGACGAGGAGACACTTCATGCAAGGCCTGATGCAAATCCAGCCGCTATTGATTTCAACCATCATCGAACATGCAGCCCGCCACCACGCCGACGCCGAGATTGTTTCGCGCACCGTCGAAGGCGGCGCTGCTGGCGGACTCCATCGCTACACCTATGCCGACGCGAATCGCCGCGCCAAAAAGGTTGCCAACGCCTTGATCCGGCAGGGCGTCAAGCTAGGCGACCGGGTCGGCACGCTGGCCTGGAACGGCTACCGCCACTTCGAGCTTTACTACGGCATCTCCGGCATCGGCGCGGTGATGCACACGATCAATCCGCGCCTGTTCCCCGAACAGATCGCCTGGATCGCCAATCATGCCGAAGACCAGTTTTTGTTTTTCGATCTGACCTTTTTGCCCGTCGTCGAGAAGATTGCGGCGCAACTGCCGCAGTGCCGCGCGTTTGTGCTGATGACCGATCGCGCGCACATGCCGGCGGCCACCAGCGTGCCCAACCTGCTGTGCTACGAGGAGTTGATCGCGCCGGCGTCCGATCAGCTCGACTGGCCGCAATTTGACGAGAACACCGCTTCCTCGCTCTGCTATACCTCGGGCACCACCGGCAACCCCAAGGGCGCGTTGTATAGCCACCGATCAACCTTGCTGCACACCTATGCCTCGGCGCTGCCGGACAGCTTGGGCTGCAGCGCGCGCGACAGCATCCTGCCGGTGGTGCCGATGTTTCATGTCA
>JAYVSR010000043.1:0-12192 GCA_043775155.1 Burkholderiales bacterium | reverse complement strand
ACGTAGTCTTGCGAGATGCGAATGCCGCGGCTGCCGCCGGTGCTCATCTCACCCCACACGCGTTTGCGCGCGAGGTTTTGGCCGGGGGTAACTTGTTCGGTGGTGACTGTTTTCCAATTGCATTCGAGTTCTTCGGCCACCAATTGCGCAAGACCGGTGATGGTGCCTTGGCCCATCTCCGAGCGCGCAATGCGAATCACGCAGGTCTCGTCGGGCTTCACCAGCACCCAGGCGTTGACTTCGGCGACCGGGGCTGCAGTTGATTTGGTCGCCGATTGCGCAAATGGAATATGAAACGCGAGCGCGAAACCGCCGCCAGCAGCGGCCGTGTCGATCAAGAATTTGCGGCGTGCCGGGCGGGCCACGGTGTTGGTCTGTGAAACACTGGTCTGTGCAATATTGTTCTGCGCAATCACAGCGTGTTTGATGGATGTTTTCATTTCGTCTCTCTCCAGTTACGCCGCACGCGTGGCGCTAACCACTTCATAGTTCGCCACCGGCAGCATGTCCGGCCCCGTCGCAGCTTTTTTAACCGGCTTCGCGCCTTTGCCTGCCGCAATCTCGGCTGCCCGCTTCACCCCGGCGCGAATCCGCTGATACGTGCCGCAACGGCAAATGTTGGTCATCGCGTCGTCGATGTCCTTGTCCGATGGATTCGGATTCGCCTTAAGCAGTGCCGCCGCCGCCATGATCTGCCCCGACTGGCAATAGCCGCACTGCGGCACGTCCAGCTCCGCCCAGGCCTGCTGCACCGGATGCGAATTGTTACGCGCCAGTCCCTCGATGGTGATCACCTTGTCTGACGGCTTCACCGCGGACAGCGGCATCGAGCAGGAGCGCGTGAGCTGGCCGTTGATGCTGACCGAACACGCACCGCACGCTGCTACCCCGCAACCGTATTTGGTGCCGGTGAGGCCGATGTGCTCGCGCAGGGTCCAGAGCAGCGGGGTGTCGGGTTCGGCGTTGACGCGGTGCGTCTTGCCGTTAACGTTTAGATTGGTCATGCGGGCCTCCGTTGTGATGGATCGGGAAACTTCTAAAATTTGCTGCTACTCAAACCGCCGGCTGATGCTCTCGGCCACACAAGCCGGTTTCTCTTGTCCTTCAATCTCAATCGTCACGCTCATGGTGATTTGCGCACCGCCCTCAATCACATCGAACGCCTTCAACACAAAACGTCCGCGTACCCGCGAGTTCACTGTCACCGGGTTGGTAAAGCGTACTTTGTTGAGACCGTAGTTCACGCCCATTTTGACCGACTTCATCTTGATCGACGGATCCGAAAAACCGGGGATCAACGAGAGCGTGAGAAAGCCGTGCGCGATGGTGCTCTTGAACGGCGAGGTCTTGGCGCGTTCGGGATCAACGTGAATCCACTGGTGATCACCGGTGGCATCGGCAAACTGGTTGATCCGCTCTTGCGTGACGGTGAGCCAATCGCTGACGGCGATTTCGTTGCCCACTTGGGTCTGCAAGTCGGCGAGACGTTCAAAGACGGCGAGTTTCATGGCGGATCCGGGGAATAAATAACGGTGATATGTAGGGGGAATTTAGGCGCAACCAGCACGGAAACAACGCGTAAATTGTGACAGGCAAAACAGGCGGTCGATTATACTGGCGCGCCTTTTTTCTCTCTGAAAGTTGTCCTGCGTGTCTGATTTTCTTCTGCCTTTTTTGTTCGATGGTGGCGCTGTGCGCGGCGCGGTCGTGGACCTCGACGCCACCTGGCGCGAAGTGTTGCAGCGCCATGCCTATCCGCTCGAAGTGCGCTCCTTGCTCGGGCAGGCGATGGCCGCTGGCGCGTTGCTGTCATCGACGCTGAAGTTCGACGGCACGCTGGTGTTGCAGACGCGCGCGGAAGCTGCGAATGCGTCAGTACGCCTGATGGTGGTCGAGTGCAACGCCAATTTGTCGATGCGGGCGACGGCCAAGTTGGGCGAGGTGTCGGGCGCAGACGCTGGAACGGCGGGTGGCGGCGCGGAGCGCAATCTTGCTGATCTGGTTGGCACGGGCAAGCTGGTGATCACGCTCGACCCACATGAGGATGGCAAATCGGCCTATCAAGGCGTGGTGCCGCTCGAAGGTGACGACCTCGGCACCGCGCTGGAAAATTATATGCGGCTCTCGGAGCAACTGGAGACGCGGATTTTTCTCGCGGCGGATGAAAATCGTGCGGCGGGATTGTTGATTCAAAAAATGCCGGATGCGGGCGGGTACGCACGGGGCAGCGGAAGGCAGAGTAGCGGAACGCCGACTGGTGAAACGGCGGATGCCGGCGCCGAAAGCCGCTGGACCGACGCCGAAGCGCTGGCTTCGACCATCACCGCGCAAGAGCTGCTAATGCTGGCGCCGCGCGAGATTTTGCATCGCCTGTTTCACGAGTTTGACTTGCGCGTGTTTGATGCGCGCCCGGCACGTTTCAAATGCAATTGCTCGCGTGAGCGCGTGGCCGGCATGTTGCGCGCGCTGGGCCGTGAAGAGGTTGAGAGCATTTTGGCGGAGCAGGGCGCAGTGACAGTGAACTGCGAGTTTTGCAATCTTGCCCAGGCGTTCGATCCGATCGACGCGGCGCAGTTGTTTACCCAAAGCTTCACCCCAGGCGCGATGCCGGACAGCGGCGCACGGCACTGAAATTGAAATTGGTAAATTGGCACAAGAGTGGCTCCAGGAGCGCTTCTTGGGGATTTTTCGCTCTGCCAAAGTGGATACCTCAAGTTACAAGCTGTCACAGACACGGGCGCGTGCCCCCGGTAAAGTGCGCAGCATGAAACGCCGCACATTTCTCTCGATCCCCGCGCTTGCGTGCTTCGCGCCGGCCTTGCTCCAACCTGCGCATGCGAGCAGCGGCGTGCGCGTGCTCGAACAAGACTGGCGCGACGCCGCGCGCAACCGCTCGCTGCCGGTACGCATCTACGCGCCTGAATCAGGCCAGAACAATAACGCCGCACTGCCACTGATATTGTTCTCCCACGGCCTCGGCGGCTCGCGCGCGGGTGGCGAACAGTGGGGGCGGCTGTGGGCGGCGCATGGCTTCATCTGCGTCCATCTGCAACATCTGGGCAGCGACGAAGCCTTGTGGAAAGACAAAAATCCCTTGCAAGGATTCGCCAGTCTGCGCCGTGCGATGACGGTGGAGAACGGCGTTCTGCGCGCGCAAGATGTGACGTTCGCGCTCGATGAAATCACGCGGCACAAAAAAACGGGTGATGCGACGCTGGGCAGTGTTGACCTCAAGCGCATCGGCGTCAGCGGCCATTCGTTCGGCGCGCGCACCACGGTGTCGGTGGTGTCCGGGCGCAGCGCCGACCGGCGCATCCGAGCAGCAATCGCGTTCAGTCCATCGCCCGAACCAAGCGAGGCGTTGAACCGCGAGCGCTTCGGCAGCATCGCGATTCCGTTCCTCAACCTCACCGGCACCGCTGATCACTTACCGCTGATCAACGATGTCAGTGCCGAAGAGCGGCGCGTGCCGTATCAGTTCATGAACGCACCGGACAAATATTTATTGGTGTTGAATGGTGCCGATCACATGGTGTTCAACGGCCAGCCGGCCGAGCGCAAGTGGAACGAGCAAAACCGCACCGTGCATGCGCCATTGATCGAGCGCGTCACGCTGGCGTTCTGGAGCGCATATCTCAAGAGCGATGCGGCGGCGAAAGCAGAATTGACCAGATCAGAATTGACCGGCGCGGGCTTCAAAGCCGCGCTCGGGGCGAGCGGGGAGTGGTTCGCCAAGTAGCGCGTGCAGGGGATGGGGCTGGATATCCCGTGCCAAAGCAGGGCTTGCACTTTTATACAGCATCCTGTATAAAGTGCCAGTTACCTCACTATAGGCAGAACCCCATGGCCCTCGACCTTACCGCCCGCCAGACCGAAATCCTCGATTTCATCCGCCAGACCGTCAAGAACACCGGCATGCCGCCGACCCGCGCGGAGATTTCCACCACCTTCGGCTTCAAGTCACCGAATGCCGCCGAAGAGCATCTGCGCGCACTTGAGCGCAAAGGCATGCTCACCATTGCCAGCGGCACCGCACGCGGCATTCAATTGGCCGAGCAGATTGCCGGCACCATGCAATCGATCAACGCGCTGCCGCTGATTGGCCGCGTCGCAGCGGGCAGCCCGATTCACGCTGAGCAAAACATCGACCGTCACGTTCCGGTCGATGCGGAAATGTTCAAACCCAAGGCCGACTACCTGCTCAAGGTCAAGGGTGAATCGATGAAGGACATCGGCATCCTCGATGGCGACTTTCTCGCGGTTCATAGCCAGCGCGAAGCGCGTACCGGTCAGGTGGTCGTCGCGCGCATCGGCAACGAGGTCACGGTCAAGCGCTTTGTGCGCAATGGCAGCACGATTGAGCTGGTCGCCGAGAACGCCGATTTCAAACCGATCATCGTCGATCCGCGCAAGGACGAGTTTGTGATCGAAGGGCTGGCGGTCGGGGTGATTCGGGCCGGGACGATGTAGACCGCAATTATCAAACCTTTTCATTTGATCAACCGTGCGGCCTGAGCGGCTTTGCGGTTGGGTGGTTGCGCTTTACGGATACTGTTGCCAATGCTGAAGCCGACCATACTAGGGGTTGATGAGTTCTCTCATGCCTCACTGTATAGGGTAGGATGTGAAGATTGATTTGCTCTGCGCATCCGCTTGGGGCATCGTGGCAGGATAAATATTCCGGGAAGAATTTGAAGGAAATGGAATCGCACAAAGTAGCCTCTTTTTTTTCCGGGATCGGCGGATTTGATCTTGGCTTTGAGGAGGCCGGATTTGAGGTCAATTTTCAATGCGAGCTGCAAGAATTTTGCAGCGAGGTGTTGCGCAGACACTGGCCGGAGGTGCAATCTGCGACCGATATTCGCGCGCTTGACCCTTTTGTTATTCCTCGTGCGGACATTTGGTGTGGTGGTTTCCCTTGCCAGGATTTGTCTGTTGCCAGAGGCGCACTCGGACGGCATGGCCTGAACGGGGCGCGGTCCGGATTGTTTTACCGGTTCGCCGAGCTTGCGCGCGAGCGAAAGCCCAAAGTTATTCTGCTTGAAAATGTTCAAGGGCTACTTAGCTCAAACAACGGCAAAGATTTTGCAGAACTGCTGCATGCGCTGGCGAGCATGAAGTACGCCGTCTCGTGGCGCTTGCTCAACAGTCGCTACTTTGGTGTGCCGCAGTCGCGTCCGCGCGTTTACATGTGTGCTTGGCTGGGCGATCCAGTGGCCTGCGGCAATGTGCTGTTCGAAAACCGACCACCGCTGCCGGCGGCAAATGAGCGCTCCGCATTCATCGAGACTTCCTGGGAGTACGGTGCTGGACCAATTGCCCCGCGAGTTGCTTTTTGCCTTGCCGCAACTTCCGGTCGTCACACGGGTACCGATTGGAGTAGAACGTACATTGCCTACAAAGACGAGGTGCGGCGGATGACGCCGCTTGAATGTGAGCGGCTTCAGGGATTTCCGGACGGCTGGACTGAACTTGGGCAAACCGCCTTGGGCGCCGAAAAGTCGGATTCGCTGCGCTATCACGCGCTTGGCAACGCGGTGTCGGTGGCAGTTGTCAGATGGGTGGCTTCGCGCATTGGTGAGCAGTTGAGAGCAAGTGCATTTGAGGACGGGAAGCGTGTCAGCAGGCGGACTTTTTTAGCTGAGTGGGTTCAGCATTTTGCCGGTCTATCGGGGGGCGGGCAAATGAGCGGTGATCTCGAAGCGGCGCGTGCAAGCGAAGAGAAAATTATTTGGCCCAACGCAGGCATTCTCTGGGATGGCGCATTCGTGGCGAATCGCACCGCGCCATCAATCAGTGAGCCGGTCGAATCAGACCTGCTTGACCTGATTGAACGTGCGCGGCCTGACGCTAGATATTTTTTGTCGTCCAATGCTGCCGAGGGAATTCTTCGCAGAGTGGACACACAAGGACGCCAATTATTTTTGCCGCTGCGTAAAGCGCTGGAACGTCTCAGCGGGCGCGAACCCAAAGTGGCTCAGCCGGTGCGGGCGCGGCCACAAATGGAGTTTCAATTGGCGGAGCCGGAATGCGCATTGCTCTAAGACCGAGCGGCGGGCGCGGCGATTACGAACTTGCCGGTACTTACAACGCCATTCACGCGTCGGACTTGTTTGAAAGACGGCAGTTGTTCCAAATATCGCCGTCACTCAGTATTGACGGAAAAGCGGCAGCGCATCGACTGGCAGGGAAGCCAAGAATTCGTCCTGACGGTGGACGACACGCTTATGTATTCATTGCGGCACTGCTGCTGCTTCCCAAGCCACGCCGGGAGCTGTCTGCGACGCCGGACACATTGCCGCAAATCAAGGCCGGTGAATACACGATTGGCGGAATCGATGTCGATGTGTTGGCGCAGAGTGCGATTACGGTGACGTTCGCGCCGACCGTCATCTGGGGCCGGAGCCGCGGCGGCTTTCTGAAGATCGACTTTGCGGAACGCATGGCGATGGTGACTGCTTTGTGGGGCGTGGCAAATGAGACATCCATGCCAATTGCCGCTCTCGTCAAAGCACACTGGAACAGCGCTGAATCAGGAGATCATGATCAGATCGTCCGTTCGGCGGCATCAATCCAAAAGCACTTTGGCGTTGACGGTGACGTTTTGCCTTTGCTGTTGCGGGAAGCGGGACTCACCGAAGCGTTTGATGCGGCAATCACCGGTCTGCCAAAACTGCCGCAGGAATTCGAATCTGAAGACGAGGAAACCTTGCCCGAGGAGTCGAGGCGGTTGCGAGTACGCAAATGGCGCAAGCAGGCAGATCGCGGGCCGGGCGCTAGAGAATTCAGTTTGCGCGTGCGCGAGGCATACGATTTCCGCTGTTTTTTCTCGGGCGAGAGATTTCCAAAACTGTCTGTGCTTGATTCTGCGGGAGTCGATGGCGCGCACATCCTGCCGTGGTCGGCACACCAGCTAAACGCAGTGTCGAACGGTCTTTGCCTGTGTAAGCAATGTCACTGGGGATTTGACAACGGACTGTTGCATCTCGATTTCGACCGGACAGCGAACGCGTATCTGCTCTCCATTCCAAAAGATGTGGAGACAGCGGCGCTTGGAGAGCAATTTGACCTCAAGCACTTTCAAGCCAAGACGGGGAAAATTGATTCATCGAGGTTGCCAAAGAATCCCGCGCTCTGGCCTTCGCCCAAATATTTGGAAGAGTTGACTCGCGGCGTCTGAGACGCAGGCATGCAGGCCGCACTTCTGAAAGTGATCACGCGCGCCTCAGGCGTCGGTCAGCCCTGGTGTTACCGAACACGCGGTGGCATTACCCACATCAGCACGCGACTCTTCTTGTCGCCGCCGACCGGTTTGTCGGGCACATCAAGTACATCGCGCTGATCCGGAACCCAGTCGCCCATGTCCCAGTCGTGCGACAACACGCGAGTGCCGTCTTTGACTTCGCGCTTCAGTTTGTCGCGCAACTTCAGATTGTGTTCGGGCAACAGATACATCGTCACCACGGTGGCGGGTGAGAGATCGACTTCGTAAATGTCTTTTTGCTCGAAGCGCGCAAGGTGTTCGAGATTATTTTCGCGGGCGCGGCGGCGGCACAGTTCGATCAGGTAACTGTCGAGGTCGATGCCCAAGGCGCGCGCGCCGCGCCTGGCAGCTTCGGTGACGATGCGGCCATCGCCGCAGCCCAGGTCGATCACATAATCCTTCGGGCCCACCTGCGCCATGTCGAGCATGCGCGCTACGACTTTCATCGGCGTGGCGACGAAGGGGACTTCGGGCAAGTTGTGTGACTCGGAGGCGAACGCTGCGCTGGGGAGAGCGTTGATCAACGGAAACCCGAGCGCTGCGCGAAACAAATGCCGTCGGTTGAAATGCGCGGCGGTCATCATGCAGGTTTCGTCAATCTGATCACGGATAGCACTCTGAAAAATGGCTGAAACCCTTGTCCACCAACGGTTTCGGCGAGGTGGCACCGGCTTTAAAGTTTCACTGCTTCGTTCTCAGCGTTTCTGATACTGCGTCGCGCCAAACAAGATTTCCTTCGCCTTGTCGTCAAAGGTGGGTTTGCGCAAATCGGCCAGCATCACCGATCCGCGCTTTACGGCAGGGCGTTCGCCGATGGTCTGGTACCAGCGTTTCAGATGCGGATGGTCATCCATGTTTTGCCCCTGGCCCTGCCAGTTGCGCAGCCACGGCCAGATCGCGATGTCGGCGATGGTGTAGCTCTTGCCCGCGATGTACGCGCCGGTTTTACCCAACTGCGTATCGATCACGCCATAGAGCCGCCGCGTTTCGTTGGTGTAGCGGTTGATCGCGTAGTCGATTTTTTCCGGCGCGTAGTTGCGAAAGTGATGCGTCTGTCCCAGCATCGGGCCGACGCCGCCCATTTGGAACATCAGCCATTGCAGTGTGGTGTAACGCTCACGGTCGGTCTTGCCCAAAAACTTGCCGGTCTTGCCAGCGAGGTAGACCAGCATCGCACCGGACTCGAACAGCGAGATCGGCTTGCCCGTTTTTTCGTCAAGCGGGCCATCCGAGTCCGTCATCGCCGGAATCTTGTTGTTCGGGCTGATCGCCAAGAACTCGGGTTCGAACTGCTCTCCCTTGCCGGTATCGACCGGATGCAGGCGATACGACAGCCCGCACTCTTCGAGCATGATGTGAATCTTGTGGCCGTTCGGCGTGGCCCAGCTGTAGACATCAATCATGGTGAGTTCCTCAGACGCAGATCAGGAACGGGTGATCGGCATTTCGACTTCCGTGCCTTTCGGAAGAGGAATGTGCTTCGCGATTTCCAACTTGGCAATCGCATTGCGATGCACTTCATCCGGGCCGTCGGCGAAGCGCAGCGAGCGCTGGTGCGCGTACATGTTGGCCAGCGGCACGTCGCCTGACATGCCCATCGCGCCATGCACCTGCATCGCCCAGTCGATGATCTGGCAGGCCATGGTGGGAGCCAGCACCTTGATCATGGCGATCTCGGAGCGCGCGATCTTGTTGCCGACCGTGTCCATCATGTGCGCGGCTTTGAGCACCAGGAGGCGGGTCGAGTCGATCATGATGCGCGCTTCGGCGATGCGCTCCAGGGTGACGCCCTGTTCCGACACGCGTTTGCCGAATGCAACGCGCGTATTCGCGCGTTTGCACATCAATTCGAGCGCCCGTTCTGCCGCGCCAATCGAGCGCATGCAATGGTGAATCCGGCCTGGCCCGAGGCGGCCTTGCGCAATCTCAAAGCCACGGCCTTCACCGAGCAGAAGATTGGATACCGGCACGCGCACGTTGTCGTAGACGCACTCGGCGTGGCCGTGCGGTGCATCGTCATAGCCGAACACCGTCAGCGGGCGCGTGATGGTCAGGCCCGGTGTGTCGCGCGGCACCAGGATCATCGATTGCTGCGAGTGGCGCGCGGCATTCGGATCGGTCTTGCCCATGAAGATGAAAATCGCGCAGCGCGGATCAGGCGCGCCGGACGACCACCACTTGCGGCCATTGATGACGTAATGATCACCGTCGCGCACGATGCTGCTCTGAATGTTGGTCGCATCCGATGAGGCGACATCCGGCTCGGTCATCGCAAAGCACGAGCGGATTTCGCCGCGCAACAGCGGGTCCATCCACTTGCGCTTGTGCTCTTCGGTGCCGTAACGCTCCAGCGTCTCCATGTTGCCGGTGTCCGGCGCGGCGCAGTTGAACACCTCCGGCGCCCAATAGATACGGCCCATGATCTCGCACAGCGGCGCGTAGTCAAGATTCGACAGGCCGCCATTCGGTGCGCGCTCCGAGCGCGGCAGGAACAGGTTCCACAAGCCCTGTTCGCGCGCCTTCACCTTCAACTCGTCGATCAGTTTCAGCGGCACCCAAGGGTTGCCCTTGGCGCGGTTGGCTTCGATTTCTTCGTGGTGCTTGTGCTCGTTCGGGTAAATGTGGTCGTCCATGAACTTGAGCAGCTTGGTGCGCAGTTCTTGGCAGCGGGGGGAGTAGTCGAAATCCATGGTGTTTGTCCTCTGGTTGAAATTGATGCGATAAAAAACGGATTGAACTTGATACGGTCAGGCGGCGCTTTTAAGTATTTTCTCCACCATCGCCCAGCCCATCTCGGCCATCGGCTTGGCGCGGCTGCCGGCGTCAAGCGCCTGCGGGCTGGCCGCCGTGCCATCGACATAGCGCTTCATGATGCCCTGCAAAATGCCACACAGACGAAACATGTTGTAAGCGAGATAAAAGCCCCAGTCGCGCGTGTTGACGCTGCGCCCGGTATTCGCCGCATACATGGCGATGTATTGCTCCTCAGACGGAATGCCAAGCGCCGCAAAGTCGAGCCCGGCAATCCCGCGAAACTGCCCCGGCGCGATATGCCAACTCATGCAGTGATACGAAAAATCAGCGAGCGGATGGCCGAGGGTCGAAAGTTCCCAGTCAAGCACGCCGAGCACGCGCGCTTCAGTCGGGTGAAAGATCATGTTGTCCATGCGGTAGTCGCCATGCACGATGGTGGTCTCGTCACCTGCGGGAATATTTTTCGGCAACCATTCGATCAGGTTGTTCATCGCCGGAATGTTCTCGGTCTCGGCGAGCTTGTATTGGCGGCTCCAGCGCTCGATCTGGCGTGCGATGTAGTTGGCGGGTTTGCCGTAGGTCGTAAGACCAATCGCCTTGAAGTCAGTCGTGTGCAGCTTTGCGATCACGCGGTTCATCTCGGCGTAGATCGCGTGGCGCTCGGTGTTGCTCATGCCGGGCAAGCCCTGATCCCACAGCACCCGGCCTTCGAGCATTTCCATGATGTAAAACGCCCGGCCAATCACCGCTTCGTCTTCGCACAGCACATGCATCTTTGCCGCCGGGAAACCGTTTTTGCCGAGCGCGTCTTGCACGCGGAATTCGCGCTCGATTGCATGCGCTGAGGGCAGCAGCTTGGCGGCCGGGCCGGGCTTGGCGCGCATCACGTAATGCCGGCCGCCAGCGGTGAGCTTGTAAGTCGGGTTCGATTGCCCGCCCTTGAACTGCTCCGCCGTCACCGGCCCGCTGAAGCCGTCGAGCCGCGTCTTCAGGTACTCGGCGAGGGTGCCGGTATCGAATTTTTGCTTGTCGGACACCGGCTTGGTACCCATGAATTCTTCAAACATCGATGTTTCCAAAATAAATGGATTTAAACCCAACGTGCTTTCCCAAAGCGGACTGTCCGCTGCAAAATTCGGAGCAACCCTTCAGATTTGGTTGAGCGGCTACTCGTATATGGCATATGCGACGGGCAGTGCTTTCTTTCCATCTGAAGCTGCAAGAAAGTAAATGGTGTTGGTCGCATGAGGGTATGGAAGTAAATGCATTTTCGTCATAGCGATCAACATGTGATCAAAAAGAAAGCCATCAGATTTCCGCTTCTCTGCAATTGTCTGCTTGAACGTTGGCATCAGCAATACAGACTGATTTGAAATGAGTTCCCAAAGTGATGGGCGAATATGAGAATTACGTGAAGGAACTTCTTCAAAAAAGCTCAAAAATTCCACAGGTCTTTCGCCCTTTCGCTCAACTTTGTGAGTAAGTTCACCAGAAGATTCCACGATCCGGTAGTTTTGGAATCCCCCTTTCTTTTCGACGCGAAAGAACAATTTTCCAGCACCATAGACCGCGCCGTTTCGTTCGGCAAAAAACGCATTCAGGCCGATTGACTTTTTGACTACTTCGTCCAACGATGAGTAGTAGGCGCTGACTAGATGCGTGTTCGCTTCAGCGAAAAACTTGTCATAGCCAACGTTTCTCTTATCCTCGTCGGAAAAAGAATCTAAAGATTTAGAAATTCCGGCTTGATCAAAATACACGCTCATCTTCGCGTTTTGCTTGAAATACTGAGAGACATCTAAATCCGCGTAATAAGCGAATGGCAAAACGGATGCCGCAACGAGCAGCAGACGAATTAGTTTTGAAGAAGTAATTTGAAACTTAAATCCTAAAAATTCAACTGGAAACGAATGCCCTTGTTCGAATTTTCTCAACGCCAACATTGCAATGGCAATGACTGAAAAAATAAACGGGGTGTAATATTTAAAGAACAACTCAATCGAAAATATTGTCATGACGCAATAGCCTTGGATCGAAATTTTGTTACTACCTTACCTGCGCTGAATAATTAATTGCTGACATTCGAAAGCTGAGAAATTTCTAAATTAGTTCTTCGAGCGTAGTTTTGCGTGTGGCGGTTTGCGTAAGGTCGGGCGGGGCGATGTTGATGGCTC
>JAYVSR010000042.1:0-24232 GCA_043775155.1 Burkholderiales bacterium | reverse complement strand
CATCCACTTCAACATGGTGATGTTGCTGGTGATGTATTCGATGATCGGTTCTTTGTCGAGACGCACGGTGCAGCCGCCGGCCGAGCGCTCGGCGGTGGCATCGGCGAGCTCAAACGCTTGCTCGCATTTGAGTTGCGGCAAGCCTTCGATCTCGATCACACGGCCGGAAAACGCATTGACCTTGCCTTGCTTGGCCACCGTCAGGAGGCCCTTCTTGATCGCGGCCAGCGGAATCGCGTTGACGAGGTCACGCAAGGTGACGCCGGGCTGCATCGCGCCTTTGAAGCGCACCAGTACCGACTCGGGCATATCGAGCGGCATCACGCCGGTGGCTGCGGCGAAGGCGACGAGCCCGGAACCGGCCGGGAAGGAAATACCGATCGGGAAACGCGTGTGCGAATCGCCGCCGGGGCCGACGGTGTCGGGCAGCAACATGCGGTTCAACCACGAGTGAATGATGCCGTCGCCAACGCGCAGCGAAATGCCGCCACGGTTCGACATGAAAGTCGGCAACTCGTGATGCGTCTTGATGTCGACCGGTTTCGGATACGGCGCGGTGTGGCAGAACGACTGCATCACCAGATCGGCCGAGAAGCCGAGGCAGGCGAGGTCTTTCAATTCGTCGCGCGTCATCGGGCCGGTGGTGTCTTGCGAGCCAACCGACGCCATGCGTGGCTCGCAATAAGTGCCGGGGCGAACCCCTTTGCCTTTGGGCAGGCCGCAGGCCTTGCCGACAATTTTCTGCGCCAGCGTGTAACCCTTACCGGTGTCTTTCGGGCTTTGTGGCAGACGGAACAAGGTGGAAACCGGCATACCCAGTGCCTCACGCGCCTTGGCGGTCAGGCCGCGACCGACGATCAGCGGAATGCGGCCACCGGCGCGCACTTCGTCAAAAATTACGTCGGAGCGCAGCGCGAACTCGGCGATCACTTTGCCGTCTTTCAGTGCTTTGCCTTCGTAAGGGCGCAGCTCGACGACATCGCCCATGTTCATGTTCGACACATCGAGTTCAATCGGCAGCGCGCCGGCGTCTTCCATCGTGTTGAAAAAGATCGGGGCGATTTTGCTGCCCAAACACACGCCGCCGAAACGCTTGTTCGGCACGAAGGGAATGTTTTCGCCAGTCCACCAAAGCACGCTGTTGGTGCCGGATTTGCGCGACGAGCCGGTGCCAACGACGTCGCCGACGTAGGCGACCAAGTTGCCTTTGGCGCGCAGGTCTTGCAAAAATTTCACCGGGCCGCGTTTGCCTTCTTCTTCCGGGGTGATGCCGGGGCGCGGGTTTTTCAGCATCGCCAAGGCGTGGAGCGGAATGTCCGGACGGCTCCAGGCGTCGGGCGCAGGGGAGAGGTCGTCGGTGTTGGTCTCGCCGGTGATCGTGAGGACGGTGATGGTCATGCTTTTCGGCACTTCGGGGCGCGAAGTGAACCACTCGGCATCGGCCCAGCTTTTCAATACCGCTTTGGCGTGGGCGTTGCCTTTGTCGGCCTTGTCTTTGACATCGTGGAAGGCGTCGAACATGAGCAGGGTTTTCTTCAGCGCTTCGGCGGCGAGGCCACCAACGGTCGCGTCATCGAGCAACTCGATCAACGGGTGGACGTTGTAGCCGCCCAGCATGGTGCCGAGAAGTTCGGTGGCTTTTTCGCGCGTGATGAGCGGTGTCTTCTCGCTGCCGTGGGCGACGGCGGCGAGGTAAGAGGCCTTCACTTTGGCAGCGTCATCGACGCCGGCCGGCACGCGATGGGTGATCAGTTCGATCAACTCTTTTTCGGTGCCGGCGGCCGGTGCCTTGATGAGTTCAATCACCTCGGCGACTTGGCTTGCCGACAACGGCAGCGGGGGAATGCCAAGCGCAGCGCGCTCGGTAACGTGTTGACGATAGGCTTCCAGCATTTCAATACTCCTTCACCGTGAAAACAAATGGACTGACAAATTGATGCGAACTAAGTGATGCGAAATAAGTTGCTTGCTACAAAAATGCGAATGACTGCGAGGGGGATTGGGTACGCCGCCTTACACTGGCACGCGCACCATGCCTTCCATGAGCACGCGGGCGCTGCGGCTCATGACGGCTTTTTTCACCGTCCATTCACCGCCCGCCTCAACCGCTTCGGCACCGACGCGCAGCGTGCCGGAAGGATGGCCGAATCGTACTTCTGATCGCGCGCCGCCACCGGCGGCAAGGTTGACCAGGGTGCCTGGCACACAGGCGCCGACAGCGATTGCCACCGCTGCGGTACCCATCATGGCGTGATGCAGTTTGCCCATCGACATGGCACGCACCAGCACGTCGATGTCGGCCGCTGTGATGGCCTTGCCGCTCGAAGCCGTGTAGCTTGCAGGCGCGGCGACAAAGGCAACCTTGGGAATATGCTGGCGTGTCGCCATCTCTTCTGGCTTCTTGATCAAGCCCATCTTGAGGGCGCCAGCAGTGCGGATCGCTTCCATCTTGGCGAGATTGTCCGGGCTGCCGTTGATTGCTTCTTGCAACTCGATGCCGGTAAAGCCGATGTCGGCGGCGTTGACGAAGATGGTCGGAATGCCCGCCGTCAGCATCGTCGCCTTGAGCGTGCCGCCTTTGAAATTACCTGCGGCCGGAACAACGAGGTCATCAATCAGGTTGCCGGTGGGGAAGAGCGCGCCCGCTTTTTCGTCTGCCTTGTTGCCACCGGCACCTTCTTCTTCGGCGGCAGGGTCGATGAATTCAAGTTGCACTTCGGCAGCGGGGAAGGTCACACCATCAAGCTCAAAGCCTCCGGTTTCCTGCACTACGCCATTGGTCATCTGCACGTGGCCGATGATGGTCTTTTGAATATTCGCTTGCCAGATACGCACAGTGGCGATGCCGTTCTGCGGTACGCGTGATGCATCGACCAGACCATTGGCAATCGCGTAAGGGCCGACCGCTGCCGAAAGATTGCCGCAATTGCCAGCCCAATCGACGAAGGGCTTGTCGATGGCGACCTGGCCGAACAGATAATCAACATCGTGATCCGCTTTGCTGCTCTTCGACAAGATCACCGTCTTGCTGGTCGATGAGGTCGCGCCACCCATACCATCGGTTTGTTTGCCGTAAGGGTCGGGGCTACCGATCAGGCGCATTAAAAAATTGTCGCGCGCCGCGCCTGGCACTTGCATGGCCGGTGGCAGGTCTTGCAGACGGAAAAACACGCCCTTGCTGGTGCCGCCGCGCATGTAGGTGGCAGGCACACGAATTTGCGGCGCATGCACCGGCGCAGCGGCGCTGGATGTTTCAGACTTGAGTACGGCGCTCATGCTGCCTTCCTTTCAAGAAAATCTTTCGCAAAACGCTGCAACACGCCACCCGCCTCGTAGATTGAGACTTCTTCGGCAGTATCAAGGCGGCAGGTGACCGGCACCTTGAGGGTTTCACCATTGCGGCGCGTGACCGCCAGCGTGAGATCGGCGCGTGGTGTGCGTACGCCTTTAACATCGTAGGTCTCGGTGCCATCAAGCTTGAGTGTCAAGCGATTGGTGCCGGGCTTGAACTCCAGCGGCAACACGCCCATACCGACGAGATTGGTGCGGTGAATCCGCTCGAAGCCTTCCGCCGCAATTGCCTCGACGCCCGCGAGACGCACGCCCTTGGCCGCCCAGTCGCGCGACGAGCCTTGGCCGTAGTCAGCTCCGGCAATGATGATCAGCGGTTGCTTGCGTTCCATGTAGGCCTCAATCGCCTCCCACATGCGTACCACGCGGCCTTCGGGTTCGAGGCGCGCGAGTGAGCCGACTTTGACCTTGCCACTCAGTTGATCACCCTCACGCACCATTTCGTTTTTCAACGTCGGGTTGGCAAAGGTGGCGCGCTGCGCGGTGAGATGGTCGCCGCGATGGGTGGCGTAGGAATTGAAGTCTTCTTCCGGCACGCCCATCTTGGCGAGGTACTCGCCGGCCGCGCTGTTCAACATGATCGCGTTGGACGGCGACAGGTGATCGGTGGTGATGTTGTCGCCCAGCACGGCAAGGGCGCGCATCGCCTTCAAGCTGCGCGGGCTGGCTGCGAGCGCGCCCTGGCCCTCGGTGTCCCAATAGGGCGGGCGACGAATGTAGGTGCTCTGCGCTCGCCAGTCGTACAGCGGGCTGACCTTGGTGGTCGAGATGACGCGCTCATCGAACATCGGGATGTACACCTGACGGAACTGCGAAGGCTTGACGCTGGTGGCGACGATCGCGTCAATCTCTTCGTCGCTCGGCCACAGGTCTTTGAGCAAGATCGGCTTGCCGTTTGCATCGTTGCCGAAACTGTCACGCTCGATGTCAAAGCGGATCGTGCCGGCAATCGCATAGGCGACCACCAGCGGCGGCGAGGCGAGGAAGGCCTGCTTGGCGTAGGGGTGAATGCGGCCATCAAAATTGCGATTGCCCGAGAGCACAGCGGTGGCGTAGAGGTCACGCGCGACGATCTCGTTTTGAATCACCGGGTCCAGCGCGCCCGACATGCCGTTGCAAGTGGTGCAGGCAAAGCCGACGATGCCAAAGCCGAGTTGTTCGAGTTCGGTTTTAAGACCCGCTGCATCGAGATACAACTCCACGGTTTTCGAGCCGGGTGCGAGTGAACTCTTGACCCAGGGTTTGCGCGTCAAGCCGAGGCGATTGGCGTTACGCGCCAGCAGCGCCGCTGAGATGACGTTGCGCGGATTGCTGGTGTTGGTGCAACTGGTGATCGCGGCGATGATCACGGCGCCGTCGGGCATCGGGCCGAAACCGTTGGTGGGAGCGGTTGTGCTGGGAGTGGCGCTTGCGGGTTGTTCAACGCGTTTCGCAATACCCTTGGCCGCCAACTCACTCGTCGCCACACGCGCATGCGGGTTCGACGGGCCAGCCATATTGCGCACGACTGATGAGAGATCGAATGTGAGAACGCGTTCGTACTCGGCGCTCACGAGCGCATCCGACCACAGTCCCGCCACCTTGGCGTAAGTCTCAACCAGTTTCACCTGTTCGTCGCTGCGGCCAGTGAGCTTCAAATAATCGATAGTCTGCTGATCAATCGAAAACATCGCCGCCGTCGCACCGTACTCGGGCGCCATGTTGGAAATCGTTGCGCGGTCGCCGAGCGTGAGCCTGGACGCGCCCGCGCCATAAAACTCCAGATACGCGCCCACCACTTTTTGCTTGCGCAAAAACTCGGTCAGCGCCAGCACAATGTCGGTAGCGGTGATGCTAGGCTGGCGCGCACCTGAGAGATCAACGCCAATGATGTCCGGCAGACGCATCCACGAAGCGCGGCCCAGCATCACGCTCTCAGCTTCAAGGCCGCCAACGCCGATGGCGATCACGCCGAGCGCATCAACGTGCGGCGTGTGGCTGTCAGTGCCGACGAGCGTATCCGGGAACGCCACACCATTTTGCGCATGAATCACCGGCGACATTTTCTCCAGATTGATCTGGTGCATGATGCCGTTGCCCGCCGGGATCACATCGACGTTTTCAAACGCCAGCTTGGTCCACTCGATAAAGTGAAAGCGGTCTTCGTTGCGGCGGTCTTCAATCGCACGGTTTTTCGTGAACGCATCGGGATCAAAGCCGCCGCACTCCACCGCGAGAGAGTGATCGACGATCAACTGGACCGGCACCACCGGGTTCACCTTCGCCGGGTCACCGCCTTCTTTCGCAATCGCATCGCGCAGACCGGCGAGATCAACCAGCGCAGTCTGGCCGAGAATGTCGTGACACACCACGCGCGCCGGGAACCACGGGAAATCGAGGTCACGTTTGCGCTCGATCAGTTGGGTGAGCGATGCGGTGAGGGTTGCAGGGGCGCAGCGGCGCACCAGGTTTTCCGCCAGCACACGCGAGGTGTACGGCAGCTTGGCGTAAGCGCCAGCCTGAATGCGATTGACCGCCGCCTCGGCGTCGAAATAGCTGAGCGTGGTACCAGGAAGAGGCTTGAGGTCGATGCTGTTCATTGTGGCTGTGAGAGAGAAATTGTCCTGAAACCCTTGGTGGGAGCGGTTCTTGGCCTGATTGCCATGGCGGATTGAGGCGCTTGAAGTGCTGTTGAGGCCGGTGAATCGATGCAGCGCATCAGCGCTTGGCCAGCGGCACAAACTTCTGATCATCCGGCCCGTTGTAATTCGCCGTCGGGCGGATGATCTTGCCGTCCATGCGCTGCTCGATCACGTGCGCGGCCCAGCCGGCTGTGCGCGCGATGACGAAAATCGGCGTGAACATCGCGGTCGGCACGCCCATCATGTGATAGCTCACGGCCGAGAACCAGTCGAGGTTCGGGAACATTTTTTTCGCATCCCACATCACCGTTTCCAGGCGGTCGGCGATCTCGAACATCTTCATGTCACCGGCTTCTTTTGAGAGCTTGCGGGCGACTTCCTTGATTACCTTGTTGCGTGGGTCGCTGATCGTGTAGACCGGATGGCCGAAGCCGATCACGACTTCCTTCTTTTCCACGCGTGCCTTGATGTCGGCTTCGGCGTCGTCCGCGCTCTCGTAACGCTTTTGCACTTCGAACGCGACTTCGTTCGCGCCGCCATGCTTGGGGCCGCGCAGTGCGCCGATGCCGCCGCAGATTGCCGAGTGCATGTCTGAGCCAGTGCCGGCAATCACGCGGCAGGTGAAGGTGGAGGCGTTGAATTCGTGCTCGGCGTAGAGGATCAGCGAGGTGTGCATTGCCTTGACCCACGAGTCCGACGGCTTTTTGCCGTGCAGCAGATGGAGGAAGTGGCCGCCGATTGATTCGTCGTCGGTCTCGACTTCGATGCGTTTGCCGTTGTGCGCGAAGTGATGCCAGTAGAGCAACATCGAACCCAGGTTCGCCATCAAGCGGTCGGCGATGTCGCGCGCGGCGGGGTGGTTGTGGTCGTCTTTTTCCGGCAGGGCGCAACCCAAGGCCGAGACGCCGGTGCGCATTACGTCCATCGGGTGTGATGCAGCAGGAAGCGCTTCCAGAGCGGCTTTCACGGCCATTGGCAGGCCGCGCAGGGCTTTGAGTTTGCCTTTGTAGCCGGCCAGTTCGGCCTTGTTGGGCAGCTTGCCGTGAACCAGGAGATAAGCGATTTCTTCGAACTCGCACACATCGGCGATGTCGAGAATGTCGTAGCCGCGATAGGCCAGGTCGTTGCCGGAACGGCCGACGGTACACAGGGCGGTGTTGCCGGCAACGACGCCGGAGAGGGCGACGGATTTTTTGGGCTTGGGGCCCGCAGTATTCCCAGCGGCGGGGGCTGCTGCTGCGGTGGCTTGCTCGGTCATGCTGGTCTCCTGATGTTTTTAGCTTCGGTTTTTTGATGCCGGAATTTCGGAATGATTGGCTTACTTGCCCTTGCCCTGCGAGAACAGGGCGTCGAGCTTGTCTTCGTATTCGTGATAGCCGAGGTAGTCGTAGAGATCGGCGCGGGTCTGCATCGTGGGCACGACGCTTTTCTGCGTGCCTTCTTTGCGCAACACTTGATAAAAATTGAGTGCCGCTGCGTTCATCGCGCGGTAGGCGCCGCAGCAGTAGAGCGCGATGTCGACGTTGACGCTGCGCAATTCGTCGAGCGTGAACATTGGCGTTGAGCCGAACTCGGTGAGGTTGGCCAGGATCGGCACTTTCACTGCTTCCTTGACCTTTTTGTACTGCTCCAATTGGGTGATCGCCTCGGGGAAAATCATGTCGGCCCCCGCTTCGGCGTAGGCGCAAGCGCGGTCAATCGCCGAGTTGAGGCCTTCTGACGCCAGCGCGTCGGTGCGCGCCATGATGACGAACTCGGAATCGGTCTTGGCATCCACTGCCGCCTTGATCCGGTCGACCATTTCTTGCGTGGTGACGACTTCTTTGCCTGGCCGATGGCCGCAGCGCTTGGCACCGACCTGGTCTTCCATGTGGACTGCCGCGACTTCGGCCTGGGTGAACATTTTGATCGTGCGCGCAATGTTGAAGGCGCTGCCCCAGCCGGTGTCGATATCGACCATCAGGGGCAGGGAACACACGGCCGTGATGCGGCGCGCGTCGATCAGCACGTCTTCCATCGTGCTGATGCCCAGATCGGGCATGCCGAGTGAATTGGCGGCCACGCCACCGCCGGATAGATACACCGCTTTGTAGCCAGTGCGCTCGGCCATGCGCGCTGCATAGGCGGTGATGGCTCCCACGACCTGCAGCGGGCTTTCGTCTTTGACGGCCTGGCGGAATTTCGCGCCGGCGGATTGCTTGCTCATCTTGATTCCTTAATTGAAAAATGCATTGCGCGCGTCGTCCGGCACGCTCGCACCAGAACGCTGCGCGCGTTCCAGCAATTGCCAGTAGTAGCGATAACTTGCGCGGTCGTGCAGCTTGCCTTGGTGGCCGACCGGCCCCCAATCCTTGTTTTGCGCGCTGATCAAGATCGCCGTGGCATCTTCGATCTCGCGGGCATCGGGTTGCATGCCTTTGACAATCGGCGCGATTTGATCCGGGTGAATGCTGTACTTGGCGAGATAGCCAAACTCGGCGCGCGCGCGGCGTGCGTCGCCTTCGACCACCGACAAATCCTTGTAGTCCTGCGTCACGGTGTGGATCGGGATCGCGCCATTGCCCAGGCCCGCTGCTGCAATTTCCAGCTTGGCGCGGCGTACCAGCGGGTGCTCGAACTGGCCGGGCGATGCCATTGCCGAAGCCGGGATCGCGCCCTGAAAACCGCTGACAAAATCCATGATGCCGAGCGTCACGCCTTGTACTTGCGGCAGCTCGGCAATTTCAAACACATCTTGCAAGCCGCGATGCGTTTCGATCATCACGTGCATCGGGATGATGCGGTGAATTCCGTTTTCTTCGGCGACGTGATTGATGTATGACGCAATTTTCAGCGCGTCCATTCGCCCATCGCATTTGGGCAGGGTGATGAACGCGAGCTTCGCGCCCGCCATGCGAATCAGGATTTCGACATCCTTCATGCAGTGCGGGTGCGCGGCATCGTGGATGCGCACACCGGCGCGACCGAACGTATTGTCGTCGCTGGCGATCAGCGTGCCGGCCATCTCGGCAGTTTCGCGTTCCTGGCCGGCGGCGGCACCGTCTTCAAGGTCGCAGAGCAGATCGAAGACGGCCATCGCGCCGTCGCCGATGGTGTTGCCGACCGAGTTGCCGAAGCCAGAGACCCCGGCAATAGCTGTCGCGCGTTGCTGGGAAAATCCCTTTTTGATGAACTTTTCGTTGCCGGCGAAATGCTGGCACACCGGCAGCACCGGCAGTGGCGCGCCGTCAACGAACAGAACCTCTTTGGGGTGGACTGGCATGGCGGCGGTGCCGTGTGATCAGAGAGTCATTCCGGCACCGTCATTCAATCATCAAGCCAACAGGTGCTTGACGCCTTCGCGCTCTTCGTTCAACTCGTTCAAGGTGAAGTCCATCCGCTCGCGCGAGAACGCATCGACTTCGAGGCCCTTGACCATGGTGTATTCACCATTTGCGCAAACCACCGGGAAGCCGTACATGGTGTCTTCCGGAATGCCGTAGCTGCCGTCGGACGGAATGCCCATCGTCACCCATTCGCCATTGGTGCCGAGCGCCCAGTCGTGCATGTGGTCGATGGCGGCATTGGCGGCCGACGCGGCGGATGACAAGCCACGCGCTTCGATGATCGCGGCACCGCGCTTGCCGACGGTGGGCAAGAAGGTGTCTTTGTTCCACACCGCGTCGTTGATCAGACCCATGACGCCGGCGCCGTCTGAGGTGGCGAAGCGATAGTCCGGGTACATGGTGGGCGAATGGTTGCCCCAGACGACGAGTTTTTTGATCGACGCGACCGGCTTGCCTGACTTGGCGGCGAGCTGCGACAGCGCACGGTTGTGATCCAAGCGCAACATGGCGGTGAAGTTTTTCTTCGGCAGCGACGGGGCCGATTTCATGGCGATATACGCATTGGTGTTGGCCGGGTTGCCTACGACCAGCACTTTGACATTGCGCGAGGCGACGGCGTCGAGCGCCTTGCCCTGCGCGGTGAAGATCGCAGCGTTGGCCGATAGCAGGTCTTTGCGCTCCATGCCGGGGCCGCGCGGACGCGCGCCAACGAGGAGTGCGTAGTCAATGTCTTTGAACGCCGTCATCGGGTCGCCGTGCGCGCTCATGCCGGCCAGCAGCGGAAAGGCGCAATCGTCCAGTTCCATCATCACGCCCTTGAGAGCTTTTTGCGCTTTCTCGTCGGGGATTTCGAGCAATTGCAAAATCACCGGCTGGTCTTTGCCGAGCATGTCGCCATTGGCGATGCGAAACAGCAGCGAGTATCCGATTTGACCGGCGGCGCCGGTAACGGCGACGCGGACGGGGGCTTTTGCCATAAAAAATCTCCTGAGGGTGGGGAAAGTGCAGCGCGCTGTCAAAAGGTTCAGCGCCGCCGGGGGAAACAGCTTACGCGAAACACCAGCGCCGCGTCGGCTAACGATTTGAAGTGTAGGCGCTCGTCCGGCAGTTCGTCAAGTCAAGTCTTATGTCTTATATAAGACATAAAATCACAAATAGACTTGAGTGATCCTTTGTGTTTCAATCGATCTCATGAGCCCGCCGACCTCTTCGCCGACCCCCGCGCCGACGTTCAGCCCTTTGTATTTGCAAATCAAGGGCTTGATCACCCAGAGTCTGGAAGCAGGCGAATGGAAGCCCGGCGAGATGATCGGCAGCGAAATCGAGCTGGCTTCGCGCTACAAAGTGAGCCAAGGCACGGTGCGCAAGGCGATTGACGAGCTGGCGGCGGAAAACCTTCTGGTGCGCCGCCAAGGCAAGGGTACTTTTGTCGCCGCCCACATCGAGACGCGGACGCAGTTCCGCTTTTTGCGCCTGACGCCCGACGAAGGCGAGCCGCGCTACCCCGAGAGCGCGGTGATCGAGTGTCGCCGTATCCGTGCGCCGGCCGAGATTGCGCGTTTGCTGGAACTCAAACCGGGCGATTCAGCGGTGTTGATCAAGCGCGTGCTGGCGCACGGCGGCGTGCCATTTGTGCTTGATGAAATTTGGTTGCCGACGTTGATTTTCAAAGGCCTGACAGCGGAGCGCCTGACCGCATCGCGGGTGCCGCTCTATAGTTTGTTTGAGAGCGAGTTCGGCACCAAGATGATTCGCGCCGACGAAAAAATTCGTGCCGTCGCCGCCAGTGGCGACGCTTGTGATGTCCTGAAAGTGGCTCTGGGCGCGCCTCTGCTGTCAGTTGACCGGGTCACGTTTACCTACGGCGACAAGCCGGTCGAAGTGCGGCGCGGTTTGTACTCCACCCGTGATCATTTTTACAAAAACGAGTTGAGCTAGATCAAGCTTTGCGGCCATGCTGCGCTGCATGGTTTATGATTCGATCTTTCGCGCCTCACATTTTTGTCGCCGCAATTCGCCGTAATTCGCTAGAACTCGCCACAACAATCCGCCACAATCCCTCCGCGTTTCACTGATTTTTCGCTGCCATGTCCATCACCCTGACTAAAGCGCCGCCCAAAGCGCGGCCCAAGCATCTGGCTTTGGCCACCATTCGCCTGCCGCTTCCCGGCTGGGTCTCGATCATGCACCGCATCAGCGGCGCGGCCTTGTTTCTCTGCCTGCCGGCGCTGCTGTGGCTGCTCGACAAGAGCTTGCACACCGAGCTGGGCTACGACTCGCTGCGTGCATTGCTGGCGATGTGGTGGGTGAAGACGGCGCTGTTTTTGCTGCTCTGGGGCGACCTGCATCATTTGTGCGCCGGCATTCTCTACCTGTTTCGCGATCTGCATATCGGGATCGATCTCGCGGCGGCGCGCATGAGCGCAGGCGCGGTGTATTTCGTCAGTGTGCCGCTGACCCTGTTGGCTGGCTGGCGCTTGTTTTTGTAACGACTTCGCAAGAGATCATTTGATGAAACAAAAAATTGTCACGGGCGCGCACTACGGTTTGCGCGATTGGCTCGGCCAGCGCGTCACGGCGGTATTGATGGCGCTTTACACGGTGCTGTTTTTGGCGGTGTTGCTGGTGCAAAAGCCGGGACACTATTACGCCTGGTATGGCATGTTCGCGTCGTGGTGGATGAAGGTGGCGACACTGACTTTCCTCGCCTGCTTGTTCTATCACGCCTGGGTCGGCATGCGCGACATCTGGATGGATTACATCAAGCCCACCGGGGTGCGCCTGGTGTTGCAAGTGGGGACGATTGTCTGGCTGGTCGCCTGCGGCATGTGGGCGTTGAAAATCTTTTTGCAATAGTCGGAATCGAAACGGGAATCGAAACGTCATGGCTCTGAACGTACGCAAGTTCGATGCAATCATCGTCGGCGCTGGTGGTGCCGGTCTGCGCGGCGCGCTGCAACTCTCTGAGGCCGGCTTCAAGGTCGCGGTGCTCTCCAAAGTGTTCCCGACCCGCTCGCACACGGTCGCAGCGCAAGGTGGGGTAGGGGCGGCGCTGGCCAACATGAGCGTGGACTCATGGCAGTGGCATATGTACGACACCGTCAAGGGCGGTGACTGGTTGACCGACCAGGATGCAGCGGAGTATCTGGCGCAAGAAGCGCCCAAGTGCGTGATTGAGCTGGAGCACTTCGGCATGCCGTTTGACCGCAACGAAGACGGCACCGTGTATCAGCGTCCGTTCGGCGGCCACATGCAGAACATGGGTGCTGGCCCGCCGGTGCAGCGCTCTTGCTGCGCGGCAGACCGTACCGGCCACGCCATGTTGCACACCCTGTATCAGCGCAACATACGCGCCAACACGCAGTTTTTTGTCGAGTGGATGGCGCTTGATTTGATCCGCGATCCGGTCGATGGTGCGGTGATCGGTGTGACGGCGCTGGAGATGGAAACCGGTGAGACGATGATTATGCAAGGCCGGGCGACGCTGTTCGCCACCGGCGGCGGCGGGCGGATTTACACCTCGTCAACCAATGCATTCATCAATACCGGCGACGGCTTGGGGATCGCTGCTCGCGCCGGCATCCCTCTCGAAGACATGGAATTTTGGCAGTTCCACCCGACCGGCGTGGCCGGTGCCGGTGTGTTGATTACCGAAGGCGTGCGCGGCGAGGGCGGTTATCTGCTGAACAAAGACGGCGAGCGTTTCATGGAGCGCTACGCGCCGAACGCCAAAGACCTAGCGTCGCGCGACGTCGTGGCGCGCGCGATGGTCACCGAGATCAACGAAGGGCGCGGCGCGGGCAAAGACGGCGACTACGTGCTGCTCAAGCTCGATCACCTCGGCCCCGAGACGATTGACAAGCGCTTGCCAGGGATCCGCGAGATCGCGAAAAAATTCGCCAACGTCGATCCCGCCAAAGATCCGATTCCGGTGGTGCCGACTTGCCACTATCAGATGGGCGGGATTCCGACCAATTATCGGGGTGAAGTCGTGGCGCCCGCATTTTCCAACGGGGTTGGGAACCCGAACACCATCGTCGAAGGTTTTTATGCGGCGGGCGAGTGCGCCTGCGCCTCGGTACACGGTGCCAATCGCCTCGGCACCAACTCGCTCACCGACCTGTTGGTGTTCGGCAAGGCCTCCGGCGACAACATGGCCAAGTATCTGAAAGCCAATACCAAGCATCGCAACCTGCCAGCTGACGCCGGCGACATGACGATGGCGCGTCTCGACAAACTCAACAACCAAAAAGACGGTGCCAACGTGCATGAGTCGCGCACCGAAATGCAGCGCACGATGCAGCGCCATTGCGGCGTGTTCCGCTTTCCGGCCATGCTGATCGACGGCGTCTCGAAGATCAAAGACGTTGCCGCCCAAATCGAGCACCTCGAAATCAAGGACAAGAGCAAGGTGTTCAACACCGCGCGCATCGAGGCGTTGGAACTGCAAAACCTGATCGAGGTAGCACGCTCGACGATGATCTCGGCTGAAGCGCGCAAGGAAAGCCGTGGCGCCCATAGCCGCGATGATTTCCCCGACACTGAAGCACGCCCCGGTGGCCGCAATGACGAGGTCTGGATGAAGCACTCGCTCTGGTACAAAGAGGGTGACCGCCTCGACTACAAGCCGGTGAATTTGACGCCGCTGACGGCAGAGTCGATTCCGCCCAAAGCCCGCACCTATTGAACGATTGAACGCGCCCGGAACCCGCCATGAAACTCTCGATCTACCGTTACGATCCCGACAAAGACGCCGCGCCCTACATGCAGGACTACGACGTGGCGTTGGAGCCGTCCGACCACAAATTGCTCGACGTGCTGGTGCGGCTGAAGGCGCAAGACGACAGCTTCTCCTACCGCCGCTCGTGCCGCGAAGGCGTGTGCGGCTCGGACGCGATGAACATCAACGGCAAAAACGGTCTGGCCTGCTTGATGGATATTCACGAGTTGACTGAGCCAGTGGTGCTGCGCCCGCTGCCTGGCCTGCCGGTGATCCGCGACTTGATCGTCGATATGACGCAGTTCTTCAAGCAGTACAACTCGATCACGCCGTATGTGATCAATAACGATCCGCCGCCGGAGAAAGAGCGCTTGCAGTCGCCTGAAGAGCGCGAAGAACTCGATGGTCTGTACGAGTGCATTTTGTGCGCATCGTGCTCGACCGCCTGCCCGTCGTTCTGGTGGAACCCGGACAAGTTCGTCGGCCCGGCCGGTCTGTTGCAGGCGTATCGCTTCATTGCCGATACGCGCGACCAAGCCACCGCCGAGCGTCTCGACAATCTCGAAGATCCGTATCGTTTGTTCCGCTGCCACAGCATCATGAATTGCGTTGATGTGTGCCCGAAGGGACTCAACCCGACCAAGGCGATCGGCAAGATCAAAGAGATGATGGTGCGCCGCGCGGTCTGACGCGCGCTGTCTGCCGCTGCCTCCTGCCGCCTCCAACCCCCGTCTCCCTCTGTTTCTCACTGTCTGATTGAACCGATGAGCGATTCCCTGCAAGGCATCGAGTTGGAGCGCCTCAAGTGGCGCAGCCGGCGCGGCCTGCTGGAAAATGATTTGGTGTTGCAGGCGTTTTATCGACAGTACGAAAGTGCGCTCACTCCCGAGCGCGTCACCGGCCTGAACACTTTGCTGGAGATGGAAGACAACGACCTGTGGGACTTGCTAGCGGGACGCGCCGAGTTGCTGCCCGGGGCGGGCGCGCAGGAACGGACCGTGTTGCAAATGCTGCGTGATTGCTGAGCCGGGAATTAATTTGCGTTGACCGGGAAATTGTTGGGTGAAAATACGGACATCCAGCGATACGAAAACAGACCGAAATATTTACCAGGAGCGAATCAATATGAGCCCAACGCCATCCGATGTTAAAGCCACGCTGTCCTTCTCGGACGGCTCACCCTCACTCGATTTTCCGGTCTACAAGGGCAGCATCGGCCCCGACGTTATCGACATTCGCTCGCTTTATGCCAAGACTGGCCGCTTCACCTACGACCCGGGCTTCATGTCGACAGCAGCATGCAATTCGTCGATCACCTATATCGATGGCGACAAGGGCGAGCTGCTGTATCGCGGCTACCCGATTGAGCAAGTGGCGGTCAATTGCGACTTCCTCGAGACCTGCTATTTGCTGCTCAATGGCGAGCTGCCGAACGCAGAGCAAAAATTCAAGTTCACCGACACCGTGACGCACCACACCATGGTGAACGAGCAGATGCAGTATTTCTTTCGCGGCTTTCGCCGTGACGCTCACCCGATGGCAGTGCTGGTCGCCTCGGTCGGCGCGCTGTCGGCGTTCTATCACGACTCGCTCGACATCAACGACGCGCATCACCGCGAAGTGTCGGCGATCCGCCTGATCGCCAAGCTGCCAACCTTGGTGGCGATGGCCTACAAATATTCGGTTGGTCAGCCCTTTATCTACCCGCGCAACGACCTGTCGTATACCGCCAACTTCATGCGCATGATGTTCGCCGTGCCGGCCGAAGACTACAAGGTCAACGACGTGATGGTGCGCGCGATGGACCGCATCTTCACCCTGCACGCCGACCACGAGCAAAACGCCTCGACCTCGACGGTGCGTCTGTCCGGCTCGTCCGGCGCCAACCCGTTTGCCTGTATCGCCGCCGGTATCGCCTGCCTGTGGGGCCCGGCGCACGGCGGCGCCAACGAAGCCGCGCTGTCGATGCTCGAAGAGATCAACCGCAATGGTGGCGTCGCCAAAATCGGTGAATTCGTCAAGCAGGTGAAAGACAAAAACAGCGGCGTGAAATTGATGGGCTTCGGCCACCGCGTCTACAAAAATTACGACCCGCGCGCCAAGTTGATGCGTGAAACCACCCACGAAGTGTTGAATGCTCTCGGTCTGCACGACGACCCAATGTTCAAGCTGGCGATGGCGCTGGAAAAAGTCGCTCTTGAAGACGAATATTTCATCAGCCGCAAGCTCTACCCGAATGTCGACTTTTACTCTGGCATCGTGCAGCGCGCGATTGGTATCCCGACTTCGCTGTTCACCGGCATCTTCGCGCTCGCGCGCACGGTTGGCTGGATCGCGCAGTGGAACGAGATGATTTCCGATCCGGAGCAGAAGATTGGCCGTCCGCGTCAATTGTTCATTGGTAGTCAGCGCCGCGACGTGCCGCCGATGAATGCACGCAAGTAACCAGTTCAAGCTGAAGCAACCGGCGGTTAGATGATGTAATTTTTACCCGACAATTTGGAACGTGAAGCACCTCACAACGCGGCTTAGCCGCTGAGTGAGGGGGTGACCGGGTTTGCACTTAGGTTTGCACCGAAGTTTGCAATTTGGCACCCACACTGCAATCTCGAGAAACTCGAAAAAGGTGAGCGCCATGATGAAGCAATACCAAGCCAATTCCTATCTCTTCGGCGGCAACGCCCCGTATGTCGAAGAGTTGTACGAAAATTATCTCGACAACCCGGCCTCGGTAACGGACAAGTGGCGCGAATATTTCGACGCCCTCCAGCATGTGCCGTCGGCGGCGGGTGAAACCGGTCGTGACGTTGCCCACGCGCCGATTGTCGAATCATTTGCCCAACGCGCCAAAGAAGGCACGCTGCGCCCGCAGGGCGGCTCGGCGGTGGATCTGTCGATTGCACGCAAGCAAGTGTTCGTGCAGCAGCTCGTCGCAGCGTATCGCTTTCTCGGCAATCGCTGGGCCAATCTTGACCCCTTGAAGCGCCAAGAGCGCCCGCCGCTGCCCGAGCTGGAGCCGGGCTTCTACGATCTGACCGAGTCCGATATGGACAGCACCTTCAACGCGCAGTCGCTGTACTTCGGCCGCGAAGAAATGACCCTGCGCGAGATCATGAAGGGCTTGCGCGAAACTTATTGCGGCAACATCGGTGCCGAGTTCATGTACAGCGACCCGCATCAAAAGCGCTGGATGCAGCAGCGCCTCGAATCGATCCGCTCGACGCCGAGTTTCACGGTGGAGAAAAAGAAGCACATCCTCGACCGCATCGGTGCGGCTGAAGGCCTCGAGCGCTATCTGCACACCAAGTTCGTCGGCCAGAAACGTTTTTCGCTCGAAGGCGGCGAGAGTTTTATCGCCTCGATGGATGAACTGGTGCAGCGCGCCGGTGAGCGTGGGGTGCAAGAGATCGTCATCGGCATGGCGCATCGCGGCCGCCTCAACGTGCTGGTCAATACCCTCGGCAAAATGCCGAAAGATTTGTTTGAAGAGTTTGAAGGCAAGCACGCCGACGATCTGCCGGCGGGTGACGTCAAGTATCACAAAGGTTTTTCGTCCGACATTTCGACCCCCGGCGGGCCGGTGCATTTGTCGCTTGCGTTCAATCCCTCGCACCTGGAGATCGTCAACCCGGTGGTCGAAGGCTCGTGCAAGGCGCGGATGGATCGCCGTGGCGACACCAATGGCACCCAGGTGCTGCCGATTTTGGTTCATGGCGACGCCGCGTTTGCCGGCCAAGGCGTGATCATGGAGACGCTCAATCTGGCGCAGACGCGCGGTTACGGCACCCATGGCACCGTGCATATCGTGATCAACAATCAGATCGGCTTCACTACGTCTGACCCACGCGACTCGCGCTCGACGCTGTATTGCACCGACGTGGTCAAGATGATCGAGGCGCCGGTACTGCATGTGAATGGCGACGATCCGGAGAGCGTGGTGCTGGCGACGCAGATCGCGCTCGACTTCCGCACCGAGTTCAAGAAGGACGTGGTGGTGGACATCATTTGCTTCCGCAAACTCGGCCACAACGAGCAGGACACGCCGGCGCTCACCCAACCCTTGATGTACAAAAAAATCGGCCAGCACCCCGGCACCCGCAAGCTCTACGGCGACAAGCTGGTGGCGCAGGGCGTGCTGACGGCAGAAGAGCCGGACGCGATGGTCAAGGCCTATCGCGACACCATGGACAAGGGCGAGGCGACGGTCGAGTATGTGCTGTCTGACTTCAAGAGCAAGTACGCGATTGATTGGTTGCCGTTCCTAAACAAGAAGTGGACTGATGCAGCCGACACTGCGGTGCCACTCGCCGAGTTGAAGCGTCTCGGTGAGCGCATCACCACCATCCCGCCGAATTTCAAAGCGCATTCGCTGGTTGAGAAACTGCTCGGCGACCGCAGCAAGATGGCGCGCGGCGAAGCCAAGCTCGATTGGGGCATGGGCGAGCACCTCGCGTTCGCGTCGCTCGTATCAAGCGGCTTTCCGGTGCGCATCACCGGGCAAGATTGTGGCCGTGGCACCTTCGTGCATCGGCACGCCGTGTTGCATGATCAGAACCGCGAGAAGTGGGATTCGGGCACTTTTATTCCGCTGCAAAACGTCGCGCCAAGCCAGGCCCCATTCACTGTGATCGACTCGGTGTTGTCGGAAGAAGCGGTGCTCGGGTTTGAGTACGGCTACTCCGCCGCCGAACCGAATACGCTGGTGATCTGGGAAGCGCAGTTTGGCGATTTCGTCAACGGCGCGCAGGTGGTGATCGATCAATTCATCACCTCGGGCGAAGTGAAGTGGGGCCGCGTATCGGGCCTGACGATGATGCTGCCGCACGGCTATGAAGGCCAGGGGCCGGAGCATTCATCGGCGCGGATCGAGCGCTTCTTGCAGCTTTGCGCTGATCACAATATTCAAGTGGTGCAGCCGACGACACCGGCGCAGATTTTCCATTTGCTGCGGCGGCAAATGGTGCGGATGTTCCGCAAGCCTCTGGTGATTTTCACGCCGAAGTCGCTGCTGCGCCACAAAGAAGCGGTCTCTGATCTGGGCGAATTGGCCAAAGGCCATTTCCAAACCGTGATCGGCGAGACCGACGAGACGATTGACGCGAAAAAAGTGAAACGCATCATCGCCTGCTCTGGTCGGGTCTACTACGATCTGATCGCTACCCGGCGGGAGCGCAAGGCTGATGACGTGGCGATTGTGCGGCTGGAGCAGATGTATCCGTTCCCGCACAAGGCGTTTGCCGGCGAGTTGAAAAAATACGCCGGTGCCAACGAGATCATCTGGTGCCAGGACGAGCCGCAAAACCAGGGGCCGTGGTTCCAGATTCAGCACAACATTCTGGAGAACATGGGCGAAGGGCAGACCCTGGCTTACGCCGGGCGGCCCGCATCGGCGTCGCCAGCGGTCGGCTACATGGCCAAGCACGTGGAGCGGCAGAAGGCGCTGCTGGCGCAAGCCTTTGGCAAGACCAAGGGCTTTGTGCAGACCAAGTAAGTTCAAGAAATATTTGTCCGGCAAGGTGGAAGCCACTGCGCCGGATCACTCAACAACGAAACGGAGTTGAACCATGGCAATCCTCGAAGTCAAAGTCCCGCAATTGTCCGAGTCGGTCGCCGAAGCGACGCTGCTCACCTGGCACAAGAAGCCCGGCGAAGCGGTGACGCGCGATGAAAACCTGATCGATGTCGAGACCGATAAAGTGGTGCTCGAATTGCCCGCGCCCGCAGCGGGCGTGCTGGTCGAGATCATCAAGGGAGACGGCAGCACCGTGGTGGCCGGTGAGGTGATTGCGAAGATTGATACGGCGGCAACGGCCAGTGTCGCATCGACTGGTGCTGCCCCCTCAACAGCCGCTCCAGCAGCCAGTTCTGGCGCATCAGCGGCTGCAAGCGTTGGTGGGAGCGGTTCTTCGAGCAGTACCTCGTCAGGCAGTACCTTGGCCACCATGGCAATGCCGTCCGCCGCCAAGATGATGACCGAGCAAGGAATCAACCCGGCCAGCGTCGCCGGCACCGGCAAAGATGGCCGCATCACCAAGGGCGACGTGATCGGCGCTGCCTCGAGTGGTGGCACCGCCAGCGCGCCCGCTGCGCCTGCCGCTGCCCCGCGTGCTGCGGCCCCCGCTGCCGCGCCACTACCCGAAGTCAAAGCGCCAGTCGACATGAGCCGACTCGTCGGCGAGCGCCCGGAGCAGCGCGTGCCGATGTCGCGCCTGCGTCAGCGTGTCGCCGAGCGTTTGCTGCAATCGCAAGCCACCAATGCCATCCTCACCACGTTCAACGAAGTGAACATGCAGCCGGTGATGGACTTGCGCAAAAAATACCAGGAGCGTTTCGAGAAGGAACACGGCGTCAAGCTCGGCTTCATGTCCTTCTTCGTCAAAGCGGCGGTGTACGCGCTGAAAAAATATCCGTTGGTCAATGCCTCGATCGACGGCACCGACATCGTCTATCACGGCTATTTCGACATTGGCATTGCGGTGGGTAGCCCGCGTGGCTTGGTGGTGCCGATACTGCGCGATGCGGATCAAAAGAGCTTCGCCACGATTGAAAAAGAAATCGCTGCGTTCGGCAAAAAAGCCGGTGAGGGCAAGCTGGGGCTGGAAGATTTGACTGGCGGCACCTTCTCGATTTCCAATGGCGGCACCTTCGGCTCGATGCTCTCGACGCCGATCATCAATCCGCCGCAGTCGGCGATTCTCGGCGTACATGCGACCAAAGAGCGCGCGGTAGTGGAGAACGGCCAGATCGTGATCCGCCCAATCAATTACCTCGCGATGAGTTACGACCATCGCATCATTGATGGCCGCGAGGCGGTGCTGTCGCTGGTGGCGATCAAGGAAGCGCTGGAAGATCCGTCGCGCATCCTGCTCGAACTGTAAGAGAGGCGCCATCATGAGTAACAGCGGCAAATCATTTGATGTCGTCGTCATCGGCGGCGGGCCGGCCGGTTACGTCGCGGCGATCCGCGCCGGGCAGTTGGGCTTTTCAGTCGCTTGCGTCGAGCAATGGATCACGCCGAAGGGCGAGCCATCGCTGGGTGGCACCTGTTTGAACGTCGGGTGCATTCCTTCCAAAGCCCTGCTCGAATCGTCCGAGAACATCGAGAAGATCGAGCACAAGTTCGCTGAGCATGGCATTGAAGTCAAAGGCGTGTCGATTGACATTGCCAAGATGCAGGCGCGCAAAGACAGCATCGTCAGCAAGAACACCAAGGGCATCGAGTTTTTGTTTCGCAAGAATAAAGTGACCTGGCTCAAGGGCCACGGCAAGCTCGCAGGCAAGGCTGATGGTGGTTATGCGATTGAGGTGAAGGGCGACGCGGTTTCCAATACGACGACGGAAACCGTGACCGCGAAACACATCATCATCGCTACCGGCTCAAAAGCGCGCCACCTGCCCAACGTGCCAGTCGACAACAAAATCATCTGCGACAACGAAGGCGCGCTTGCGCTCACCGCTGTGCCAAAAAAACTCGGTGTTATCGGCGCCGGTGTGATTGGCCTGGAACTCGGCTCGGTATGGCGCAGGCTCGGGGCGGAGGTCACCGTGCTCGAAGCGCTGCCGGTGTTTCTCGGTGCTTGCGATGAAGCCGTCTCCAAAGAAGCATGGAAGATTTTCACCAAAGAACAACATCTCAAGATCAACATGGGGGTGAAGATCGGCGACATCGTGCAGGCGAAGAACGGCGTCACCGTGTTCTATACCGATGCCGAAGGCAAAGCGCAGCGTCTCGAATGCGACAAGTTGATCGTCTCGATTGGCCGGGTGCCGAACACTGACAACCTGGGCTTGGAGAGCATCGGCCTGAAAGCCGACGAGCGTGGCTTCATTCCCGTTGATGGGCATTGCCGCACCGGGGTGGCGAACGTCTACGCGGTAGGCGACGTGGTGCGCGGCCCGATGCTCGCGCACAAGGGCGAAGAAGAAGGCATGATGGCTGCTGAACTCATCGCCGGGCAGGCCGGCCACGTCAACTACGACGCGATTCCCTGGGTGATCTACACCTCGCCTGAAATCGCCTGGGTCGGCAAGACCGAGCAGCAGTTGAAGGCCGAAGGCGCGCAGTACAAGGTCGGCAGCTTCCCGTTCGCCGCCAACGGTCGCGCGTTGTCGCAAGGCGAACCGCAAGGTTTCGTCAAGGTGTTGGCCGACGCCCGCACCGACCGCATCTTGGGCGTCCATGTACTGCACGCGCATGCGTCCGAGCAGATCGCCGAGGCAGTGCTGGCGATGGAGTTCATGGCCTCCTCTGAAGATGTGGCGCGCACTTGCCATGCCCATCCTTCGCTCTCCGAAGTGATGAAGGAAGCGATGCTCGGCACCGACAAGCGCGCGATCCACAATTAATTCGACGCTAGGCTGACCGCAGGGTTTATGCGCGACACCGCGTTCGACGAAGACGATTCAATCGACGATCTCAACTCGCAGGCCGAGGCCGGCGAGTTGACCGTGCTCGACTATTACCGCAAGGTGGTGGCGCGGCGCGGCTACATCGCTGACGACGCGCAGATGGCCGCCGTGCGGCGCATGCAGGAGCTCTACGACGACTGGGTCGGCTACAAAGCGCGGCGCGATACTCGCTTAAAAAAAATCTTCATCAAGCCCGATCTGCCAAAAGGTTTTTACCTCTGGGGCGGGGTCGGACGGGGAAAAAGTTTTTTGATGGACAGCTTTTATCTTTGCGTGCCGCTGGAAAAAAAGCGCCGCGTCCACTTTCATCACTTCATGCGCGATGTTCATCAGGCGATAGATGAGATCAAGGGCGCGGAAGATCCGCTAAAAATTGTTGCCCAGGACATCGGCGAAAAATACCGGTTGATCTGCTTCGACGAGTTTCACGTCAACGACATCGCCGACGCGATGATCCTCGGGCGCTTGCTCAAGCATTTGTTTGAGCATCGGGTGATGCTCTGCATGACCTCGAACTATCACCCCGACTTGCTGTGGAAAGACGGCCTGCAACGCGCGCAGTTCGTGCCGGCGATTGAGCAGATCAAGGCGCGTCTCGATGTGATCAACGTCGATGCCGGCGTCGATTACCGCCGCCGTGCGCTCGAATCAGCCAAGGTGTATCACACGCCGGTGACGCCAGACACCAACGCCGCGCTGGCCTCCGAGTTCGAGCGCATCGCCGAGATGGAAGACGAAACCCAGCCGCTCGACGTTGAAGGTCGCGAGATTCCCTATGTACGCCGGGCTGGCGGCATCGTCTGGTTCGAGTTCCCGATGATCTGCGGCGGGCCGCGCTCGTATACCGACTACGTTGATCTGACCAAGCGCTTTCACACCATCATCGTCTCGAACATCCCCGAGATGGGGCCGCGCCAGGCGGCCGAGTCGCGCCGCTTTACCTGGTTGATCGACGTGCTGTACGACGCCCGCGTCAAAATGATCATGTCGGCGGCGGTGGCGGTCGACGAGCTTTACACCACTGGTGTGTTGGTCAATGAATTCGCCCGCACGGTGAGCCGGATCGAAGAAATGCAGACCCTCGACTACCTCGCGCAGCCGCGCGTCGAGCAACACGGATTTCGCCAGTAGCTGCGCCCGATGCCCATGGAACACGGCAATCTGTTTTTCATTCAGAGCGTAATTTTTCTCTCGGCGGCCGTGGTTGCCGTGATGATTTCGCATCGGCTTGGATTGGGTTCGGTCACTGGTTATCTGCTGGCCGGCATCGCCATTGGGCCGACCGGTTTCAAGCTGGTCGATCAAGTGCAAGATGTGCAGCGGTTCGCGGAACTGGGCGTCGTGTTTTTGATGTTTGTGATTGGCCTGGAGCTGGAGCCGAAGCGGCTCTGGGCGATGCGCACGCGCCTGCTGTCTCTTGGCTTGGGCCAAGTTGCTGGGTCGATTGCGTTGATCACGCTGGTGGCTTGGCTGGCCGGGATTGACTACAAGACCGGCATCGTGGCCGGCATGGCGCTGGCGTTGTCGTCCACCGCGATGGCGTTGCAACCGCTGGAACAGCGCGGTGGCTTTAGCACTCAGGGTGGGCAATCAACGTTTTCAATTTTGTTGTTTCAGGACATCGCGGTGATCCCGATGCTCGCGGTGCTGCCCTTGCTTGGGGCGGCAGCGGTGCAGGGCGCCGCGCAGATTGCGGCACAGGGCGCTGCCCACACGCCGGCCCCGGCGCACGGCATCGGCTTTTCGATCGGTGTGATCGTCGCGACCTTGCTCGGTGGGCACTATCTGGTGCGTCCGGTGTTCCG
>JAYVSR010000041.1:0-10124 GCA_043775155.1 Burkholderiales bacterium | reverse complement strand
TTTTTTAGCGGCAAAAAAACTCACGCCGCAGCCGCCCATAAGATGGTTGAATCCCTTGACGTGCAGTGTGCGCGGCATCGGGCCGTCGGAGATCACAATGTCCAGCCGATGCACCGACAGGTCCGCGAGCAGGTCGGCAAACTTCCCCTCGCTGCAGAAAAAGCGAAGTGGATCAACCAGGTGCAACGCCGGTTCGAGCAGGCGGTAGGCCACGTCCTTGGGCACCGCATCTTCCACCCCAACACGAAACAGCGGCGGCCGTGCCGAGTGCGGGTTGCGCAGCACACCACCGAGTTCGTCACCCAGAATGAAAATCTGGCTGGCGTAGTCAAACACGGTGCGGCCCGCCTCGGTCAATTGCAGCCCGCGTCCGGCCCGCGTAAACAGCTTGCAGCCCTGCAATTGCTCAAACAAGGTGATCTGCCCGCTGATGGTCTGCGGTGTCACGTGCAGCATTTCGCCGGCACGCGCAATGCTGCCGACTTTGGCGGTCACCCAAAAATAACGCAGGTGTTTGAAATTAAGGGCGCTCATGACAAATTGATCGTTCGGTTTTTTCGATCTGAAGCGGCATATTAATCGAGTTGTGCAATCACGCTGCCGCATTTATTCTGGCTGCATCTTCCACTTTGATCGACACATTAAATGCATCCTGACAGCAACCCGCAAGCGCTCCACCGGCAGGCCGGCAATTAGGCCGCGCCACCTGACCATTCGTTCTGCTTCGGCTGACAACCATTTTCCTGGGACCACATCATGGACATTTTCTCTCTGGATTTTTTCTCCGCCTTGCTGGCGATCATCGTCATTGATCTGGTGCTCGCGGGCGACAACGCCATCGTGATCGCGCTGGCGGCGCGCAACGTCCCCAAACACATGCAACGTAAAGCCATCATGTGGGGCGCCGCCGGCGCCATCGTAGTGCGCACGCTGATGACCCTGATCGTCGTCTGGCTGCTCAAGATTCCGGGCCTGCTCCTGGCCGGCGGCGCATTTCTCGTGTGGATCGCCTACGGACTCCTGTTGCCGGAAAAGGAGGAAGAGCACGGCGCCGGCGTCACTGCCGCCAACACGTTCTGGGGCGCAATCAAAACCATCGTGATCGCCGACACCGTGATGGGCGTAGACAATGTTCTCGCCGTGGCCGGCGCGGCACATGGCAGCTTCCTCCTGGTTACCCTCGGCTTGTTGATCAGCATTCCGATCGTCATTGGCGGCAGCAGTCTGCTGCTGCGCTATGTCGAGCGCTACCCGTCGATTGTCTACGTTGGCGCTGGCGTGTTGGCGTGGACGGCGGTCAAAATGATCACCAGCGAGCCGTTGCTAAAGGATGCGTTTGGCGCCTACAAACTCACCGTGCCGGCGCTCTACGCCGTGACCGTATGCGGCGTTCTGTGGATGGGCTTCGTAAAAAACCACCACCGCCTCGAATCGAGAATCAGCGCGCGGCTCACCCGCTTCGCGCAGCAGGAAACGGCCAGCTCACCGGCTTCAAACCAGGCTGCCGGAACCCCGGCACCTGAACCAGTGGAAGGAGATAGCACCATGATCAACGTACTCTTGCCGGTCGACGGCTCCCCCAACTCGCTGCACGCGGTACGCCATGTGATGCGGGAATTTTCCAAAAACCGGGCATTGCAAGTGCATTTGCTCAATGTGCAGGCGCCGTTTTCCCGGCACATCGCCAAGTTTGCCAGCCGCAAAAACCTGGCCGGGTTCCACCACGACGAAGCGGAAAAGGCGCTGGCCCCGGTGCGCCGCCTGCTCGACGACGCCGGTGTGCCCTACACCTCACACGCTGAAGTAGGGCGGAAAGCCGAGATCATCACTGAAACCGCCGCCCGCCTGCAATGCGACCACATCGTCATGAGCACTGCGCGAAAAAATTCGCTGACCCGCATGCTCGAAGCCTCGGTCACCAACCGGGTGCTGGAACTGACCGCCGTGCCAGTCGAAGTGATCGCGGGCGATTCCGTATCCAAGCTGGAGAACTACGGTGTCCCGGCCGGCTTCGGCGCGATGCTGGGACTGCTGTTTATCGCCGCGATCGATTGACGCAAGAATCAGCTTTGGCGGCGCATCAAATCCACGCGGCGAACGGGCGCAGTGCAAACAATAAAACGGCGCTGCGGCCCGGCGTGCGCGGGTAAAGTGGATCCGAGAGTCAAGACAGAAATGCTCCGGGTTTAAGCTGGACAATCGGCTTCAATAGCAGCGGGACGGCGCTGCTCCGATGTTGCTTTTGTTTCGGCTTTTGACGTTGCGGTTGCAGTTGCGGTTGCGGTTGTCGTTGCACTTGGACTTCGAGCGCGCCCCAGTAAAAAATGTCAAGAAGCGCTTCCACCAACGGTTTCCGCCCGTTTTACGTCCGCCATACCAGTCAGTTTTCCGCTATAGCGGACCAGCAGTACACCAGTAAATGTCCGCGCCTCGGCAAGAAAAGTGTAGCGGCCTCCAGCGTCGCTTTCCCGCGTTTTGATGCGCGGCCAAAGCAAACGCGGAAGCGGAATGCCGCATAGCGTGTGGCCAGCCAATTCAAATTGCGTGCCTTCACTTGTCGCATGAATCCGAAAACGAAACGCGTAAAGCCCGAACGACTCGTCGAAGCAGTGCGGCTCGTTTGCGGGCGTCAACGTGGATACATAGATTGAGCCATTCATGTCGCGCGTCCAGCGTTCGCCCTCGCCTGCTGGTTCAAAGCGGACTTCGCATGGCGCATCCACGCACGCAGCGGGAAAGCCGGCCAACACGCCAGCGATGCGGCTGAGGATCGAATCGCCACGCTCCACCGTCACTGTGCCACGCATCAGCGTGGCGCTCTCGTGCGCCTCGCGTACGGCGCGTGGCAGCGTGGCGAACGCGGCGCCGAGGATGCGGGGATAGAGGCGTTCGCCCGCTGTTACCCCCGCTGTTGCGCCCATCGCTTCGTCCATCGCTTCGCTAACTAAAGCTGAGCACGCCAAAACAAATCGCCAGCATCAAACACAGCGGCGCATAAAAAACATCGTCCAGCCGCGCGAACCGGGTGCCACGCACGCGCTTGGTCCAGCCCAGATAGTTCGATTCGCCAATCGCGCGGGCGAGGAAGACGAGTGCGGCGAGCGGCGCGCAGACTTGCGCGATCATGAACGGCAGCGGCAGTGCGATCTCGCCATCGCGCCACAGGGCGAGCACGGCGAGGCCGAACAGCAGCAGCGCCACGATCATGGTGAGGGCTGGCCCAGGGCGCAATACTTGTCTGCCGTGTAGTTGCGGGATAGCGGCGTTTTTGCCGAGATTGCCGCCGGCGGCCCAATACACATGCACGGCGCCGATGGCGCCCAGGGTGCTGGCCGTGATGATGGCGGTAGTCATGGTGTGATCCTTTGATGCGGGGTTTCCAGTTGGCACGCGCCGTCTTCAATCCGGCATGCTTTTGTGTACCCAAGCCAGGCCGACATTGCCAGACGATTGCGTGCAAACCAGAGATAGAAGCGGTCAAACATCCAGCGCAATCCGGGCAAATCGGTGATGCGCCAGAGCGGGCCGATCCAGGTGAATTCGTAGACGCGGCGTACGCAGGCGAGGCCGCGCAGAATGGTGCCGTCCGCCGTGATGCCGCACAACTCGCGGTCAAGCTCGGCACGAGTGAAGCCGTGCGCCGCTGCGTCGAAGCCGGAGGCGGACATGTCGATGAGACCAAGGCGGCCACCCTTGTCCCACGCTTTCAGACGCATCATCTCGGTGCGGCAAAACGGGCAGGAGTGGTCGTAGAAGACGCGCAGTTCGATGCTCATGGTGTGGCTCACTTCATCGCATCAACACGCGCTGCACCTTGACCCCCAGGCGCATCAACTTCATCGAGGTTTCAGGCGGCAGGGATTTCATTTCATCGGCCCATTCGGTGATGGTTTCGAGAAAGTCGAGGGTCGCGCGGATGCGTTTCAACACTGCCGCGTCGGACGCCTTGTGGCTCGACTCGTCGAGCAGGCTGTCGCGCAGCACCGTGAGCGTGGGATCGAGCTCGCGCTTGCGCCGCTCGTCCATCACGATGCGGAAAATTTCCCAGATGTCGCGCGAGGTGTCGAAGTGGTCGCGCCGGTCGCCCATCACGTGGGCGATGCGCGCGAGGCCCCAGTTTTGCAATTCTTTCAGGCTGGTGCTGACGTTGGAACGCGCGATGCTGAGCGTGTCGGCGATGTCTTCGGCCGTCAGCGGGCCATCGGCAAGATAGAGCAACGCGTGAATCTGTGCCACCGTGCGGTTGACGCCCCAGCGGCTGCCCATCTCGCCCCAGTGCAGGATGAAGCGGGTCATGACGGGCGTGAGTTCCATGGCGGGCTTTCGGAGGAGAGGCTGCGGCGGCGGGAGGGACGGCGGAGAGACGAGGAGGAGGAGACGTACCAGGAGGATGAGGCGGCGGCGATCCGATCACTTGCCGCCCATTCTGAACATTTCCGTAATTTCTGTCAAGACAGAAATTACGGAAATGTTATTCAGCAACTCTCGAGAGTCTTAGAAGACAGAGCGTGGCGGCGTTCATTACCCAGAAGGCTTGCGTAACAACCTGTTTTGACCTGCGGCGCCGCCACCAAACCCGGCAGATATAATTCGCCGCTTCCAACTGCATCAACGGCCTTAACGTGGGCAACCGCCTCTCCAAAATCTACACCCGCACCGGCGACGCCGGCATCACCGGCCTGGCCGATGGCTCGCGCACGCCGAAGACCGCGCCGCGCATTCACGCCCTGGGCGATGTCGATGAACTCAATTCGGTGATCGGCCTGTTGCTCTGCGAAGACCTGCCGGCAGCGACGCAGGAAGAGTTGACGCTGATCCAGCACGACCTGTTTGATCTGGGCGGCGAGATGGCGATCCCCGGCTACAAGAGCATCACCCTGGCGCAGGTGAAGCGCCTCGAAACCTTTCTCGATGCCTACAACGCGACGCTCGAACCGCTGAAAAATTTCATTCTGCCGGGCGGTTCGCGCGCGGCCAGTGTGGCGCATCTGGGCCGCACGGTGTGCCGCCGGGCTGAACGCAGCGTCGTGCTGCTGGGGCAATCCGAAGACGTCTCCGACCTGGCGCGCCAGTATTTAAACCGGCTCTCGGACCTGTTGTTCGTACTTTCGCGTATCCTAAACCGGCACGCTGGCGTACCGGATGTGCTGTGGGAGCAGGGCCGCAATCTGGTCAAGGAAGACGCAGTCAAGGCGGTCAAACGCGCTAGATCTGCCCGAAAATCAGTCAAAAAGTAAGCATCTACTCACGTTATAAACGATGGCTACCAGCCCGGAACAAAATCAACGCTTGCAGGAACTGATGGCCGCAGCCGCCCGCCGCGACGCTGGTTCTCAAGCCGCGTTCGCTTCGTTGTATGCCAGCACATCGTCGAAACTGTTTGGCGTTGCGCTGCGTATATTGAGGAGAGAAGACTGGGCCGAGGAAGTGTTGCAGGAGTGCTACGTCAATATCTGGAACCACTGCGCGGATTACAACTTGCAACTTTCCGCGCCGATGACCTGGATGACCAGCATTGTGCGCAACCGCTGCCTCGACTGGCTGCGCCGTCCGCGGATGGAAGACGCGACCGATGACAACGAAGTGTTTGAGCGGGTGCCGTCGGAAGAGCCCGGCCCATTGCAGCAACTGGAAGCATCCACCGAAGCGCGTGCGATTGCCGGCTGTCTTGGCACGCTGGAAGAAAAACAGCAACGCGCAGTGCGGATTGCGTTTTACGAAGGCCTGACGCACAGCGAACTGGCCGAAAAGATGGGCGAGCCGCTCGGCACAGTCAAGACTTGGGTGCGGCGCGGTTTGATGAAGTTGAAGGATTGTTTGGGCGCGGCCGGCGTTTCTGCCGCGTAGCGCGAAAGCCGAAGCAGCAACACAACACGGAAAGACCACAGAGACGATCATGCAATACCGCAACAAACCCCAATTGCGCGAAGCGCTCGCAGCGGAGTACGTGCTCGGCACGCTCCACGGCGGCGCGCGCCGGCGGTTTGATGCGTGGCTGAAAAACGACGCCGCCCTGCGCATCCAGGTCAACGAGTGGGAAACCCGCCTGACGCCGATGGCGGTCGCGATCAACGAGGTCGCGCCGCCAGAACGTCTCTGGTCAAGGGTTTCCGCGTCGATTGCCGTCGCATCTGCCATCAAAGCGGCTCCCACCAAGGCTTTTGGCCCATCGTCATGGGAAACGCTGTGGAAAAGTCTGGCGTTCTGGCGCGGGCTGGGTCTGGCTGCGAGCGGCGTCGCCGCCGCGCTCGCGGTGTTCGTCGGCGTGCGTCCGCCGGAGATTGTCGAACGCGTGCAGGTGGTCGAAAAAATCGTCGAGCGCGTCACCCGTGTGGCGGACGGCACGATACCGCATCAACCGTCTTACGTCGCCGCGCTCAAAGACAGCAAAGGCCAGACCATGTTGATGATCTACGCCGGTCGCCAGGCGGGCGAGATGTGGGTCAAATTCATGGGTGACGCCGTGCCGACCGACGCCAGCCTCGAACTCTGGGGCCTCGACATGCACGGCAATCCAAAATCGCTCGGCATCGTCAAGAACACCGGCAAGAACATGATCAAGCTACCGGACATCGCCGACAAATCGCTCAACGAGTACAAAAAACTCGCCGTCAGCATGGAGCCGATGGGCGGCTCGAAGATGGGCCACCCGACTGGCCCGGTGATGTACTCGGGCGACTGCATGACGATGTGGTGATGCGCGGTGCTGGTTTGGCCCAGTGCCGGCCTGTTCCCGGGTGCATGCCCACACGCTGAACCCTGCTCAACCGCGCGGTACCCCAATCCCGGTGGCCAAGCCTTATTTCTCCACGTACTCCACTAGCTTGGCGCTGGTCTGACGCAGACGTTGCGACAGCATGAACACCAGTTTCATCATGATCTTGCCAGCCAGGCGCGGCTGGTGATCGATCAGCTGCTGCAACAACGGCCGCGTTAACACCGCAAACGTCGTCGTCTCAATTGCTGCGCAAGTGGCAAAGCGCGACTCACCATCGATCATCGACATCTCACCCAGGGCCTGGCCCGCCAGCACGACAGCGATGCGTTTCACTACTTCGTGTTTGTCTTTTTTGGTGACATCGACTTCGCCGTCGATGATAAACACCATGAAGTCGCCCTTGCCGCCCTCTGCGATGATCACGCCTTGTGGCGGCGCGCGATACACCTGCAAGAACGGTCCGAGCACCTGCAAATCGCCGACGGTAAAATCATCGAACAGGGTGTTGTGCGGCGTGACTTCGCGGATTTTTTCGGCGAAGGGCTGGCCGTCACCAAGTGATTCAAAGTCGGGGAACAGCGCGCTTACGTTCGTCGTCGAGGGTGCTGCATTCATTCACGTCTCCTTAGGTGCGGCACAGCTTCCGTGTTTGTGGCGGTGCTGTCAAGCTGGCATTGCAACCCGGCGGCAACCTGACAATGGCGAAAAGCGATGATCGATTTCGCCGCCACGCTTGCCCACATCGTGGCTGGCGTCACTCCAGCGCCAGTGCGCGGATCGCCAGCGAACTGCCGCTGACAATCAATAACGCATAGATTATTCGCTTCAACTCGGCCGGGTTCATCTTGTCGTGCAGGCGCATTCCCCAGTACAAACCGGCTGCCAGAAACGGCAAGAGGCCGAGCCAACCGTAGACCAGCTCTCGCTTAAACAGCAGCCCGGCGAACGCAAAAATCGGAATCCGCAACAACACACTGATCGCGATGATCGCACTCATCGTCGCGCGCATCGCACCCGGCTCCGGCAGCCGCCGCGTGATGTAGAGCGCATACACCGAGCCGCCAGTGCCGAACACCGAGCTGCCCACCCCGCCGAACACGCCTAGCGGCGCGCCCCAGATGCGCGCAATCTGCTGCACCGCGCCAGGCCGCTCAAGCAAATTAAACAATGCGAAACCGGCGACGAAGCACCCCAACGCTAGCATCAGCCAGCGCTCTGCCACTACTTGCAAAATCCACGCGCCCGCGGCCATGCCGGTCAGCATGAAGGGCAAAATCGAACGCAGCTCGCGCCCGCCCTCGCCTTCTGGCCACCACACGCCGCCCTTGCGCGCACGCAGCAAAATCGCCGCCGAAAAATCGAGGTAGAGACACAGCGGCACCACCACCTTGATCGGCAAAAAATGCGCGAGGATCGGCACCATGATGATGGTGGCACCAAACCCGCCAATGCCAAACACGGTGTAACCGGCGAACACCACCAACGGCGCGACGAGATAGACAGCGGGAGAAAACTCCATGGCGCAAGTTTACGTGTGACGCAGTGTGCAGCGCCGTGTGCAATTCACCTGGCTCGACTCGCACTTCATGCCTGCCGCCACTTCGCCGCCCCTTATTTCTTGCGCCGCTTCTTCACCGCCGCGCTCAGAATATCCAGCGTCTTCACACTGTCGTCCCAACCGATGCAGGCGTCGGTGATGCTCTGGCCATATTGCAGCTTGGCCGCATCGTCTTTGCCGGGGGTGAATTTTTGCGCGCCGCCGGTCAAGTGCGACTCGATCATCACGCCGAAAATGCACTCGCTGCCAGCCGCCAGTTGCGCGCCGATGTCGCTCGCCACTTCGATCTGCTTCTCGTGCTGCTTCGAGCTGTTGGCGTGCGAGCAGTCGATCATCAAGCGGCAGTCGAGCTTGTTGGATTCGAGTTCTTTGCAGGCTGCCGCGACGCTGGCGGCATCGTAGTTCGGCGCTTTGCCGCCGCGCAAAATCACGTGACAGTCTTTATTGCCATTGGTCTCGACGGTCGCGACCTGGCCGTTTTTATGCACCGACAAAAAGTGGTGCCCGCGCCGAGCCGCCTGAATCGCGTCAATCGCAATTTTAATATTGCCGTCGGTGCCGTTCTTGAAACCAATCGGCGCCGACAAGCCCGAAGCGAGCTCACGATGCACTTGCGATTCAGTGGTACGTGCGCCAATCGCGCCCCACGAGATCAAATCGCCAATGTACTGCGGCGAAATCACGTCGAGAAACTCCGAGCCGGCCGGCACGCCTTGATGGTTGATGCGCACCAACAGATCACGCGCGATGCGCAGACCTTCGTTGATGCGATAGCTCTCGTCAAGATAAGGGTCGTTGATCAAACCCTTCCAGCCGACCGTGGTGCGAGGTTTTTCGAAATACACCCGCATCACGATCTCCAACTCCTTCGAGTGGCGGTCGCGTTCCACTTTCAGTTTCTTCGCGTACTCCACCGCCGCCTGCGGATCGTGGATCGAGCATGGCCCGATGATCACCAACAGACGATCATCTTTGCCACGCAGAATATTTTGGATGCGCTTGCGCGTGTCCGTAATCAGCCCCTCGGCCGGCGTGCCCTCGATGGGGAAAAATTTGATCAGGTGTTCCGGTGGAGGCAGCGGCATGATTTGTTTGATCCGTTCGTCGTCGGTGCGGGAGGTGCGATCGATCGGCGCGCTGCGGTATTCGGTGGTCATGGCGGTCTTTCTTGCGGTTGAGCAATGCAGTTAAGGCGGGTGATGAAAACGGCGTTACGTAAACGGTTTGACGAAAAAAAACCGCCGGATTGTGACCGGCGGTTTCTCGAGAATTTGGGAGGTATCAGGTGCGAATACGTCTCTCTCTACTTGGCTCGCCGGTGGCTGAGGTAGGTCCAAAAATAGAAGAAGAAGAAGTAAAAACGCTGCGACATGGTTCCGGGTGAAAAATTGCTTTATCTGGGAGTGACTATAGCATCTTGCGCGAAATCTGTCTGCTGTCAGCCTTATCCAACGTGGTATGAGCCTGAAGGAGGGGCGCATTTCCAACGAGGAATGAGCCTGAAGGGAGGGGCGGCAAGAAATGAGGGTTGATCATAATCAGGATGATGATCGACATGAACGAAACGCGGCTATCGACAATTGAACTGATTGAACGATTTTTGGACGGCAGCGCCGAGATGCAATTTAGCGCCTGCGGAAACGACAGTGAGCGCTACGCCCATATCTGCCGGGTACTCAAGCGGTTCGACTATTCGCGGTGCAGTAAACGGGAGCGCGGCGTACTGCGGCGCTATCTGCAACACACCAGCGGCTACAGCCGCGCGCAAGTGGCGCGGCTGATCAAACAATGGCACGGCAACCGTCTGGCGGCGGTCCCGCTGACCAAGCGCTACCGCGCCCCGGCAGC
>JAYVSR010000040.1:0-5950 GCA_043775155.1 Burkholderiales bacterium | reverse complement strand
GGCGGTGGGTTCATCGGCAATCAAAATCGCCGGGCGGTTGACGATGGCGCGGGCAATCGCGAGGCGCTGCTGCTCGCCACCGGAGAGCGCAATCGGATTGGACTTCTCGCGTTTCAGCAGGCCCACCTTGTCGAGCGCGGCGCGGGCGCGCCGCGCGCCTTCTTTCGGATGCACGCCGGTGACGTTGAGCGGCAGCATGACGTTGTCGAACACACTGCGGTCGTGCAGCAGTTTTTGATCTTGAAAAATCTGCCCGATGTTACGGCGCAAAAACGGGATCGCCCGTGCGCTCATGGTCGAGACGTTTTGCCCATTTACCAGCACGCTGCCGGCATTGGCACGCTCGATCACCGGGATCAACTTGAGCAGCGTGCTCTTGCCGGCGCCGGAGTGACCGGCGATGAAGACGAGTTCGCCATCGGCGACCGTACACGACACGCCCTTGAGCGCTTCGTAGCCACCGGGGTAGCGTTTATGGACGGCGGAGAATTCGATCATGCGGAGTTTGCGGCGGGGTTTGTAGCGGCGCCGGCCGGCGCGTCAAGCCCGAGCATCGCATGCGCAAACTCGCGCGCACTGAACGGACGCAGATCATCAATCGCTTCGCCCACCCCGATGAAGTACACCGGCTTGGGCCGCGCTTTGGCAATCGCGCAAATCACCCCGCCTTTCGCCGTGCCATCGAGCTTGGTGATGATCAGGCCAGTGAGACCGAGCGCATCGTCGAACGCGCGGGTTTGCGCGACGGCGTTCTGCCCGGTGTTGGCGTCGAGCACCAGCAGCACTTCGTGCGGCGCAGTGGCGTCAGCTTTGGCGATCACCCGTTTGACCTTTTTGATCTCGTCCATCAAATTGAGTTGCGTTGGCAAGCGGCCTGCGGTGTCGGCGATGATGATGTCAATGCCACGCGCTTTCGCCGCTTGTACGGCGTCGAAGATCACTGCCGAGGTGTCGCCGCCGTTGTTTTTTCCACCACTGCCAGCGGCACCGCTGTGGGCAATGACCGCGACGTTGTTGCGCTCGCCCCAGGTCATCAATTGCTCGCGCGCGGCGGCGCGAAAGGTGTCGCCGGCAGCGAGCAGCACGCTCTTGCCTTGCGCTTGAAAATACTTGGCGAGCTTGCCGATCGAAGTGGTTTTGCCTGCGCCATTGACGCCGCTGATCATCACCACCAAGGGTTGCGCGCGGTCGAGATCAAGCGGGCGTTCGAGCGGTGCCAGCAGCTTGGCGATTTCATCGGCCAGCGCGCGCTTCAATACCTCGGCATCGGTGATGTTCTCGACGCGCGCGCGCTCCCATAATTTTTCGATCAGGCTCTGCGCCGCTTCGAGGCCGCAGTCGGCGGAGATCAGCGCGTATTCGAGTTCGTTGAACAGCGCGTCATCTACTTTGACGCCAGTGAAAATGCTGGTCAGTTGGGTGCGGGTTTTCGCCAGCCCCGCTTTGAGGCGTTCGGTCCATGAGGACTGCTTGCCGGGTGCGGCTTCGCTCGAAGATGCAGTTACAGACTCGATTGACGTTCCGGAAACCGTTGGTGGGAGCGCCTCTTCGGCCTTTTTCGTCTTGAAGATAGAAAGCATGGAACCTGCCGCGACATCCGCGCTCAAAGTGAACGCGTAAAATTGATTGTCATTCTAACAAGAGCCATCCATGCCTCTACTGATGCGAAATATTTCGGTGCGCGCGGTCGTCGGCGTTCCGCTGCGCGCCGCTGCACTCATCCTCTCTGTACTCGTATTCGTTGGCGCAAGCGCGGTGAACGCGCAACCGGCCCAATCTCCGAAAGCGGTGCCGAACACCTTCGAGACCACGCTGCCCAACGGCATGAAGATCATCGTCAAGGAAGATCATCGTGCGCCGACCATCGCGCATATGGTTTGGTACCGGGCCGGCAGCATGGACGAAGTAGGCGGCACCACCGGCGTCGCGCATTTGCTCGAACACATGATGTTCAAAGGCACCAGAACGCTGAAACCCGGCGAATTCTCCAAGCGTGTCGCTGCAGCGGGCGGGCGCGAGAACGCCTTTACCAGCCGCGACTACACCGCTTATTTTCAGCAGGTGCATGCGTCGAAATTGGAGCTGGTGATGCAGCTTGAAGCCGACCGCATGGCCAACTTGCGCTTGACGGACGAAGAGTTCGGCAAGGAGATCAAGGTGGTGATGGAAGAACGCCGCTGGCGTACCGACGATCAGCCGCGCTCGCTGGTCTACGAAACCCTGATGGCTGCGGCGTACAAAGCAAATTCATATCGCATCCCCACAGTGGGGTGGATGCGTGATCTCGAAACCATGAAGGGGCAGGACGCGCGCGACTGGTACCACCGCTGGTATGCGCCGAACAACGCGGTGCTGATCGTGACTGGCGATGCGAAATTTTCTGACGTCGTGCGTCTGGCAAAAAAATATTACGGTGTCCACAAGCCGAAAAAATTGCCGGAGCGCAAGCCACAGGATGAACCGGAGCAAATGGGCATCAAGCGCGTGACAGTGAAAGCGCCAGCCGAATTGCCTTATGTGCTGCTGGCGTTTCACGCGCCGCGTCTGGCTGATATTGACAAAGACACTGACCCTTACGCGCTCGAAGTGCTGGCCGGTGTGCTTGACGGCCATGATGGTGCGCGCCTGACCAAAAACATGATTCGCGCCAGCCGCGTCGCCACCGAAGCAGGCGCGAGCTTTGAGGCGGCTTCACGTGGCCCCGCTATGTTCACGCTGGAGGCGACACCGGCCGAAGGCAAGAGCGCAGCGGATGTCGAAGCGGCGCTGCGTGCGGAAGTGAAACGCATCGCGGATGAGGGGATAAGCGGCGCCGAATTGAATCGCGTCAAAGCGCAAGTGATCGCGCAGCAGGTTTACAAGCGCGACTCGGTGTTTGGCCAGGCGATGGAGATCGCGACGCTGGAGATGTCCGGCTTCTCGCACCAGCAGCTGGACCGGATACTGGAGAAGGTCAAAGCCGTGACCGCAGCGCAGGTGCAAGCGGTGGCAAAAAAATATTTTGACGACGACAAGCTCACGGTCGCGACGTTGATTCCTTTGCCGTTGTCTGACAAGAAATCCGCTCCGCCGTCTGCTGGTGTGAGGCATTGAAATGAAAAAACTACTGATCCTGATGTACGCACTCGCCGCCGCGAGCGCGCAGGCGGCTTTACCAGTGCAATCGTGGACGGCGAAGAGCGGCGCGAAAGTGTTGTTCGTCGAGAGCCGTTCGATTCCGATGATCGATGTGAACATCGATTTCGACGCCGGTGCGCGCTACGACAGCACGGGCAAAGCTGGAGTGGCGTCGATGACTCAAGGTCTGCTCGGCCTCGGCGCAGGCAATCTCTCCGAGCAGGATATCGCCGACGCCTTCGCTGACGCCGGCGCACAACGCGGTGGCCGGCTCGATCTGGATCGAGCCGGCGTGTCGCTGCGCACGCTGTCATCCAAGACCGAACGCGAGTCTGCGCTCGCCACGCTCACCGCACTGCTCGCGTCCCCACGCTTCGACGACGCCGTGTTGACGCGCGAAAAGGCGCGCCGTATCGCCGCACTGAAAGAAGACGAAACCAAACCCGAAGTGATCGCCGACCGCGCTTTCGACACTGCCTTGTATGGCGATCACCCTTACGGACGCAACGCCTCGGTCGCGTCGCTCGACGCCATCACCCGCGCCGACCTGCAAGCCTTTCACGCCGCCCATTACGGCGCCAAGCGCGCGGTGGTGTCGATGATCGGCGATCTGTCGCGCGCCGAAGCCGAAGCACTGGCCGAGCGCATCACTGTCGCTTTGCCAGCAGGTAGCGCGGCCCCCGCCCTGACGCCGGTACCGCCGGCCAAGGCGGGTGAGACGCGCATTCCACACCCGGCGACCCAGAGTCACATCCTCCTCGGCAGCGCGGTGTTGAAGCGTGGTGACCCGGATTATTTTTCACTCACCGTTGGCAACCATATTCTCGGTGGCGGTGGTTTTGTGTCGCGCCTGATGGAAGAGGTGCGCGAGAAGCGCGGCCTGGTCTATAGCGTCCACAGCTATTTCACCGCCTACAAACAGGAAGGCCCGTTTCAGGCCGGGCTGCAAACCAAAAAAGAACAAGCCAACGAGGCGCTGGCGCTGGTGCGCAAAGTGATCGCGGAGTACGTCGATAAGGGGCCAAATGCACGCGAACTCAAGGCGGCGAAAGACAATCTCGCCGGCGGCTTTGCGCTGCGCATCGACAGCAACCGCAAAATTCTCGACAACCTCTCGGTGATCGGCTTCTATGGCCTGCCGCCCGACTATCTCGATACCTGGAGCGCGAACGTGGAGAAGGTGACGGTCGATGGCATTCGCGCAGCGATGAAGCGGCATCTCAAACCCGAAAGTTTCGCGACGGTGATCGTCGGCGCACCGTAACCGGACATGGCCGTGACCAAGCTTGCCGAAGGCCGGGTCAGAATTATCGGCGGTGTTTGGCGCAGCCGTGTGTTGCGCTTTCCCGCTGCGATGGATTTGCGGCCTACGTCGGATCGGGTGCGCGAAACCTTGTTCAATTGGCTTGGCCAAGACCTGACCGGCAAGGTCTGTCTTGATCTGTTTGCTGGCTCCGGCGCGTTGGGTTTTGAAGCGTTGTCGCGCAATGCAAAGTTGGTGACCATGATTGAGCACGATGGCGCGGCGCGCGCAGCGCTGGCGCGCAATGGTGAAATGTTGCAGGCCGGCGCACGCTTGAAAGTGGCAATTGGTGATGCGCTACAATTTTTGCGCAGTTGCGAGGAACGCAAAGAACAATTCGATTTAATTTTTTGCGACCCGCCGTTTCGGGAAGAATGGTTCGGCAAGATGTGGCCGCAGTTTTCTGTGCAGTTATCCGCAGCGATGGCCGAAGGTGCGTTGGTGTACGCGGAAAGCGGCAGTGCGCTGAACTTGCCAGCCGGTTGGCAAATGATGAAGTCCGGCAAGGCTGGTCAAGTGTCTTACCAATTGCTGGCCAAGCAAGTGACGTCAGACCAAACGGCATCAAAGCAAGCGGCATCAAAGCAAGTGGCATCAGAGTCAAAAACGAAAGGTGAGGCACAAGATGGTTAGAGCGGTTTATCCGGGCACCTTTGATCCGCTCACGCGCGGCCATGAAGATTTGTTTCGCCGTGCGTCCGTGCTCTACGAAGAGATCATCATCGGCGTCGCCGACAGCCGCAGCAAAAAGCCGTTGTTCACGCAGGAAGAACGCCTCGCCATCGCGCGTGAAGCGCTGGCACCCTGCAAAAACGTGCGCTTCGAAGCGTTTCGCGGCTTGACTGTCGACTTCGCCAAAGAGCACAAGGCCACGGTGATCCTGCGCGGCGTGCGCTCGGTCGCCGACTTTGAATATGAGGCGCAACTGGCCGGGATGAACCGGCAGATGGCACCGGAAATTGAAACCGTCTTCATGACGCCGGGTGAGAACGTGCAGTTCATTTCGTCTACCCTGGTACGCGAGATTGCCGCGATGGGCGGCGATGTCACGCAGTTTGTATCGCCCGCCGTCAAGCGCCGCCTCGATGAAAAGTTTGCCGCGCCGCGCAGCTAGGGCCGCTCGCGCGCTTGGAGCCGGAACGCGTGGCGCTGGAGCTTGAGTGACATCATGGCTTTAATGATCACCGACCGCTGCATCAATTGCGATGTGTGCGAACCGGAATGCCCGAACGAGGCAATTTCGCTGGGCGCGGAAATTTACGAAATCGATCCGGCGAAATGCACCGAGTGCGTCGGCCACTATGACAAGCCGCAGTGCGTCGCGGTGTGTCCGGTCGATTGCATACCGCTAAACCCGATGATGGTGGAGTCGCGCGCCGAATTGCAGCAGAAGTATTTGCTACTCACCGGAAACACGCTTTAGCGCCCATCACTCGCGGGCGCATCTTGGCGGGGAACACGAAAGGCGGCTGGAAACCCTTGGTGCATGCGGGTCTCAGCCGCTTTTTCCTCTACAGAGATAGATCAAAT
>JAYVSR010000039.1:0-10106 GCA_043775155.1 Burkholderiales bacterium | reverse complement strand
TCTTTCTACTGCGCCGCTTCAATTTGGGTAGCGCCGCGTTCGATTGCCAGTGGGCGCAACCTATGATGATAATCGGAATAGGGGAGGTCAGGATACCTGACCCATCCCCTCCCACACCACCCGGCGTGCGGGTCCGCACCGGGCGGTTCGAGAAGTTGAGGTCATGAGAGACGGGGCACGCCGAGCCGGTCAAAGTAAGCAATCGGCATGCACCGGTTCAACGCCAAACGGCTGTTGTGCCACCAGCGACGGGCATTGCCCGCCACCTGTGCAGCATGATCCCGATTCGCACCTAATGCCCGCAGTTCCCGGTAGATCGTCGTACCCCGGCGCCAGTGCTTGAGTTGCAACGCGCGCAAACGGTGCCGCAGCCATTCGTCCAGTGTCCGAAACACTCCCGGCGTCTGCGCCAGATGGAAATAAGCCTTCCACCCCGGCAGGTAACGCCGCAGTTCTGCGGTCACTTGATTCAGACTGCGTCCGCCATTGCGGCGCGTGATGTGCCGGATGCGCTGCTTGAAGGTCTCCATCGCCTTGCCCGCCACGGCGCGTTTGACCACGCCTCCCGGTGCCGCCCACAGGCAGTAGCCGAGAAACTTGCGGCCATACACGCTTGCTACGGCGGTCTTGGCTTGGTTGACCTTCAGATGGAGCCGATCGTAGAGCTTGCGCATTCCATCGAGCACACGCTCTCCTGCTTTCTGACTGCGCACGTACACATTGCAGTCGTCGGCATAGCGCGCGAACCGGTGGCCGCGCCGCTCCAGTTCCCGATCCACTTCATCGAGCATCACGTTGGCCAGAAGCGGCGAGAGCGGCCCGCCTTGCGGCGTCCCCTCAAGCCTTTCCATCACCACGCCGTTGTCCATGATGCCCGCTTCGAGATAGCGCCGGATTAGCCGTAGCACGGCCTTGTCGGCGATCCTTCTGGCGAGCCGATCCATGAGCACGTCGTGATTGATCCGGTCAAAGAATTTCTCCAAGTCCACATCCACTACGATCCGATAGCCGTCTTGCACATGGCGCTGTGCTTCGAGCACGGCGTCGTGCGCCCGGCGGCCCGGACGAAAGCCGTGGCTGTGCTCGGAGAACGTCGGGTCAATTAACGGTTGCAGCACTTGCAGCAAGGCTTGCTGGATCAATCGGTCAGTCACCGTAGGTATCCCCAGTTCCCGCTTGCCGCCTCCAGATTTGGGTATCTGCACCCGGCGTACCGGTTGCGGCCGGTAACGCCCTGCGTGCAAATCCTCCCTGATCCGGGGCCAGCAGGTCTTGAGATAGTCGCCAGTTTGCTCCACCGTTAATCCATCCACCCCGGCACTGCCGCGGTTGGCTTTGACACGTTTCCATGCCTTCGCCATGTTCTCTCTTGCGAGCGCCTGCGTGAGCAGGTTGTCTCGCCCCAAGCTTTCGGTTTCTTGCCGCGCCAGTCCTGCTTCATCGCGTGCGCTGTCCAGCCCGGCTTCACCCGGCCTTCTTTCGTTTCGCTCTGGTTCCCCAGACTTCTGATGCGATGCAGTTCCAAGCGACATGGCCTTGAGCTTTCCTTCTCGTTCGGCCCTTCGCCTTCGGTTTCGGCCTCCTCGGCCCGCCTCTGGCTACTACGGCCTCTGCTGACTTCTCGCTCCAGATTTCTCCGTCGCCCTTTCAGGCACGAGGCGAGATCTCCCCAGGTAAGAACGCGTTCCTTCACCGCACCACCGCCAGATTTACGCCGCCTGAGCCTTGACCACAAGAGCTTTGCAGTTTTATGCCTGCTCGCCCTGCCCGGCACCGCCTTCTATCTGGTTCTTGTCCATCGGCGCGCGGCTGCGCTTCATGCTTCCTTCCCACGCTCGGTCGCCCTTGCGCAGTTGCACTTCACTTCGCTCGCTGTGGTCAGCTCACGGGAGGACTTCCACCTCCAAGATCGCGCCCATGCTGGGCGCACATGAAAAAGCCGAACGCAAGTTCGGCTTTTCGATTTTATTGGCGGAGTGGACGGGACTCGAACCCGCGACCCCCGGCGTGACAGGCCGGTATTCTAACCAACTGAACTACCACTCCATACCGGCATTGCAAAATGCACGAGTGTCTTGCTAAATATATTTGCTGCCGCGCGGAAGTTTTGGTAGGTGCTGACGGGATCGAACCGCCGACATTCGCCTTGTAAGGGCGACGCTCTACCAGCTGAGCTAAGCACCCTTTTTCGAGGCTTGCAGTCCGGCAAACCAGTCATAACATGCCGGACAAACCCTTAATTTTTCAACAAATCGCTCAACAGCAAAGATCATTATTTTACCGCATCTTTCAATGCTTTGCCAGGGGTGAATTTCGGCACCTTGGCGGCCGGAATCTTGATCGGCTGATTGGTGCGTGGATTCCGGCCAGTGCGGGCTTTGCGTTTCGATACACGGAAAGTGCCGAAACCGACGAGCGTGACCGAGCCGTTTTTCTTCAACGCGCCCTTTATCGCACCGACCATGGAGTCGAGCGCACGCCCGGCAGCAGCCTTGGATATGTCAGCCGTCTTGGCAACATGGTCGATCATTTGTGCTTTGTTCACGTGGTGTCCCCTCCGAGGTAAAAATGAATTGGCGCGTGCTTGAGGCAACGCGCCGGAATTGTCTTGCAACGCCAGAGATTCAAACTAAACCGGAACTGAATGTATCAGGAGCGGCGATTGTATAGCAAGCGCCCCCGTCAAGTGTCAAGCCGCACAGCCGCACAGAGCCTTGCTCTGCGCCTACGCCGGCTGATAGCACTTGCCGTCCCAGCGCATCCGCAATGGGCCGGGAATGGCGCGCGCGGTGACCGGATGCGTTGCATCCCCCGGCAGTGCGAGACAACGCGCGCCCTCTTGCTCAAACCCAAGCGGCTGAATCACCGGCGGGCGGCGCGACCGCGCGTCTGCCAGAGCGGCGCTAATAGATTCATATAGTGCGAGATGCTGCAAACTCATGTAAGTCGCAGGCGCCAATTGAATTGATTCGCTCTGCCAGCGTGCCACCGCGTCAGCCGGCCTCAGCCACTCACTATGCGTGGCTTCGTAATCATCGTGAACTGCATGTTGGCCGACAGGCGCTGCGGCCAGAAAAAAGCGCGCGTCAAATCGCTTCGCCAGCTGCACCGGGGTGACCCAGCGTACCCATGGCACCAGCGCAGCGGCGTCGAGCTGCGCATTGATCGAAGCGAGCACCGCATCGAACGGTTCTTTGGCGTTGAGCCGCGCTCGCGCCGCCGTCAACGATGCAGGACTTAACGGCGTCAGATTCAACTGCGCCGGGTTCGACTCAGGGCCGGCGCCGTGGGCCAGCAGCACGCCGGCTTCCTCAAAAGTCTCGCGTGCCGCAGCAACGAACATGCCGGCCGCGCGCTCAGCTGGCAGGTCTTCCCCTAGAGCGGCGGTATCGAGTTCACTTAAGCCGTGAATCCGCGCGAGCATTGCAGCAGAACTATCCGCCACGTCGATTTTGCCGCCAGGGAAAACATGTGCTTCGCCTAACACATCGGACAAGCCGCTGCGCTTGACCATGAAGACTTCAAAGCCGCCTGGCGCGTCGCGCAGCAGCAGCACGGTTGCCGCATCGCGCGGCACGGATGGTTGCTCAGTGGCGGCTGGACCGAGATTCATTGCAATCCTAAAGGGTGTCAATCAAAGCGGTGAATGATACGCGCTGGATCCAGCGTCCCGCCTGCGTCCTTGAGCGCAGCGTCCGGGCGCAGCCCGCTACGCCCGCGCCGCCACCTTCTCAAACACCAAGCCGCCGCCTTTGCGGTCGACGCGAATTACGTCCTTCGGTGCGAACTCACCGGAAAGAATTTTCTTCGACAACGGGTTTTCAATTGCCGATTGAATCGCCCGCTTTAACGGCCGCGCGCCGTAGACCGGATCGAAACCTGCGTTGGCGATTTCAGCCAGCGCGGCATCCGTCACTTCCAGTTCCATCTCCATCCGCTTGACGCGCTGTTCCAGCCGCTTGAGTTGAATCCGCGCAATCGACTTGATGTTGGCTTCGTCGAGTGCGTGGAACACCACGATCTCATCGATCCGGTTGACGAACTCGGGGCGGAAATGGCTCTTCACTTCCGCCATTACCGCGATCTTCATCACCTCAACATCATCACCCATCATGCTCTGGATTTTGTGCGAGCCGAGGTTCGAGGTCATCACGATCACGGTGTTGCGAAAGTCCACCGTGCGGCCCTGGCCATCGGTCATCCGGCCGTCGTCGAGCGCTTGCAGCAGCACGTTGAACACGTCGGGGTGCGCCTTCTCAACTTCATCGAGCAGGATCACGCAGTAAGGTTTGCGTCGTACTGCTTCGGTAAGTTGTCCGCCCTCGTCGTAACCGACATAGCCGGGTGGCGCGCCGATCAGGCGCGCAACCGAATGCTTCTCCATGTATTCGCTCATGTCGATGCGGATCAACGCGTCTTCCGAGTCGAACAAAAATCCAGCCAGCGCTTTGGTCAACTCGGTCTTGCCCACCCCAGTCGGCCCGAGGAACAGGAAGGAGCCGTAGGGCTTGCCTTCGTCGGACAACCCGGCACGCGAGCGACGGATCGCATCGGCGACCAGACGCACAGCCTCGTCCTGTCCGACCACGCGCTCATGCAGCTTTGGTTCGATCAACAACAACTTGTCGCGCTCACCCTGCATCAGCTTCGACACCGGAATGCCGGTCGCTCGCGCCACCACTTCGGCGATTTCTTCTGCGCCGACTTGGGTGCGCAGCAATTGCGGGCGCTTGTTCGCGGCGGCTTTTTTCGCTGCACCAATTTCTTCCTGCTTCAACTGCGCCTCAAGTTTCGGCAGCGAGCCATATTGAATTTCCGCCACCTTGTCGAGCTGGCCCTTACGCTGCCAATCGCTCATTTGCGCGCGCAGTTTTTCGATTTCTTCTTTGATGTGCTGCGCGCCCTGAACCGCCGCTTTCTCGGCCTTCCAGATTTCTTCCAGGTCGGCATATTCACGCCCGAGCCGCACGATCTCTTCTTCGATCAACGCAAGGCGCTTTTTCGACGCGTCGTCCTTCTCCCGCTTCACTGCTTCACGCTCGATCTTCAACTGAATCAGACGGCGATCCAGCTTGTCCATCACTTCCGGTTTGGAGTCAATCTCCAGCTTGATCCGCGCCGCCGCTTCGTCGATCAGGTCAATCGCCTTGTCGGGCAGAAAGCGGTCGGTAATGTATCGATGCGACAACTCCGCCGCGGCGACAATCGCCGGGTCGGTAATCTCAACGCCATGATGCAGTTCGTACTTCTCTTGCAAGCCGCGCAGAATCGCCACCGTGCTCTCGACACTTGGCTCGCCGACCAGCACCTTTTGAAAACGCCGCTCCAACGCCGCATCTTTCTCGACGTACTTGCGATATTCATCGAGCGTGGTCGCACCAACGCAATGCAGCTCGCCACGCGCCAGCGCTGGCTTCAACATATTGCCCGCATCCATCGCGCCTTCGGCCTTGCCCGCGCCCACCATCGTATGCAGTTCGTCGATGAAGACAATCGTCTGGCCTTCATCTTTCGCCAGGTCTTTCAACACGGTTTTCAACCGCTCTTCAAACTCACCGCGATACTTCGCACCGGCGAGCAGTGATGCCATGTCGAGCGACAGCACGCGCCGGCCCTTGAGTGACTCGGGCACTTCACCATTGACGATGCGCTGTGCCAGTCCTTCAACAATTGCGGTCTTGCCAACACCAGGTTCACCGATCAACACCGGATTATTTTTGGTGCGCCTCTGCAACACCTGAATCGTGCGGCGAATTTCGTCGTCGCGCCCGATCACCGGGTCGAGCTTGCCCGCCCGCGCCCGTTCGGTCAGATCAATCGTGTATTTTTTCAGCGACTCGCGCTGGCCTTCGGCTTCCTGCGAGTTCACCTTGGCACCGCCGCGCATCGCTTCGATAGCTGTTTCGAGCGCTTTTTTGCTCACACCAGCGTCCTTCAACGCACGCCCGGCGTCTCCCTTGTCTTCCACCACGGCGAGTAAAAACAGCTCCGACGCCAGAAACTCGTCACCGCGTTTTTGCGCCAGCTTGTCCGCGACGTTGAATAGTTGCGTCAACGCGCGCGACATCTGCACGTCGCCGCCGTGCCCCTCCACTTTGGGCAGGCGCTCAACCGCGTTTTTTAACTCGGTCTTCAAGCGCGGCACCTGCGCCCCGGCGCGCGCCAGCAGCGAGGCCGCAGCGCCATCTTCCTGATTCACCAGCGCGAGCAGCAAGTGCTGCGGCTCGATGAATTGCTGGTCTGCACCATTGGCCAAGCTCTGGGCATCGGCCAACGCTTGATGAAATTGAGTCGTCAGTTTATCGAGCCGCATGATGCGCTCCGGTAAAAATGGAATGCTGCAAAGATGGGGAGCAAACCGCTGTTTTCAAGCCGCCGCTTTTACGCCACCCGGCCGCCAGCCTGCGCCTGAGGCAAGCTAACATAGTGCTCATGACCATCCATCAGCTTCAGGTGGCGTTTGACGCCGCCGAAGATCGCCTGCTGTTCCGCCTGACCACCACGGCGCAGGAAGAATTTCGCATTTTTTTGACACGGCGTTTTGTCCGCGCGCTGTGGCCAATGCTGGTCAGGACGATTGAATCGAAAGTCGCCGTCAAGGCGCCGGCCGCCGAGGCGCGTCGCGAGGTGCTGGCTTTCGAGCACGAAAAAGCGGTGCGCGAAACCGATTTTAAAACGCCGTTTCGCGAGCCTGATGCCGAAGCGCCGCGCCAGTTTCCGCTTGGCAGCGCCCCCTACCTGGCGATCAAAGGCAATGTGCGCCTCGACGGCAGTGGCTTTAAACTGGCGCTCAACCCGGCGGATGGTCAAGGGATTGAAATCGGCCTCGACGACCGCTTGATGCACTCCCTCTGCCGCTTGATCGAGCAAGCTGCGCGCAGTGCCGAATGGGACCTGCCTTATTTTGCGCCGCCCGCACCGCCGGCGCCAGCTGGCGCGCTGGCGGAAACAACAGTTCCGCCGCACCGCGTCCTCAATTAGAATCAGCACCTCCTCAGCACAGGGAAGAGAAGCAACGCCATGTTTGAGTTGGTCGAAAAAATCGGCAAATACGAGATCGTCAAAGAGTTGGGTCAAGGTGCGACTTCCCGCGTCTACCTCGGTCATGATTCGTTTGCGGACCGCGATGTTGCGATCAAAGTGTTCATCGCCGACGACCCCGCCAACCCGGCGAACCCCGCCAACCCGCAAGAGAAGACGATGCAGCAGCGCGGCTTTCTCGCAGAGGCTGCGCTGGTCGGCAAGCTGACCCATCCGCATATCGTTGAGATTTACGACGCCGGCACCGAAAACGGCCGCAACTACATCGTGATGGAGTACGTCGCCGGCGGCACGCTCGAAGCGCACGACGATGTGCGTACCCTGCTGCCGATCGGCAAAGTGGTGGAGATCATTTTCAAATGCGTGCGCGCGCTTGAAATGGCGATGCGCGAAGGCATCATCCATCGCGACATCAAGCCGGGCAACATTTTGCTCACCGCCAATAGCGACATCAAAATCTCCGATTTCGGTGCCGCCATGCAGGCGAAGAAAGCCGGCGAAACCACCGCGTTCGAGACGGCGACTGAAGGGGTGATTGGTTCGCCGGCCTACATGTCGCCCGAGCAGATCAAGAATGAGTCACTGACGCATCAGACTGACATCTACTCTCTGGGTGTCGTGATGTACCGCCTGTTGACCGGCAAGCTGCCCTACAACGCCGGCAGTGCCTTGAGCTTGGCCTACGCGATCATCAACACTGACCCGCCGCCACCCTCTGAATTGCGGCCTAACGTGCCTGCGGTGCTCGACGATATCGTATTGATCGCGATGGCCAAAGACCGCACCCATCGTTATCAGAACTGGATGGATTTCGGTAAAGACCTTACCGCCGCATTTTCGCAATTGCGCGCCGAAGGCGAAGAGGAATCTGACTCAGAGCAATTCGACGCGCTGCGCGCCCTGCCCTTCTTCGACGCCTTCGATGACGTCGAACTGTGGGAAGTGATCCGTATCTCCACCTGGTGCAAATTCAGGCCGGGCGAAGCGGTGATTCAAGAGGGCGGCACCGGTGACGCACTTTACGTGCTGGTCGATGGCGATGTCGATGTGACGTTCCGCGGCCAGAAGGTCAACACGATTAAGCGTGGCGCCTGTTTCGGCGAGATGCTCTATTTTGCCAAGTCAGAAGGACGCCGCACCACGACCATTACCGCCAGCAAACCGAGCGTGGTGATCGAGATCAAAAGCGCCGCCTTGCGCGCCGCCAGCGACGGCGTGCAAGCGGAGTTCAACAAGTCATCGATGCAGGTGCTGATCGACCGTTTGACGCAGATGAACGCGCGCATGGCGGTGTTGAAAGCTGGCGCGGCCGACTGATATTTACAAAACCGTTGGTGGGAGCCGGTTTCCGGCCTATCGCCTGTGACGATTTTATTCTGCCGTGCTCCACTTCGCGGCTGCTGCATCATCCGCCGCGCGCGCCTCGACCCAGCGGCCACCAGTTGGCGTTGATTCTTTTTTCCAGAACGGTGCCTCGGTCTTTAGGTAGTCCATGATGAACTCGCAAGCGGCGAAGGCCTCGCCGCGATGCGCGCCGACGGTGGCGACGAGAACGATTTGATCGAGCGGCTTCAGGCTACCGACCCGATGAATCACCAGCGCGTCGAAAATATCCCAACGGGTTTTCGCTTCGGCGATGATTTTTTCCAGCGCGCGCTCGGTCATGCCGGGGTAGTGCTCCAGGGTCATCTCGGCTACTTCGCTTGCATCGCCCGCTACTTCGTTGAGATCACGCACGGTGCCGGTGAAAGTGGCAATCGCGCCGATCTTGGCGTTGCGCGCGCCCTGCGCTGCACGCAACGCATTGACCTCATGGGTCAGGTCGAAGTCTTCGGTTTGGACGCGTACTGGCACTGCGACCCTCCAGGCTTAACCGCCGGTAACCGGCGGAAAAAAAGCGACTTCATCGCCTGCTTTCACGGCAGCGTCAGCGTTCACCATGTCTTGATTGACTGCCGCGCGCAGATTGCGCTTCGCCGCGAAGTGCTCAGCCCAGACGCCGCCGCGCGCCACCAGATGCGCACGCAGCGCGCCAACGGTCGCGACATCTGCCGGCAAGGTCAGCGCTTCGCTGGAGGTGCCAAGCGCTTCACGCAGACCGGCAAAAAATTTGAGTTGCACCATCACTGCATCAACTCTGAAAAAGGCAGAAAGCGCACGGTATCGCCACGCTGGATCGAGTGCGCGGCGGGATTGTCGATCAAGCCATCGCCCCACACAGTCGAGGTGAGCACACCGGAGCTTTGATTCGGAAACAGTTCGAGCGCGCCCGCCGCGTTCATCCGCGCGCGCAAAAATTCACGCCGGCGATCCGGCTTCGGCCAATCGAAATCTGCTTTGAGTTGTAACACACGCGGCGCGGCGTCCTGCACACCTTGGCATTTGAGAATGAAGGGACGGACGAACATCAGAAAGGTGACGAACGCGGAGACTGGATTGCCGGGCAGGCCGATGAAGTCCGCTTCGCCGACAGTAGTGGCCGCGTTTGCACTCGCGTTTGTGCTCACATTTACGCCCGCATTGACACCATCCTCAGCGCCAGCTCGCTGACCGTCACCCGCATCACTCGCAGCGCCGCCGCGCCGCACTCGCCCATGCGCCAGCGGCTTGCCCGGCTTGATGGCGATCTGCCACAGATCAATCCGCCCTTCCGCCTCGACAGCAGGACGCACATGGTCTTCTTCGCCCACTGATACGCCGCCGGTGGTGATGATCAGATCGTGATCGCGCGCTGCCGCGCGCAGCGTGGCGCGGGTTGCGTCCAGCGTGTCGCGCACGATGCCGAAGTCTGTCAAGGTGCAACCAAGCGATTCGACGAGGCCGCGCAACATAAAGCGATTCGAGTTGTAGATCGCGCCAGGTTTCAACGGCTCGCCGGGCATCGCCAACTCGTCGCCGGTGAAAAACACCGCCACTTTCAGGCGGCGCGTGACAGTCAATTGCTTCATCCCGACCGATGCGGCGAGGCCGCAGGCTTGTGGTGTCAGGCGCGTGCCGGCGCTGAGAATTTCGCTGCTAATACGAATGTCGTCGCCACGAAAACGTACCCACTCGCCGGACGCAGG
>JAYVSR010000038.1:0-6092 GCA_043775155.1 Burkholderiales bacterium | reverse complement strand
CGGCAAATGCGGCATCGTGATGCAGCGGATTGAGATCGCCGCAGGACGTGGCAAAGGCGCGGATTGACGCTTCGTCGAGCGTAACGGTTTTGAGTGCGGTGTCGCCGATTTGGATCATGCTTTTTTCTCACGCTCACGCACGCGCCGCGTCGCGCTGTCGATAATGGCGTCGAAATCATCGGGCGCGTCAATGCTCACTTCCATGTCGCGCAACAGACCGTCCTTCACGCCATAGATCCAGCCATGCACGGTGAGTATCTGACCGCGGCCCCAGGCCTCTTGCAGGGTTGAGGTGAGGCACACGTTGCGCACCTGCTCGATGACGTTGAGCTCGCACAGCGCGTCGTGACGGCGCGCCTCACCGGTCAATTGGCCGAGGTAGGCACCGTGCTTTTCCTGCACGTCTTGCACGTGGCGCAGCCAGTTGTCGGCCAAGCCCACCTTGCGCTTGGACAGCGCCGCATGCACGCCCGAGCAGCCGTAGTGGCCGACCACGATGATGTGCTTGACCTCAAGCAGATCAACCGCGAACTGGATCACCGACAGCGCGTTCAGATCCGTATGCACCACCACGTTGGCGATGTTGCGATGGACGAACACCTCGCCGGGGGCAAGACCGGTGATCTGGTTGGCCGGCACGCGCGAATCGGAACAGCCGATCCACAGGTACTCCGGGCTTTGCTGATTGGCGAGAGCGTCGAAGAACTTCGGGTCGTTGCGAGTGACGCTGTCAACCCAGGCGCGGTTGGCGTCGAACAGGTGGGAGAGGGATTTCATGCAGTTATTTCGAGGTTATATGCGATGCGCATCTTGCTGGGTCGATCTGAATTTACTGTCGGGATAGCTCGGCTCACCGCTCCAGTCATCGTCCGGATAGGCGTTGAGAAAGCACTCGGCACCCGCTGCCGAAAACATTGGATCAAAGTCCCATTCTGTCCCGGCGTAGGTTTCCACGAAGGCGCGGAGTTCTTCCTGGACGCGGCGACGCTGTTCGCGACCCAGCCAACTCTGGATTGCCACGCGCGCGACTTCCGCTTTGGTAACTCCGGCCAGTTTGGAGGCGGCGCGCAAACCTGCATGGAGATCGGGCGACAACCGCAATTTGAAATTCTTTGCGGCGACGCGCACGGACTTCCCCGGGTCATGATTGGCAGCACTCATTGCATAGTCCGGCAAAATCAAGGCTGCATTTTAAGCGCGCGGGCCGAAATCGTAAGTGCGGATCAAGCCCCCGGCCGCATCGAGAATGCGTTGCGGAAACGGCTCGCTCTTGCGCGTGGTGTGGCCCATGTGGACGCCTACCAGACGGCAAGTGGCGGCAATTTCGTTGGTGATCGCGTGGCGCATCTCGTGCATGAAGGTGATCGACTTCGGTTTGATTTCGAGCACGCCCGAAGCGATGGTAAGGGTGTCGCCGGAGAGCAACTCACGCCGGTACTGGATGCGCTGATCCACTGCGGCTATCGCCTTATCTTCGCGGCGCAAATAGTCGGCCGAAGCGCCCATCATCGAGAACAGGTTCCAGGTCGCTTCGTCGAACTTGCCGACGTACCACATCACGTTCATGTGGCCCATCTGGTCGCAATGCCACTGCATCACGGCGCCGCGGTAGGTGTTGATCAGTTCGGTCATGTTCTTCGATTCGTAAAAAACGCCGCCCTGAGGGCGGCGGAATGATTTGAGGCAGCTTCGTCAGGCGAACATGAGGCGACCGCGCGGTTCCGGCACGATGCGCCCGAGCGAACGCGCGGTCTCGATCCATTCAGCGATGACCACCTCAATGTTCGCCAGCGCCTTGGCATAGGTCGATCCGTCAGCCGCACAGCCGGCCAGCTCCGGAGCCTCCGCGATGTAGGCGCCGTCGTCCTCGCTCCAGTAAATGATCACTTCATATTTCGCTTGCATCGCCATCCTCCACCAAACGGTATTTGACAATCACATCACGCACTTGCTTGACCTGATACGGTTTGGCTTGCCCGTTCTTGTCTTGCAGATTGAGAATTTCTTCGATCCCGGTGCGGTAAAAAATATGATGGCCGCCTTTGACGCGCTCAACGAACCCCAGGCGCAGCAGCGCCGCCCGCAAGTCCGAGAATGCCAGATTTTTGTCCGCGGCACCCGAGAGTATCCGCGCCAGCAATTTGGCGAACGCGACCACGTTACTTGGTCTCCGCGAACAGCTCGCGCCCAATCAACATGCGCCGTATCTCGCTCGTCCCCGCACCGATCTCATACAACTTGGCATCGCGCCACAACCGCCCCACAGGGTAATCGTAGGTGTACCCAACACCGCCCAATGCCTGAATCGCCTCACCCGCCATCCAGGTCGCCTTCTCGGCGGTGTAGAGAATGACCCCGGCGCAATCCTTGCGCGCGGCGGTGCCGGAGAGCGTGCCACGATCCAGCGCGTCACCCACCGCGTAAGCGTAAGCGCGGCAGGCCGACCAAGTGGAATACATGTCGGCCAGCTTGCCTTGCATCAACTGAAACTCGCCAATCGGCTGGCCGAACTGTTTGCGCTCGTGCAGGTAAGGCACGGTGGCGTCGAGGCAGGCGGTCATGATGCCGAGCGGCCCGCCGGAGAGCACGGCGCGTTCGTAGTCGAGGCCGCTCATCAGCACATTGACGCCCTTGCCCAACCCGCCGAGCACGTTCTCGGCCGGCACTTCGCAGTCCTGAAACACCAGCTCGCAGGTGTTGGAGCCGCGCATGCCGAGCTTGTCGAGTTTTTGCGCGGTGGAAAAACCCTTCATGCCTTTCTCGATCATGAAGGCGGTGATGCCGCGCGAGCCGGCTTCCATGTCACTCTTGGCATAGACCACGAGGGTGTCGGCGTCCGGCCCGTTGGTAATCCACATTTTGTTGCCGTTGAGCACCCAATGATCTTTTTTGAAATCGGCACGGGTACGCATCGACACTACGTCTGAACCGGCACCCGGTTCGCTCATCGCCAACGCGCCGACGTGTTCGCCCGAGATCAGCTTGGGCAGGTATTTTTTCTTCTGCGCGTCAGTGCCGTTGCGGCGAATCTGGTTCACGCACAGATTGGAATGTGCGCCGTAGGATAAGCCCACAGAGGCCGAGCCGCGCGAGATTTCCTCCATCGCAATAATGTGCGCGAGATAGCCCATTTGCGTGCCGCCGTATTCTTCTTCGGCGGTCATGCCGAGCAGGCCGAGGTCGCCAAATTTTTTCCACAAGTCGGCCGGGAACTGGTTGGACTTGTCGATCTCGGCGGCGCGCGGCGTGATTTCGTTCGAGACGAAATCCTGCAAGGTATCGCGCAAGGCGCGAATCTCGTCCGAGTGATTGAAGGTGAGGGCATTGAGGTTCAGCATACTGGCTCCAAGAATGAGTCTGGGTGCGGCTTTCCGGGCGATGGTCTATTTCACCCGCGCGGCGATACCGCGCGCCACCAACAGCGTGTTGGTGAGAATCGCGGTGTGCGTCTCGATGCCGTTCTCGACACAATACACATCGGCCTTGGAGATGATCACCGTGCGCCCGGCCTTGATCACCGCGCCGCGCGCGATCATCCGCTCACCTCGCCCCGGGCCGAGCAGATTGATCTTGAACTCAATCGACAGCACACCGTCTTCCGGCGGCAACAGCGAAATCGCCGCGAGACCAGAAGCCGAATCAGCGATCACCGCCACCATGCCGCCGTGGACCACCTGATATTGCTGCACGACTTTGGAGGTGATCGGCATCGACAGCGTGACGCGCCCGGCCTCTTGCTCATCGATCACCACATCGAGCAGCGGTGTGATGCCCTGGGCGTTGAGTTCACGGATGATCCGGGTCTGGTAATCCGGGTTGGCGGATTGGAAAGGAGTGGCTGAATTTGACATGCCCGCAATCTACTTGACGTTTACGTAAACGTCAACTGCAACAAGAGCGTCTGTCCGGACGCTCGGGCCGTAATTCACCTTCACCTTCCAGACACTCACCAATAATGGCTTTAAAGTCCGCGTGCATCAAGGTTGAGTTTATTGGCCCAAAAAGATTGCTGCAGCCGTGCGTGCTGTGATGATGCACACCGGCGGTGTGGGGTGGGCAGTGACCGGACCGGTCATTGCGAGTCGTCGTCCGCAGGCGCACCACTCTCCGCCAACTCTCGTTCGATCTGCTCAATACTCGGCAGACTAGTCTGCAACTCCGGCGGCAGGGATTCGACCAATTGGTATTCCGCCACACCGATAGGCCGTGTGTTGTCGCGCAGCGCATATTCCGCCACCACCTTGTTCTTGCTCTTGCACAGCAAGAGCCCGATGGTCGGGGCGTCCTGCGGGTGCTTGATCTGGGCGTCCACCGCAGTAAGGTAGAAGCTCAGCTGGCCCAGGTGCTCGGGCTTGAACTTGCCGCCTTTGAGCTCGATCACCACGTAGCAGCGAAGCTTGAGGTGATAGAACAGGAGGTCGATGAAAAACTCGTCGCCGCCCACGTCCAGCAAAACCTGCCGCCCGACGAATGCGAAACCCGCGCCCAGTTCAAGAAGGAACTCGGTGACGTGTTTCACCAGGGCGTTTTCGATTTCGCGCTCCTGCGCCTAGTCGGTCAGACCGAGAAAATCGAACCGATAGGGATCTTTCAGCGACTCGTGCGCCAGGTCGGACTGTGGTTTGGGCAAACTGGCGTCGAAGTTGGTGACTGCCGTGCCACTGCGCTCCAGCAGACGGGTTTCGATATGGATGTTCAGCATGTTGCGCGACCATCCCTTCGCTACGGCACTCCGGGCGTAGGCCAAGCGTTGCTGCGAGTCTTTAAGGCGTGTCAGCAGCACCAGGTTATGTCCCCAAGGCAATTGTCCAACAGCTTGTTGGACAATCTCGGCATCCGGCCACGCCTCGGCAAAAGCGCGCATGTACATCAGGTTAGCCCGCGAAAACCCTCTAGTTTCGGGAAATGCAGCGCGCAAATCCTGCGCTAGCCGCTCGATCACCTTGGCACCCCAGCCCTGCTCGGCTTGCCGCGCCAGAATGTCGCGTCCGATTTGCCAATACAGCAGCACCAGCTCGCGATTGACCGCCAGCGTGGCGCGCTGCTGGGCGGCATGGATGCGGCTCTTGAGATCGGCCAGCCAGTCGGCATAGCCCTCGGGCGGAACGATCAGGCCGGCGGGTGTATCGCTCATGAATCAACGCTCGGTTTTCGTGCGATTGTGCCGGCTATTCGCGGCCCGGTCCGCCTTTGCTGCGCACGCGCCACATCGCGCACCGCGACGAGAAACATGTCCGGGTTCGGGTCTTCCAGCGCCGCCTTCAGATACTCGGCAACCGTTTCCTCGTCAGTGAGGTAATCGGACGCATCGAAGGTCGCAAATGGCATCGTGGCTGCACGTCAAATTGAAGGGCGAGAATGGAATTGTAGTCTGCGCACCGGTGCCGCTCTGCGTTTGAATGCGGGATATTCATTCAGTGTTTCCTTCGCGGGTGCGATCCCCAACAGGCAGCAAATTGCCGGTGTGATGAGCCGGGTGACGCGCGCGGTGACTGAACTGCGCAGCGCGATGAATGCGGAAAAACGTGCGCCTGCGCCAGCGGCCACGGGGTCTGCTCAACGCGAGCGCGTCCGGCGGTAACTCAGAAGGCGCCCTGAGAGGCGCTCTGGGAGCAGCTCTCAGGTCTTCGCGCCCAGCCGCTTCCGGCACTGCGCCTCAAACGCACTAATCTCTTTCAACTGCGTCTCGATGTCTTCGCGCTGCTGGATCAATTGCGCGCGGTGATCTTTGAGCACTTGCAAAAACTTGGTGAGCTGCGCGGTTTCGTCTTTTGAGCTGTCGTACATGTCGATCAGCTCGCGGATTTCCGAAAGCGTGAGGCCGAGGCGTTTGCCGCGCAGCGTGAGCTTCAAGCGCGTGCGGTCGCGCGCCGAGTAGACGCGCACACCACCGCTGCCGCGCCGCTCGGGGGTGAGCAGGCCCTGATCTTCATAGAAGCGGATCGCGCGCGGCGTGATGTCGAACTCGGTGGCAAGTTCGCTGATGCCAAAATTTTGAGCGGAGACCAAGGTTTACAATCGTGGTTGACGTTTACGTAAACGGCAAGTCTAACGGAAGTTCAGCCACCATGTCTGCTGTGATGAAACCCGAA
>JAYVSR010000037.1:0-7182 GCA_043775155.1 Burkholderiales bacterium | reverse complement strand
CAACCCGATTGCGATGGAGCAGGGCCTGCGCTTCGCGATTCGTGAAGGTGGCCGTACTGTCGGTGCTGGTGTGGTCGCTAAGGTTCTTGAGTAAGACAGTCGCGGAACTTCACCTCATGGCCGTCGCTGCGCGGGGGCCTCGTTCTTTAAGGATAAATCATGCAAAGCCAGAAAATTCGCATTCGCCTGAAGGCATTTGATTATCGTTTGATCGATCAGTCGGCGCTGGAAATCGTCGAGACCGCCAAGCGCACCGGCGCTGTGGTTCGTGGCCCGGTGCCGTTGCCAACAAAAATTCAACGCTATGACGTGTTGCGTTCACCGCACGTGAACAAAACCTCGCGCGATCAATTTGAAATGCGTACGCACCTGCGACTGATGGATATCGTTGATCCCACCGACAAAACCGTGGACGCGCTGATGAAGCTGGATTTGCCGGCCGGCGTGGATGTGGAAATCAAGTTGCAGTAAGAAATCAGGAAATTTGGCAATTTAGTTATAAATTTTTGGCCCGCAGCGCTTGCGTAGCGGGGTATTGCAAGTTATAATTTTTGGCTTTCCGGGTTCGATGCTGTTCGACGGATCCAACAAATTTTAGTCTGGCCAATCGTAGCCGGGCAGGAGAAAATAAGTGACCACGTCAACAAGGGTAGGCCTTGTCGGGCGCAAGGTTGGCATGACCCGCATTTTCACTGCGGACGGCGACGCCGTTCCCGTGACCGTGCTGGACGTGTCCAACAACCGCGTGACCCAGATCAAGACGCCGGATACCGATGGCTATGCTGCCATTCAGGTGGCATTCGGTACGCGCCGCGCCGTTCGCGTCAGCAAGCCGCTTGCCGGCCATCTGGCCAAAGCCGGTGTAGAGGCCGGTTCGATTCTGAAGGAATTTCACGTCGCTGCCGGTGACCTCGGCAACTACGCCGTGGGCGGCAAGATCGGCGTAGATTTGTTCAAAGAAGGCCAGAAGGTTGATGTGCAAGGCACGTCTATCGGCAAGGGCTATGCGGGCGTGATCAAGCGCCACCATTTTTCTTCCAATCGCGCTTCGCACGGTAACTCGCGTTCGCACAACGTGCCGGGTTCGATCGGTATGGCGCAGGACCCGGGCCGCGTGTTTCCGGGCAAGCGCATGACCGGCCATCTGGGCGACGTTACCCGCACGACGCAGAATTTGACCATTGCGCGCATCGACGCCGAGCGCGGCTTGCTGCTGGTCAAGGGTGCAGTGCCAGGCAGCGACAACGGCCACATCGTGGTCACCCCGGCAGTGAAAGGGGCATAAGAGCATGGAACTCAAATTGATTAACGCGCAGGGCGAGGCGGCTGGCAATATTGCTGCGCCGGACACTGTGTTTGCGCGTGACTACAACGAAGCGCTGGTGCATCAGATCGTAGTGGCCTATCAGGCCAATGCCCGCAGTGGCAATTCGTCGCAAAAAACTCGCGCTGAAGTGCGGCACACGACGAAAAAGCCGTGGCGTCAAAAAGGTACTGGCCGGGCACGTGCTGGTATGAGCTCAAGCCCGCTGTGGCGCGGTGGTGGCCGGACGTTCCCAAATTCGCCGGATGAGAATTTCGCCCACAAAGTCAATCGGAAAATGTATCGCGCTGGCATGTGCTCGATTTTGTCGCAACTCGCGCGCGAAGGCCGTATTGCCGTGGTGGACGAAATCAAGGTTGATTCACCCAAGACCAAGCTGTTTGCGCAAAAAATCAAGAGCATGGGGCTGGAGTCGGTGCTGTTCATTACCGACAGCGTGGATGAAAACCTGTATTTGGCGTCACGTAATTTGATCAATGTCGCTGTGGTCGAGGCGAAGCATGCCGACCCGGTGTCTTTGGTGCACTTCAAGAAAGTGCTGATGACCAAGGGCGCGGTTGAGCAGATGAAGGAGATCCTCGCATGATCACCAACAACTATAGCCAAGAGCGCTTGCCGCTCGTGCTGCTCGCGCCGATCGTGTCGGAAAAAAGCACCATGATCGCCGACAAGTTGCGTCAAATTGCATTTCGTGTCGCCGCTGATGCCACCAAGGCAGACGTAAAAGCTGCTGTCGAGACGATGTTCAAAGAGCAAAAGATTGAAGTCGCTTCGGTGCAAGTGTTGAACGTCAAAGGCAAAGAAAAGAAATTTGGCCGGTTCAACGGGCGTCGCCGTAACTGGAAAAAAGCGTATGTGTGCCTCAAAGAGGGCAGTGACCTGAATCTTTCGGAGGCCGCATAGCATGCCACTGATTAAAATGAAACCAACCTCACCTGGCACGCGCGGCCAGGTGCGGTTGGTCAATCCCGGCCTGTATAAAGGCCGTCCGGTAGATGCGCTGACGTCGAGCATGTCGAAGTCTGCTGGCCGCAATAACAATGGCCACATTACCGTGCGCCATCATGGTGGCGGTCACAAGCAGCAGTATCGAATGATCGATTTTCGCCGCGATAAAGATGGTATTCCGGCGAAGGTAGAGCGGCTTGAGTACGACCCCAACCGTACGGCGCACATTGCGCTCTTGTGCTATGCCGATGGCGAGCGTCGTTACATCATTGCGCCGCGCGGTATTGAGGTTGGCGCTACCCTGATCTCTGGTGCGGAAGCACCGATCAAGCCGGGCAACGCGCTGCCGATTCGAAATATTCCGGTTGGCACGACGATTCATTGCATCGAAATGCTGCCCGGCAAGGGCGCGCAAATGGCCCGTACGGCGGGGTCTGCTGTGCAGTTGCTCGCACGTGAAGGCACCTACGCTCAGCTGCGTTTGCGTTCTGGTGAGATTCGCAAAGCGCATATTGAGTGCCGCGCAACCATTGGCGAAGTTGGTAATGGTGAGCATTCACTTCGTCAAATTGGCAAGGCTGGCGCGAATCGCTGGCGTGGTATCCGCCCGACCGTACGTGGCGTGGCGATGAACCCGATTGACCATCCGCACGGTGGTGGCGAAGGAAAAACCGCCGCTGGCCGCGACCCGGTTAGCCCGTGGGGTACCAAGACCAAGGGCTATCGCACCCGTAAAACTAAACGCACGGATGTCATGATCGTGCAAAAGCGCCACAAGAAGTAAGGGGCACTAGAACATGTCACGTTCCATTAAAAAGGGCCCGTTCGTCGACGCCCATCTGGTCAAGAAGGTCGAGACTGCGCAGGCGGTTAAAGACAAGAAGCCGATTAAAACTTGGTCGCGCCGCTCAACCGTGCTGCCTGATTTCATAGGCATCACGATTGCCGTGCATAACGGTAAACAGCATATTCCGGTGTATATCTCGGAGAATATGGTGGGCCATAAGCTGGGCGAGTTTGCACTCACTCGCACCTTCAAGGGCCACCCTGCTGACAAGAAGGCCAATATGGCCGGCAGCAAAGCGCCAGGCAAGAAATAAAAGGACACTCCATGGAAACCAATGCATCCTTGCGCGGTGTGCGCCTGTCGGCTCAGAAAGGCCGTCTGGTGGCCGACCAAATTCGCGGCCTGACAGTAGACAAAGCGCTGAACATACTCAGCTTTAGTCCGAAAAAAGGCGCCACGATTATCAAGAAAGTGCTCGAGTCTGCGATTGCCAATGCCGAGCACAACGACGGCGCTGATATTGACGAGCTCAAAGTGAGTAGCATCTACGTTGAAAAAGGCATGGTGCTCAAGCGCTTTACTGCGCGCGCCAAAGGCCGCGGCAATCGCATCAGCAAACAAACCTGCCACGTCTTTGTGACGGTTGGCGACGGTAAAAAAGGGTAATCGCAATGGGACAAAAGATTCATCCGATTGGGTTCCGCTTAAGCGTTACCAAAGACTGGGGTTCGCGCTGGTATGCCAGCAACAAAGACTTCCCAGGCATGTTGATTGAAGACCTCAAAGTGCGCGAATATCTGCGCCGCAAGCTGGCGCACGCGTCGGTTGGCCGTGTGCTGATCGAGCGTCCGTCGAAGACTGCGCGCATAACGGTGTTTTCGGCACGTCCTGGAGTCGTGATTGGCAAGAAGGGCGAAGACATTGAGACGCTCAAAGCCGATCTGGCGCGCATGCTTAACGTGCCCGTACACGTCAATATTGAAGAAATTCGCAAGCCCGAAACCGATGCGCAGTTGATTGCCGATTCAATCGCTCAGCAGCTCGAAAAACGCATCATGTTTCGCCGCGCGATGAAGCGCGCCATGCAAAACGCGATGCGTCTTGGTGCTCAGGGCATCAAGATCATGTCTTCGGGTAGATTGAATGGTGCTGAAATTGCCCGTACTGAGTGGTATCGCGAAGGCCGGGTGCCACTCCACACACTCCGCGCCAATATTGACTACGGATTTGGCGAGGCCCGCACCACTTACGGTGTGATCGGCATCAAGGTATGGGTCTACAAAGGCGAAATACTCGGCAAGAACGAGCAGCCCGCTTCCGTGCCCGCCGAGGCTGAGCAGATGCCTGAGCGCAAGGCTCGTCGTGCGCCGTCGCGTGAAGGCGATGCCAAGCCGGCGTCGCCAGCTGCCAAGGCTCCGCGCAAGCGTACCGCTGCAAAACCGGCTGGTGAAGACGTCAAACCGGAACCTGCGCCCGTCGTCGGCGAGGTGCCTGCGAAGGCACCCGCTAAACGTGTACGTAAGGCCGCGCCCGCCACTGGCTCGGCAGAAGGCACCAAGGAGTAAACAATCATGCTGCAACCCGCACGCCGCAAATATCGCAAAGAGCAAAAAGGCCGTAACAAGGGCATCGCCACGCGCGGCAACAAAGTGTCGTTTGGCGAGTACGGCCTGAAGGCTGTCGGGCGTGGTCGCCTGACGGCGCGCCAAATCGAGGCCGCCCGTCGCGCCATGACCCGCCATATTAAACGTGGCGGTCGTATCTGGATTCGGATTTTCCCGGATAAGCCAATCTCGACCAAGCCAGCCGAGGTGCGCATGGGAAACGGCAAAGGTAATCCAGAGTACTACGTGGCCGAAATTCAGCCAGGTAAAGTGTTGTATGAAATGGATGGCGTCGACGAAGTGCTGGCGCGCGAAGCATTCCGCTTGGCTTCGGCCAAATTGCCGATCGCCACGACATTCGTGTCGCGCCAGGTAGGAGCATAAATATGAAAGCCAGCGAACTTCGCGCCAAAGACGGCGCAGCGCTTGATAAAGAATTGGCTGACTTGCTGAAGGCGCAGTTTTCATTGCGCATGCAGGCTGCCACGCAACAGCTCACAAATACGAGCCAAATCAAAAAGACCCGCCGCGATATCGCCCGTGCCCGCACGGTGCGGCACGAGGTAGAACTGAAAAAGGCCTGATCATGACAGTAGCAGCGACCGCCACCAGCGCCAGCACCGCTCCTAAGCGTACCTTTACCGGGCGGGTAGTGAGCGACAAGATGGACAAAACCGTGACTGTATTAGTTGAGCGCCGGGTCAAACACCCGACCATTGGCAAGTACATTACGCGTTCAAATAAATTTCACGCCCATAGCGCCGCCAACGAATTCAAACAGGGTGATCTGGTTGAGATCGCCGAAACGCGCCCACTGTCGCGTACCAAGACTTGGACCGTTGTGCGCCTGGTCGAAAAGGCAAAAACGATCTAAATACTTGCGCGTTTAGAAAAAGCGCGTTATACTCAAATGCTTTGTCGCGTTCGGAAAATTTTTGAGTATGTAGTGGTTGCAAGTTAACCGCCTAAAACTCAAAAGGCGCGAGAATGGGCCGGCAGCTTTGCCGGGTGAGGCCGGTTTCCGGTTTCCCAGTTCTTGATCCTCCGAGCGAATCTGGAAATCAACCCCGTACGGGTTCCAAAACTGACTGGCTGACTCGCATGTCGAGCAGGCGGGTAAAGTTGGAAAAAGGTGAATCATGATTCAAATGCAGTCCAGACTGGACGTGGCCGACAATACTGGTGCCCGTTCCGTCATGTGCATCAAGGTTCTGGGTGGCTCGAAGCGCCGCTATGCGTCTATCGGCGACATCATCAAGGGGTCGATCAAGGATGCGGCGCCGCGCGGCCGTGTGAAAAAAGGCGAAGTCTATAGCGCCGTGGTCGTGCGTACTGCCAAAGGCGTGCGCCGCAGTGATGGCTCTTTGATCAAGTTCGACGGCAATGCCGCCGTGCTGCTTAACGCCAAGTTGGAGCCGATCGGCACGCGCATTTTCGGGCCGGTGACGCGCGAGCTGCGCACGGAGCGCTTCATGAAGATCGTCTCCTTGGCGCCGGAGGTTCTGTAATGGATAAAATTCGCAAAGGTGACGATGTGATCGTCATCACTGGGCGTGATAAAGGCAAGCGCGGCACCGTGCTCAAGCGTCTTGATGACGCGCAGGTGCTGGTCGAGGGCGTCAATTTGGTGAAAAAGCATACCAAGCCGAACCCAATGAAGGGGCAGACCGGCGGCATCACCGAAAAGACTATGCCGCTTGATATTTCTAATATCGCGCTGTTCAATCCTGCGACCCAGAAAGCGGATCGCGTTGGTTTCAAGACTCTCGACGATGCGCGCAAAGTGCGGATTTTTAAATCCAGCGGTGCGCAAGTCGACGCCAAGTAAACGGGGAAAACAAGATGGCGCGTTTACAGCAGCAGTACAAGGAAAAGATCGTTCCGGACTTGATGAAAAAGTTCGGTTTCAAATCGGTCATGCAGGTGCCGCGGATCACCAAGGTCACTCTCAATATGGGTGTGTCCGAAGCGGTGGCGGACAAAAAAGTGATGGAACACGCGGTTGGCGACATGAGCAAGATTGCTGGCCAAAAGCCGGTGGTCACCAAGTCCACAAAAGCGATCGCCGGTTTCAAGATCCGTCAGGACTACCCAATCGGATGCATGGTCACCTTGCGCGGAGCGCGCATGTATGAGTTTCTGGATCGCTTTGTGACCGTCGCGCTGCCGCGTGTGCGTGACTTCCGCGGTATTTCCGGACGCTCGTTTGATGGCCGTGGCAACTACAACATCGGGGTCAAAGAGCAGATCATTTTCCCCGAGATCGAGTACGACAAGATCGATGCCCTGCGTGGCATGAACATCAGCATCACCACCACGGCCAAGACTGACGACGAAGCCCGTGCATTGCTGGCCGCATTTAAATTCCCCTTCAAGGCGTAAGCATCCAAGATGGCGAAACTATCAACGATCAACCGCGAGCTCAAGCGCGAAGCGCTGGTGAAGAAGTACGCACCGAAGCGCCTCGCATTGCAGGCGATCATCAATGATTCAAAGCTGTCTGACGAAGAGCGGATGGA
>JAYVSR010000036.1:0-16034 GCA_043775155.1 Burkholderiales bacterium | reverse complement strand
GCGGGTTGCCAGGGTGGCGTCGTGGGCGAGGCAGATCGCCGCAATCTGACCATCAGCGAAGCCAAGCGGCTTACCGGCGCGTTCGCCGTCTGCTGCGAGACCGGCAAAAATGGCGGCGGCCTCCAGATCAAAGCTGAGCATCCGTCCGACAAAATCGATTTCGAGCGTTTGCGTCACCGCGGCCGCGAGTGCGCGTTTGCGCGCGCCGTCGGGCAAGCGTGCCAATCCAAACAGTAGCTCGGCGGCGTTCACACTGGTGAGCCACAGCGTGTCTGGCGCCTGCGCATCGATCCACGCCAGCAGGTCTGCGCTCGGTGCGGGCCGCATGAGTTCGGACACCACGTTGGTGTCCAACACGATCATTTTCGATCGGCCTTTACGTCCAGCCGGGCAGCGCGCGGGCGCTCAATGCGGTCGGGCAAATCGAGTTCAACGCCTCCCAGCGCGGCGAAGCGCGCGTGGATCCGGCTGCCCAAGCCAGTCGCGGCCGGCGCGCGCGTCAGAACACTTCGCAGAATCACCCGCACTTCTTCTTCCATCGAGCGGCCATGCGTCGCTGCAGCGACGCGCAAGCGGTCTTTTAGATTCAGATCAAGATTTCGGATAGTCAAGGTGCTGGACATGTGGACTCCTGGCAGACCGGCTAACGGGGCGAAGCGGGAGTTGCAAATTGAATGGGGCCAAGCTGAATGGGGCCAAGCGGAACTCTGGATATCCATGCCCGCAATGCCAGCAATGCTAGCACACTGCTGCGACCGATCCGCGATCTGCCACTCCTTCGCTCACAACCCCAAGTCCTGCCACAGCGCATCCACCCGCGCGGTCACCGCCGCATCCATCGCAATCGGCCGGCCCCATTCGCGCGCCGTCTCGCCGGGCAACTTGTTGGTCGCGTCGATTCCCATCTTGCCGCCGAGGCCTGACACCGGCGAGGCGAAGTCGAGATAGTCGATCGGCGTGTTCTCAACGAGCAGCGTGTCGCGCACCGGATCGACCCGCGTTGTGAGTGCCCACACTACTTCTTTCCATTGGCGGACATCGATATCGTCGTCGGTGACGATGACGATCTTGGTGTACATGAACTGGCGTAAAAAGCTCCACACACCAAACATCACGCGCTTGGCGTGGCCGGGGTAGGACTTTTTCATGCTCACCACCGCGAGGCGGTAGGAGCAGCCTTCCGGCGGCAAATAAAAGTCCGTGATCTCGGGAAACTGCTTTTGCAACAGCGGCACGAACACTTCGTTGAGCGCCATGCCGAGCACCGCCGGCTCGTCCGGCGGCTTGCCGGTGTAGGTGGAGTGGTAGATCGGCTTCTCGCGCATGGTGATGCGGTCGATGGTGAAAACCGGGAAGCGCTCGGTCTCGTTGTAGTAACCAGTGTGGTCGCCGAACGGGCCTTCGACCGCCGTTTCGTACCCGGTCGGATCATTGGCATCGGGCTGAATCGCGCCCTCCAACACGATCTCCGCCGAAGCGGGTACTTGCAAATCATTGCCGATGCACTTGACCAACTCGGTCTTGGCACCACGTAACAGCCCGGCAAATTGGTACTCGCTCAACGAGTCAGGCACCGGCGTCACCGCGCCTAAAATCGTCGCCGGGTCGCAACCGAGCACCACCGCGACCGGGAACGGCTTGCCCGGCGTTGCCAGCGCATGCTCGCGAAAATCCAGCGCGCCGCCGCGATGCGCCAGCCAGCGCATGATCACCTTGTTGTGAGCAATCACTTGCTGGCGATAGATGCCGAGGTTTTGCCGCGTCTTGTGCGGCCCGCGCGTCACCGTCAGGCCCCAGGTGATCAGCGGCCCGGCGTCGCCCGGCCAGCAGGTTTGCACTGGCAGGCGGCCGAGGTCCACCGCGGCATCCGCCGTCGCGCCCGCTCCCTTCGCGGACCCCGCACCATCCCACACAATCTGCTGACACGGCGCGCTCGTTACCACCTTGGGTGCCATGTTGAGCACCTGTTTGAGCACCGGCCATTTGTCCCATGCGTCCTTCATGCCCTTGGGCGGCTCCGGCTCTTTCAAAAAAGCCAGCAACTTGCCGACTTCTCGCAATCGCAACAGCGCCTCGGCATCCGTTGCGCAGTCCTCGCCCATGCCGGCAGCGACCCGGCGCACCGTGCCAAACAGGTTGCCGAGCACCGGCATGTCGTAACGCAAAGCGCCATCCAACGGCCGCTCAAACAACAAAGCTGGCCCGCCAGCGCGCAACACGCGGTCGCAAATTTCGGTCATTTCAAGCCGCGGCGAAACCGAAATGGCGACGCGTTTCAGCTCGCCACGCGCTTCCAATGCCGCCAAAAATCCTCTAAGGTCTTGATATTTCACGCTTTTTTAAGTCACAAATATTAACGATTTAAAGTATACGCCCAAACCCTTGATTTGGCTGATTTTTTGCTGATGTAACAGCACTAAGTATTTGATTTTCATCAAGAAAAAATAGGTTGACCACTCCGGATTCCATCCCTACAATTCGCTCAGTCGTAAGGGGAGGACGAATCAACAGATCGTACCTCCCAATTTTTTGACCACTACGCATAGTGTAGTTTTCAACCGTGCCGGAACCGTCCTTCATCGTTGTGACTGGTTCCGGTGTTTGTAGTTAGCGCCGTCAACGCTGCCCTCACTTTTTAGGGCAGGCCGTGCGGCCAATTCCGGTCTGGTGGAATCTTGGGGACACGCGTGAGCTCCAAACCAGGCCCTCGACTGCGAAGCGCAATCACGCCATCAGCTTTCTTCCCGGCAACGAGAAGATGCCCGTTCGCGGGGAACTGACGGCGCGTGCGCTTTTGACAAGGAGGTACAGCATGTCGCGTTTTACCCAAAAGCATTTGTTCGTGTCGTTGTGGAGCATCACCAAGAACGGTTTGATGATCACCGGTTTGATTGCGTTGATCGCCTGGGAAGTCCAGACCTTCAGCCACGCCAAACCCGCTCCAGCCGCTGCGGTCGAGCTCGATTTCGGCCCGCCCCTGCTGACCAATGTGCAGCCAGTACGGCTCAAAGCGGACGCGGCGGCGCAAGCCGAAGAAGCCGATCTGGCAGCCAATGCGCCTGCGACGGTCGAAGTCCACAAGCGCATCGCTGCGTTTCTCGCCAAAAAATATCTGGTCTCCGCCGAGGCCGTCGAGCATTTGGTCGCCTCCGCCTTTGTGGCCGGCAAGGAAACCGGCGTCGATCCGGCGTTGATCCTGTCGGTGATGGCAATCGAATCTCGCTTCAACCCGTTCGCCGAATCGCCGATGGGCGCCAAGGGCTTGATGCAGGTGATCCCGAAATACCACATGGACAAGTTCGACGAGCTCGGCGGCAAAGACGCCGTGCTCAACCCGGTCGCCAACATCAAGGTCGGCGCGCTGATCCTGCAAGACTACACCCGCCGTTTTGGCGGTCTCGAAGCCGCGCTCAGGGCCTACTCCGGTGCCACCGGCGATGACAACGGTTACGCCAGCAAGGTGATCGTCGAGCGTGACCGTCTGCGCGCAGCGGGTACCGGCAAGCTGGTGTACACACCAGCAACCGCACAGACTCCCGCAGCCGCAAAAGCACAGCCGGTGATACCGGTGGAAGAGCCGAAAGCGATTCCGCTGACACAACTCGACACCCGGTCAGCAGACGGCGTTTGAAGCCCTGCGCCCAGGTGCGCGGGTTTTGTAGGTCGTTCCGCATTTAGTTTCACCCGCCGGAGAATTGAGAATTCCCGTAGAATTGGTCTGACCACTTGACCAATTCATGCCTCTCTCCAGCATCGAACCCTCTCGCCTGTATCGCCGCATCGCCGAGCAATTGCGCGCGCTGATCGTTGCGGGCGAATACGCAGCCGGCACACGCCTGCCGCCGGAGCGCGACCTCGCAGTGCAGATGGGCGTCAGCCGTCCGTCGGTGCGTGAAGCGCTGATCGCGCTCGAAGTCGAAGGCTATATCGAGATCCGCATTGGCTCCGGCATTTATGCGCGCAAGCCCGACGCGATCAACGTCGCCCCGGCCCTGACGCACGAGGAAGGCCCGCTCGAATTGATCCGCGCGCGCGCCGTGATTGAGCCGGAGATCGCCGCCCAAGCAGCGCGCAACATCAAGCGTGCGCAACTCGATACGCTTGCCAAAACCATCACGCTGATGGAAGACGACGCCGCTGCGGGACGCATCCCCACCGCAGGCGACCGCCAGTTTCATGTGCTTATCGCCGAAGCAGCGGGCAACGGCGTGCTCGTCAGCATGACAGCCCAACTATTTGACGGCCGCTCCAATCCGCTCTTCACCAAGCTCGCGCTGTACTTCGAAAATCCGAAGAGCTGGGCTGCCGCGATTGGCGAGCACCGCCAGGTGCTCGCCGCGCTCGCGTCCCGCGACGCAGAGGCGGCGCGCGATGCGATGCGCCACCACATTCAAATGTCGCACAAACGATTCAACGCCGGCTGGCCAAAATCGCAACGCAAGACCAATGGCCACTGACGCCGTGCGCAACAACAATTCATTTGGAGCATCACACCATGTTCAACTGCCAAATCCACGGCAAGGAAAAAATTGTCCTCAAGCCTCTCGCTGTGCTCGAACCCAAACCGGATGAAGTGCTGATCCGCTTGGGCGCAGGCGGCATCTGCGGCTCTGACCTGCACTACTACTTTGAAGGCAAGAACGGCAGCTTTGTCGTGCGTGAGCCGATGACGCCGGGACACGAAGCATCCGGCGTGCTCGAAGCCGTTGGCAGCAACGTCAAAGGACTCGCTGCCGGGATGAAAGTCGCCGTCAACCCGTCGCACCCTTGTGGCAAATGCGCCGCCTGCCGGAGTGGCCGCGAGAACCTGTGCGAGCGCATGCATTTTCTCGGCAGCGCCAGCGTGTTCCCGCATGCACAAGGCATGTTCGCCGACTTGTTTATTCTCGGCGCGCGTCAGGTGATGCCGGTCGATACACCGGTAACACTGGGCGAGTTAGCGTTCGCCGAACCGCTCGCCGTCGGCCTGCATGCGGTGCAGCGTGCGGGCGGCAATCTCTCCGGCAAGCGCGTGCTGGTCACTGGCGCCGGCACCATCGGCAGCCTGTGCGCGCTCTCGGCCAAGCTGGCGGGCGCAGCGGAAGTGACGGTGTGCGACGTGCTCGATCGTCCGCTTACCATCGCCAAGCAAGCGGGGGCCGATCACACCTTCCGCTCCGACACGACTGATGCCAAAGACTACGCAGGCCGGTTCGACATTGCGCTTGAAGCGGCCGGCCATCCGCGTGCGCTCGGCACCTGTTTGTCGGCGGTCAAACGCGGCGGCCTCATCGTGCAGGTCGGCACGCTGCCGAACGAAGACCTGCCGTTTCCGGCCAACAGCATCATGGCGCGCGAGATCGACTATCGCGGCGCGTTCCGTTGGGGCATCGAATTTGACTGGGCGGTGGACTATCTCGCCAGCGGCAAAGTCAACGTCAAGCCGCTGTTGACCAAGCAGTATCCGCTGGCGCAGGCAATCGAAGCCTTCACCCTCGCGCTCGACAAAACCCGCGCCACCAAAGTGCAGGTGATGGGCGCGGGCATTCCGCTCGAAGTGTGAAAACCCCAATCTGCCCCGCTTGCCCCGCTTGCTCCGATTGCTCCGATTGCTCCGCTTGCCCCGATTGACAATGCCGCAATGAAACCCATCCGCATCACCGCCATCAAGCCCACCACCGTGACGGTGCCGCTCGAAGCGCCACTGCGCCACGCCAACGGCTGCCACTGGGGGCGCTTCGTGCGTACCATCGTCGAGGTCGAGACCGATGCCGGCATCACCGGCTTGGGCGAGATGGGTGGCGGCGGCGAGAGCGCCGAGAACGCGATTCGCGCGCTCGAGAGCTACCTCGTCGGCACCAGCCCGTTTGATCTGGAGCGCCAGCGCTTCATGATCGCCAATCCGACGGCGAGCCTGTACAACAACCGCACGCAACTGCTCGCCGCGATCGAGTTCGCCTGCATCGACATCATCGGCAAGGCGCTCGATGTGCCGGCTTATCAATTGTTCGGCGGCAAGCTGCGCGATGCCGTGCCGTTCGCGAGCTACCTGTTCTTTCGCTATGGCAACGCCGATGGGCAGCACGAGACGCGCACCATCGACCAATTGGTTGCGCACGCCAAAGCACTCAAAGCCGAACACGGCTTCACCGCCCACAAGCTCAAGGGCGGCGTGTTTTCACCGCAATATGAACTGGCCTGCTACCGCGCGCTCGCTGAAGCCTTGCCGGGCGACAGCTTTCGCCACGACCCCAATTGCGCCTGGCCGCTCGAAGACGCCGTGCGCTTCGGCAACGCGATCAAGGACATCAACAACGATTATCTTGAAGACCCGACCTGGGGCATGAACGGCATGCGCCAAGTGCGCGAGCGCACCGGCTTGCGCACCGCCACCAACACCGTGGTGGTCAACTTCGAGCAGCTCGCCGCCAACCTGCGCGACCACGCCGTCGATGTGATCCTGCTCGACACCACCTTCTGGGGCGGCATTCGCCCGTGCATCAAGGCGGCCGGCGTGTGCGAGACGATGCAAATCGGCGTCGCCGTGCATTCGTCCGGCGAACTCGGGATTCAGCTTGCCACCATGCTGCATCTGGGTGCAGTGCTGCCGAATCTGTCGTACAGCGCCGATGCCCACTACCACCACCTGAAAGACGACATCATCGCAGGCGGCAAGATGCCGTATGTGAATGGTGCGATCAAAGTGCCCGATGGCCCTGGCCTCGGTGTCACGCTCGACCGCGACAAGCTCGCCGAATACGCCGCCCTGTACAAACGGATTGGCGGTTATCCTTACGACCAAGACCCGGGCCGACCGGGCTGGGTGCCGCTGGTACCCAACACCAACTGGGCCGACCCCGCTGATTCACGCACCCCCGTGATCATGTGACCCGCGCCTTGCCAGCAATCCAGTAATCACCCCGAAGTAATCACCTCGCCGTACCCAAAGCGTTTTTCACTCAACCGAAGGAGACATAAAAATGAAACTGATGACCAGACTGGGCTTGCTCGCCGCCGCCGTTGCGCTTAGCACGCTGACCGCAGGCAGCGCGCTCGCACAACAAAAGCTCAAATGGGCGCACGTCTATGAAACCTCCGAGCCGTATCACACCCAATCGGTGTGGGCGGCCGAAGAGATCAAAAAACGCACCAATGGCAAGTTCGACATCACCGTGCATCCAGCCTCGTCGCTCGGCAAAGAGACCGACATCAACCAGGGCATGACGCTCGGCACCATCGACATGATCATCAGCGGCCCGGCGTTCGCGGCGCGCTCCTACCCGCGTCTGGGCATCGCCTACTACCCCTTCATCTTCCGCGACGGCGATCATCTCCTGGCCTACAGCAAGAGCCCAGTGTTCAAGGAAATGACCGACGGCTTTCGCGACAAGACCGGCATCCAGATTCTCGCCTACACCTACTACGGCGCGCGCCACACGACGGCGCAAAAGCCATTCACCGATTGCGCCGGCATGAAGGGCCTGAAAATCCGCGTGCCTGACGTGCCCGCCTACACCGCGACGCCGAAAGCCTGCGGCGCCAACCCGACGCCGATTGCGTTTGCCGAGGTTTACCTCGCGCTGCAAAACGGCACCGTCGAAGCGCAAGAGAATCCGCTCACCACGATTGAAGCGAAGAAGTTTTACGAAGTGCAAAAAGCGATCATGCTGACCGGCCACATCGTTGACGGTCTGACCACGCAAGTCGCCCCGCACATCTGGAGCAAGCTATCGGACGCCGAGAAAAAGATCTTCACCGACGTGGCGCTCGAAGCCGCCGCTCGCGCCACCGACCAGATCAAAAAACGTGAAATCGAGCTGACCGACGAGTTCAAGAAAAAAGGCCTACAAGTGGTTACGGTCAATCGCAAGAGCTTCTCGGATGCCGTGCTCAAAACCTCGACCGTCGAGTCGATGGGCTTTGACAAGAAAGACTACGACCGCATCGTCGCGATCAAATAAAAAACTGCAAAATTTGACAAGGCACATCACGGAGAGCCGCTCCAGAAGCGGCTCTCCGTGCTTATATGCCACGAAACCCTTGTGCTGCAACGGTTTGAGGACACACCATGCACGTTGAAGAGCAAAAAATCGTCGGCGACGACGGTGAGTTTCACGTCACCGACGACGCTGTCGATTTGTCGCACACCACGCCAGAGGCCTGGGTCGCACTCGGGTTTTTCTGGGCGCTCGCCGCTACCGTGTTCACCCAGTTTTTCACCCGCTATGTGATGAACGACTCGGCGGCGTGGACGGAGGAGATTGCGCGCTACCTGCTGATTGCCACCGTGTTTACCGGCGCGGCCATCGGCGTGGCGAAGAACAATCACATTCAGGTCGATTTCTTTTTCCGCTTTATCCCCAAGCAACTGGGCCACGCCCTGGCGCTGTTGGTTGACGTCATCAAAATCGCCTTCTTCGCGGCCGCCGTGTTTTATACCGGCCAAATGATGGAAAAAATGGGTAGCCTCAAAATGACCGTGGTCGATCTGCCGGTCAACATCGTCTACGGTGTTTGCCTCGCGGGGTTTGCGGCAATGTGCGTACGCTCGGTGCTGGTGATGCGCATCCATCTCAAACGCGGCTACACCGTGTTGCAGCGGCCCGAGTCCACCATGGAGGATCGCTGAGATGTTGAAGATTCTGTTTCTGTTTTTCATGAGTGGCGGCGTACCAGTGGCGATTGCCATGGCCGGCTCGGCGCTCGTCTACATCCTCATCACCGGCAACATTCCGCCGCTGGTGGTGTTTCATCGCATGATCAGCGGCATCGACAGCTTTCCGCTGCTCGCTGTCCCCTTCTTCATCCTGGCCGGCAACCTGATGAACAACGCCGGCATCACCACGCGCATCTACAACTTCGCGCTTGCGCTGGTCGGCTGGATGAAGGGCGGACTCGGTCACGTCAACGTCGTCGGCTCAGTGATCTTCGCCGGCATGAGCGGCACCGCGATTGCCGATGCCGCAGGCTTGGGCACCATCGAGATCAAGGCGATGGTCGAGCATGGCTACGACAAGGAGTTCGCAGTCGGCGTCACTGCGGCGTCGGCCACGCTGGGGCCGATCATTCCGCCTTCGCTGCCGTTCGTGATCTACGCGATGATGGCTAACGTCTCGGTCGGCGCGCTGTTTCTCGCGGGCATTTTGCCCGGCTTGCTGATGGCGTTTTTGATGATGGTGACGGTGGCGTATTTCGCCCACAAGAACGGCTGGGGCGGCGACATCAAGTTCGAGGGCAAACGCTTCGGCAAGGCGATCATCGAGACGCTGGTGGTGGCGGGCTGGCCCTTGTTGATGTGGGTGCTGGTGGAAAAAATCGGCTTGCCGCCGCGCGCCACCGTGATCGCCGGGCTGGCTGGATTGTTCGTCGCCGACAAACTGTTCAAGTTTCAGGCGGTGCTGCCGATCATGACCCCGGTGCTGCTGATCGGCGGCATGAGCACCGGCATCTTCACCCCCACCGAAGGCGCGATTGCAGCGTGCGTGTGGGCGTTGATTCTCGGCTTCTTCTGGTATCGCACCCTGCAATGGAAGATGTTCGTCAAGGTCTGCCTCGATACGGTCGAGACCACCTCGACGGTACTGTTCATCGTCGCGGCGGCCAGCATCTTCGGCTGGATGCTCACGGCCACCGGTGTGACCAGCGCGATTGCGTCCTGGGTGCTGGGCTTCACCAAAGAGGCGTGGGTGTTTTTGCTGCTGGCCAACGCGCTGATGCTATTCGTCGGCTGCTTTCTCGAACCCACTGCGGCCATCACGATTTTGGTGCCGCTACTGGTGCCGATCTGCCAGCAACTTGGCATTGACTTGGTTCACTTTGGTCTGGTGATGGTGTTGAACCTGATGATCGGCTTGTTGCATCCGCCGATGGGTCTGGTGCTGTTTGTGCTCGCGCGCGTGGCGAAGCTGTCGGTGGAGCGAACCACGATGGCGATCTTGCCGTGGCTGGTGCCGCTGTTGGGCAGCTTGGCGATCATCACCTATTTTCCTGCGCTGGTGCTTTGGCTACCTAATTTGGCCAAGTGATTGGCGAGGTAATGGCGAAGTAATTGGCCGGAAACCGTTGTCCCCCAACGGTTTCCGTGTGATTCAAGGCGCGACGTTAACGCCCGGCACACGATGCCGCGCGATCAATTCGGCCACCAGCCCGGAGGCTTTGGCTTCTTCGATGAAGGTGCGGACGTAAGCGGCGACACGTCCGCCGTTTTCGTCGCTGCGTGCTTTCGGAACACCAGTGGCTTGCTGCACCGCTGTGAATCGGCCATCGAGCACACGCGAGCCGGGCAGCTTCGTTGCATCCGTCAGCAACGCAGGACGCAGACCCGCCAGCGCATCCAGCTTGTCCGCGACGAAGCGCTCATACGCGCCCTGCATGCCCTCGACGCGCACCAGTTCGGCGTGCTTGATCGTGCGCGTGAGATAGAGGTCATACGCGCTCTTGTCCATCAATGCGATGCGTTTACCTGCGGCATCGACCTCATCGACCGATTGCATCGGCGAGCCAGCGGGCAACAAGTAGGTCGCTTCAATTTCCAGATACGCCGGACTGAAGTCAATTATGTTCGCGCGCTTCGGCTCGATGGCGAGGAAGGCGATGTCCCAGACGTTCTTCGGCGCATCTTCGGCCATCGGGCCGGGTGCTTCGTAGCCGACAAACTCGACCGGCACATCGGCAAGTCGGCCGAGCTCGCGCGCGAGGTCGATGGCGACGCCGTAGGGCTTCTTGTCAGCGTCGCGGCCGGTGATGAGAAAGTTCGAGTAGTTGAGGCCGGTGCGCAACGTGCCGGTGGGGGCGAGCGCAGCGCGCAGCGAGGCGGGGAAAGGCGTAGTCATGAACAGATTCCTGTCGAGATGGTGCGACAAACAAGAGGGAGAGATACGCGGGAGAGATACGCGGGAGAGAGAGCGACAACCAGAGCGAATCTTACCCGGCAGCGCGGTTATCATTGCCGCCCCTGCAAATCGATTTCGCGAGACCGCCATGAGCGCATTGCCGAACGGCCCGTCCTTCAGCCACATGGGCATCTACGTGCGCGATGTTGCGCGGATGGAAGATTTTTACAAACGCGTGATGGGCTTTACCGTGACCGACCGCGGCAATCTCGATACGCCGCGCGGCCCGGTCTATCTGGTGTTTTTGTCGCGCGATCCGGAAGAACATCACCAGATCGTGCTCGCGTCAGGCCGCGCGACCGGCGAGCATTTCAATGTGCTGAACCAGATGTCGTTTCGCGTGCCTAGCCTGGCGTGGTTGCGCGCGCTGCATCAGACCTTGTTGAATGAACCGGGCATCAGCGAGATCCTCCCCGCGACGCACGGCAACGCGGTGTCACTCTATTTTCGCGACCCCGAAGGCACGCGCATCGAGTGCTTCATCGATACACCTTGGCACAGTGAGCAGCCGTGCCGCGAGCCGGTCGATTTTTCGCAGAGTGAAGACGCGATCATGGCGCAGGTCGAGCGCATCGCGCGTGCATCCAAAGTCTTCATGCCGCGCGCCGAATGGATTGCACAAATGAAGCACCGGATGGAACACGGGATTCACGCCTAGCGCCAAGAGCCGCGCCTGGAGCTGCCATCAGGCTGATGACGCAGAGTGTTCGAGGTTGATCATGGTGATGGTCAATCCAGAGTTGGCGTTACGCCGATGGCGCGAGATGCAGCATCGCGATGCCGATCTCATCGCCGGGCAGATTCGGATAACGCGCCATCACCAGCGGGTCATGCCCCGGCACCACGTGCTGCGGCGACGGCGCCAGCGCGTTCAGACGGCGATGGCCGTCGAGCATGTCACCTTGGTTGTAGACGATGACGAATGGGCGGCCGGTCTCGTGGTGTTCGTAAAAGTGGCTGGCGTCCGACGCCAGCACCACCGGCCCGCGTGCGGTCTGCACCCGCAATGACTGCATGCCCTTGGTGTGGCCGCCGATATGCACCAGCTCGACGCCGGGCGCGATCAGCGCGTCACCAGCGTGGAACACAACGCGATCCGCATACACCTTGCGCACGAGGTCAACAATGTCCTCGACCGAATAAGCGTGGCGCAGCGGCGCGTGGCACATGCAACGCCCGGTGGCGTACTCGACCTCGGCGTCCTGAATGTGAAAGCGCGCGTTCGGCAATTTGGTCAGGTTGCCCGCATGGTCGTAGTGCAGGTGGGTGATGACGACATCCTCGATGGTGTCCGGGTCGACGCCGAGCACCCGCACCGCCTCGATCGGGCAGCGCAGTAGAGTACGGTTACGCGCCTTCGCGGTCGCGGCGTTGAAGCCGGTGTCGACGAGGATGTTGCGCGTCGGCGATTTCAACAGCCAGACGAAGTAGTCGAGCGGCATCGGGCCGTCGTGCGGATCACCGCCGATGAAGTTCTCGCTGCGCAAGCGGTCGTTCTCGGCGTAACGGATGGCGTAGATTTCGTAGAGTTCGCCGGGGGTGGTCGAGGCGGCGGAGCTGGCGGACATGGTGGTCTCCTTGGATTGGCGGGCAAGTGCTGGTGTGGATGACGATGCTGACGATTTTAGCAGCGGCTTTTTCAGCGCATCTGTGCATTGCCTGCAAAGCCGCTCCTGGAGCCGTTCTTGGGGCTTTTTCGCTTTTTCCCTTTCGCCCATTCTCTCCGGCGCGCGCATAATCGCTCGATGGCGAAGACGGAGATCCTGATCATCGGCGGCGGTGCGATTGGCTCGGCTGCTGCTTATTTTTTGCGTCGCACGCAGCAAGCGCCGGACGTAATCGTGATCGAGCCTGACCCCACCTACGCACTGGCCTCCACCCCGCGCGCCACCGGCGGTGTGCGGCGCTTGTTCTCCTGCCCCGAGAACATTCAGATGTCGGTGGCGAGCATGGAGTTTTTCAAGGACTGGCATGAGCACGTTGCAGTGCAAACCAGCGGCAGCAGCACGGGCGGCGAAGCGCCTGATCTCGGCTGGAAAGAAGGCGGCTATCTCTTCGTCGTCGATGATCGCGCAGCAGCCATCGTCGAACGCAACGCCGCGCGCCAGCGCACACTTGGCGTCGAGGTGCATCTGCTCGACCGCGCCGCCCTTGCGCAGCGCTTCCCGTCGATCCGCAACGACGACCTCACGCTCGCCGCATGGACGCCGGGCGACGGCTGGCTCGACCCGAACGCGGTGCTGCAAGGCCTGAAGAAAAAAGCCCAGCACCTGGGCGCGTTGTATGTGAAAGATAAAGTCACCGCCATCACACTCGATGGCGCGCGCCGCCCGCAGTCACAGCGCGGCCGCGCGACGCAGGTCACGCTTGCCAGCGGCGAGACCATCTTTGCCAACACCATCATCAACGCTGCGGGTGCGTGGGCGGGTGAAGTGTGCGATCTGATCGGCATGCCGTTACCGGTCGTGCCGATGCGCCGCTTCGAGCATTACGTCGAGATCACCGCCACGCTCGAAGCGCTGCCGTTGATCAAAGACCTCGACCGCCTCGTGTGCAGGCCCGAAGTGAGCAAAGCGGGGAAGGGGTATTCAGTCGGCCTGGTCAACAGCCACGAGCCGCCCGGTTTCAACTTCGCCACCGACCCCACGTATTTCGAACGCATCGTCTGGCCCGCGCTCGCCTGGCGCTTGCCTGTGTTTGAAGCGCTCAAGCTCAAGAGCGAATGGAGCGGCCTCTACGACGAAAACACGCTCGACGGCAACATGATCCTCGGTGCGTGGGCCGGCGAAGTGGAGAACTTCTACGTCGCCGCCGGCTTCTCCGGCCACGGCCTGATGCATGCGCCCGCTGCGGGGCGTGCGCTGGCTGAACTCATTCTCACGGGCGGCTACCAGACACTTGATCTGGCGCGCATGGACTACCGGCGGGTGCAGAGCGGGGAGGCGGTGCGCGAAGAGGGCATCATTTAGAGCGCGCACCGTAAATAGTAAAAATTTGACCGGCGCGATGTCGCAAGAATGGCTCTGGGAAACGGTTGCAGCCAGTCAAAAGCCCGTGATCCGCGCCCACCAACGGTTTCAGCCTATTTCCCCAGCAACAGATTGGTTCTCTTGGCGGATAGCCAGCGCTCGCTGTAGTTCTCGCGCAATGCTGCTTTCGGGTGGTCTATCTGAAACTGCACGCGCTGGGTGTCGCTAATGTTGGCGATGTGCTTGCATGCCTTGCGTAGAGCGGCTTCGTCGATGGTCTGTTCCGGGTCGCGGTTTTGGTAGCCGGTCTGGGTTTCTTCGACTATCTTTTCGACGGTGTGGATCGCGAAGTAGCCGGTCAATCCTTTCCAGCAGCCAGTGCGGTGCGCTTCGATGATGACGTTGGTATCGACCAGCACGATCTGGCCCGGCCGAAAACTCATGGGCGCGGCCTAGAGATCGAACGGGGTCTTTAAGCCGTGCTCCTCGAACACAAGAGCGAGATCGTCAAGCGTGAGGCCCAGTAAAGACGCTGCGCGCCGGGCCGACACATGCCCTTCTTCGATGCCCCACGCGAACACCTCGGCGAAACGCGTACTGAAGCGTGCCGGTTTCGCCGTCTCGCCCGACTGAGGCATTCGGAGCGCGGAATCATTTATGCGCTCAGCGGCGGCGCGCTTGATGTACCCGAGGACTACCAGGCGCCATTTGAGCGCGGGGGCGCTCACAGCAAGGCCGGTTGCTTGCACGACCAACCACTTCGGCAATTGCGCCTCCACAGGGAGCGGGTCGCGGGCGATCATGTCCGCAATCGTCGGGCGCGGCATCAGCAATGCGCCGGCAAAATTATCAGCCAGACTCTCGACACGTCTTTCCTGCGGGTTCGCGGGCTCGCCACCTTCAATGCGGCTGGGGGCCATGTTGTCCCAAGTGAGCAGGTGAAACCATTCGTGGGCAAGATCGAAGGCACGGCGCCATGGCGCTTGATTCCGATTGATGAGAATCGTATTGAGCTGCCCAAGTTGGCACGCCGCTCCGGAAATGCCTTTGATGGTGTCGACGTGCAACACAAGCGTGTCGAGATCATTCTCGAGCACATAGGCAAGATTTTTTGCGGGATTGGCACCGAGCTTCATGGCCCGGGCAATGGCCTCGCCTTCGGCCTGCGCATCTTCAAACGTGCTTTTTGCGGTCAGCGCAACGCGGCGCATCGAAGAGTTTATCGGCGCGCCCTTGAGGCGTGAAAGGTGCCGGTACGCGGCAATCCACTTGCCAGCTCGCGCCTCGAAATCATCCAGCTGCTTGACGCTGGCATTGGTTTGACGCCACGAAAAACGGCCTTCGCCGGCCAGTTCAAACGGGTCGGTGAAGTAATCGACCGGAACCTTGAAGAAACGCGCCGCCTGCACGACCTCATCAGCGGTGACTTTGCGTTCACCGAGTTCGATGGCCGATAGCGTTTGCCTGTCCTTGTAGCCCAGTGCCTGGGCCAGCGCGTCCTGCGTGAGTTGGCGTTGCTCGCGCAGCGCTTGCAGACGGATGCGAATGATCACGGTGTCCATGTTGTGTCTCTCCAGAGTGCATGGATTATATTCTTGCAAAATAACGAAATGCAAGATTATTTATAAATCTTTTAAACCGCCTGGGAGTCGATTTTTACCAGCGACTTCAACCCGCATTGGTCGGCACGGACATCAGATGAATAGCAGGCTACGTCCTGCAAATTTGAAAAAGCAGGCAGGCTATAACCTGTCAATCAGCTGTTGGCGGACCGATCACGAATATCCCTTCAATCGCGCAAAAATTTGTGTAGCAGTAGTATTCTTTCTGGCTTCCACTCAAACCACGACACCGCCCGCCCAACCGCGCTGCCGTGTAGCCTTCACCACCACACCCAAGGAGAGCCCGCCATGATGTCCCCCGACGAAATCGCCCGCTTAGTCCCCGCTGAAACCGCGCGCTTCCGCTCGCCGATCCCGACCCAGTCAGTGTCGAGCGATGAATTCATGCCGGCGCCGCAGACGCCGAAGCAGCGCGAGTTTGAAGCGCGCGTCAAAGCCATCGGCTCTGAACTGGCGAAGAAGCAAGGCATCTCGCGGCGGCGTTTTTTTCAGGGCGCAGCCGGCATGGCGGCGGCCTATGTGGCGATGAACGAGACCTACGGCCCGCTCTACATGGTGAGCCGCGCCGAGGC
>JAYVSR010000035.1:0-4133 GCA_043775155.1 Burkholderiales bacterium | reverse complement strand
CCACGCGATGAGCCCGTTCGGCGCGCGCGGCGGCAACAGCGGGATTCAGGACGCCGACAACCTCGGCTGGAAACTCGCGCTGGTGTTGAGCGGCCAAGCCCCCGAAGCGTTGCTCGATACGTATCACGCCGAACGCCGGCCCGCCGCGCAGTTCAATATCATGACGACGCGGCGCACCGCACGCTATTTGCAACCCGAATCGCCGGCGGAAAAAATCCTGCGCGATGCAGCGATCAGTCTGGCGAAGGAGTACCCATTCGCACGCAACCTCTGCAACACTGGGCGATTGTCGAACTCCTTCCTCTACGGCAAGCCGCCGACGTCGCGCGCGCAGAGGCACAAAGTGCATGGCGTCGACGTTGGAGAAGCATTGCAGAATGTGGAATTCATCGGACCAGATGGCCGGAGAATGGCTCTGGTAGACCTTTTTAGAGGCCAAGCCGCGTTTGTTGGCTTCTGGAGCGGGTCTCCGGGCGGAGGTGCTTCCAAAATCGGGGTGACGGCGGCAGAAGTCATCCGCCTCGCCAACGCCAGCGCGCCGCTGTTACGCATGCTGGAGGTTGACTCGAACGCACTCGGCCTCTCGGTGGTTAACGATGCCGCAGGCAAGCTCGCCGCCGCACTGGGTCTGGAAGATGACCGGCCAATGTTCTGCCTGCTGCGCCCGGACATGCACTTGGCTGCGCGCATCCGGCAACCGACCGCCGCAAAAGTTAGGGCCGCGCTGCGGCGCGCGCTGCGCGAGGGACTATGAAGACTGCTCTCAACTTCAGCGATCACGATGCGTTCTACGAGCGTCTGATCGCCGCGCATCAAGGTCTGAGTGACGAGCAGAGCGCGCAACTCAACGCGCGCCTCGTGCTGTTGCTCGCGAATCAACTCGGTGACGAGGCGCTACTCGAAGAATGTATCGACGCCGCGCGCAAGCCGTTCGGCCCTTACGTCGTTCCGAAAGAATGACGGCGGGAAAGTCCGCAACATTGACCACAGCGAAAGCGTGAAATGGAATTCAACCCGCCAGTCCCGAAACTCGAACTGCTCTACCGCGCCGCCATCGCGGTCGATAAACCGCAACTGTTCGGCCCGACGCCGCAGGCCGCAGGCGAGCGCTGCATCATCAACATCACCGGTGGCGAGTTTGACGGCGAATACAGCGGCGCGCGCCTGAGCGGAAAAATTCTCCCCGGCGGTGCCGACTGGCAGATCATCCGCACCGACGCCGTCGCGCAACTCGAAGCGCGCTTCACCATGCAGACCGATGACGGCGCGCTGCTCTACGTGCGCAACTTCGGCTTTCGCCACGGTGCGCCCGACATCATCGCGCGCCTGTTCTCCGGCGAAGTGGTGGACCCGGCGCAATACTATTTCCGCATGACGCCGATCATCGAAACCGGCGACGCGCGCTACGCCTGGCTCAATTCGCTCATCCTGCTGGGCAGCGGCATGCGCACCAAAGACCGGGTGATTTACGATGTGTACGCAGTGAAGTGAGCCGCTGAGGCGTGTGCTGGCAGGCTGACGGTGGGGAAAGCGGTTTTGGTCGCATGACAATTTTGGCGTCAAGTCCATTTTAGTCATGACTAAAATGGACTACACTCCAATTTATGTATGTTTCGCGCATCCTCCAAAAGCCGGTCGAACAGGCGCTGGCGAAGAAAATGGTCTTCATCGGCGGCCCGCGCCAGTCCGGCAAGACCACCTTTGCGCTGGGCTTTCTCGGCGCGCGGGCGGATGAGACGCATCCTGCCTATCTGAACTGGGATCACCCGGCGGTGCCACCGCGCTTGCGGCGCGGCGAATTGCCAGCAAACCAGCCCTTGCTTCTGCTCGACGAGATTCACAAGTACGCGCGCTGGCGCAATCTGGTCAAGGGGATTTACGACACCGAAAAGTCGCGCCGCAAGGTGATCGTGACCGGCTCCGCGCGGCTCGACTACTACCGCAAGGGCGGCGATTCGCTGGCTGGCCGCTACCGTTACTTTCGGCTGCATCCGTTTTCGCTTAACGAGATGTCGCGCCGTCCCTCGCGCGGCGACCTCGACGCACTGTTGCGCTTCGGCGGATTCCCTGAACCGCTGTTCGGGCAGAACGAAGCCGAACACCGCATCTGGCAGCGTGACCGCATGGCACGGGTGATTCGCGAGGACCTGCGCGATCTGGAGCGAGTGCGCGAAATAAGCCTTCTGGAGCATCTGGCGGAATTGCTGCCCTCAAAAGTAGGTTCACCGCTTTCGATCACCAGCCTGCGCGAGGATTTGCTGGTCGATCACAAGACCGTCGAGCGCTGGCTCACGATTCTGGAAAACCTGTATGTGTGCTTTCGCATTGCACCGTACGGCGCGCCGAAAATCCGCGCGGTGAAGAAAGAGCAAAAGCTTTATCTCTGGGACTGGTCAGCTATCGAAAGCCCAGGCGCGCGCTTCGAGAATCTGGTTGCTTCGCAACTGCTCAAGCATTGCCATTGGATTGAAGACACCGAGGGCCATGTGATGGAGTTGCGCTATTTGCGCGACCGCGACCGGCGCGAAGTTGATTTTGTGGTGCTCAAGAACAAGCGCCCGCTGTTCGCCGTTGAATGCAAAACCGGAGAAGCGGCGGTTGGCTCAGGCTTACGCTATTTCGCCGCGCGCACGCCGATCCCGAAGTTTTATCAAACGCACCTTGGCAGCAAACATTACGAGTCTGGCAACATCACGGTATTGCCGTTTGCGCGCTTGTGTGAAGAGTTGAATTTTCCGTAGTGCACCGGCGCCGCCAGGTGGCGCATGGAATATGTGGGAACGACCGCAACACTGACCGCAGCGAAGGCGTGATATGGAATTCAATCCGCTGCAACCCAAACTCGAACTGCTCTACCGCGCCTCCATCGCGATCGAGTGGATTGATATTGCGCACAATCGCTTCCGGGTTGATATGGACGATCAGGTTGATGCCGCTCTCCTGCGCCACCTGATCACGCAAGGCGTACATGGCGCGAAACTTCCAGCGGGTGTCTACATGCAGCAAGGGGAAGGGCAGTGGCGCGGGGTAAAAAGCTTTTTTCGCCAGATGAAGCAACACGCCGCTGTCTTTGCCGATCGAATAAAGCATCACCGGGCGCCTGCCTTCTGCGACGGCTTCGCGCAGGATAAAAATACTTTCGGCTTCAAGACCGTCGAGATAGGGTGCCGCGTTGGCGCTGCCAGGTTGCATGGACGAAGTATGCGTGATGGCAGGGCGCGAGTACGGCGGCTTCCCGCTATAATTTTCGCTCCATTCGACCGAATAGCCGCAGCCAGAAAAATGCGGCCACATGGCCGGAACCAAGAAAATAATTTAATTCGGAATATCCACAGGAGACCCACCATGAAGCTCAAACTGCTCGCCGCATGCTTATTGATGTCCGGCTTCGCCGCCGGCCTCGTCACCGGTTCCGCCCAAGCGCAAACTACCCTCACCATGTCGAGCTGGGTGCCACCCTCTCATGCGCTGACCCGCGACGTGCTCGCAGTGTGGGGCAAGGATGTCGAGCGCGTGACCAATGGCCGCGTAAAATTGCAGATGCTGCCCAAGCATCCGATTTCGGCCACCGGCACCTTCGACGGTGTGCGCGACGGCCTGGTTGATGTGTCGTACGTGACGGCGAGCTACACGCCGGCCCGCCATCCGCTGCCGCTCCTGGCCGAATTGCCTGGCGCGGGCAGCACGGCAGAAATCAATTCGGTGGCCTACTCGCGGATTCACTGGAAATACCTCGACAAGGCCGGTGAGTACAAGGGCGTCAAGCTGCTCGGCGTGTTCACTCACGGGCCGGGGCAGATGTTTATGGCGAAGAAGCCGATCAATACGGTGGCTGATCTGGCCGGGATGAAAATCCGCTCGGGTGGCGGCATCTCGGAGCAAGCGGCGAAGATCATGGGCGCATCGCCCTTCGTCAAGCCGGCACCGGAGTCGTATGAGCTGCTTTCTTCCGGCGTCGCCGACGGCACCTTCTTCCCGTCTGAGTCGATCAAGTCGTTCAATCTCGACAAGGTGGTGAAGTTCGCCACCGTGTTTCCGGGTGGTTTTTATTCCTCGTCGTTTGGATTCTTCATGAATCAGGAGAAGTGGAACAAGCTGTCGAAGCAGGATCAAGATGCGATCGACACGATCTC
>JAYVSR010000034.1:0-2313 GCA_043775155.1 Burkholderiales bacterium | reverse complement strand
AGGCGCGACGACGAAGCAGGCTTCACCCTGCTAGGAGGAGCAACGCTGCCAGGGAGCTGCAAAAGCGTGCAATCACACCCGTAGCGTTACACCCAAATGATGAACGGCCAGAACGCGGTAATCCTCAAACATATCAAGCGCCTATTGGTTAAGATAAGCGGTCAACTGAGGATTCTAGGATTATGCGTCAGTGAGACGTAAAACGCGGCTGCGCTGGAAATACGAACGCCTTCATTCACTCATGAAATACCAGCAAACACGGGTACTTTGGGACGTTTTTGCCTGAAAACGCCCGTGGAATGGCGAGTTGCATAATCAACTATCGCGCCGAAACAGCGCACGATATTCCCGTGGCGGTAGCCCCACGTGCCGCCGAAACGCCCGCGTGAAGGCGCTTTGGTCGGTGAATCCACACGCGTTCGCGATCGCCGCCACACTGCTATCCGTCAGCACTAGGCGCATGGCCTTGTCGAGGCGTTGAGCGAGCAGCCATTGTTGCGGTGTGACTTGAAACAGTGCCTTGAAGTGGCGTTCAAGTTGCGCAATCGACATCTCCGCCATATCCGCCATGCCCTGCACGGTGAGCTTTTCGCCGAGGTTACGGCGCGCGTGTTGCAGCACCTCATTGAGCGGCACAAAGCCTTTGCCGTTCGCGGCGGGCGCTTGCAGATCGCGCGAGATACCCACCACGCCAGACACCCGACCCGCCGTCAGCAGCGGCATTTTTCGGGTCAGGCACCAGCCGTGCGCGTGGTCCGAAAACAAATGTCGCTCGAGTTCATCGATGATCGGCCGCCCGGTTTGGATTACGCGCAAGTCTTGTTGCAGATAGCGGCTGCCCAGCGGCTCCGGGAACACGTCCGCCGCCGTTTTACCGATGGGGCCAATGCCGCGCGCCATACCGAGCCGTTTGCGCAAGGTAGCGTTGGCGTGGGTATAGCGCCCTTCGTTGTCTTTGACGAAGAACACCACATCAGGCAAAAGATCGAACAACGCGAGGAGGGTATCAGGCGAGACCATTTGCCAATTGTGCCGGATTCGTCATGGATTTGTCGAAATCAATCAAGACGTCGGGTCGCAAGTTCTGCAAAATCCAAACATGCAAAAAATCACCTTCATCGATTCGCACACCGGCGGAGAGCCCACCCGCGTGGTGCTGGACGGCTTTCCGGCACTCACTTCGCCCACGCTGGCAGGCCGGGTCGCTGAATTACAGACACAGCACGATCACTACCGTGCGGCGGTATGTGGCGAGCCCAGAGCATCTGAAGTCACCGTTGGCGCGCTACTGTTGCCACCGATGTCGACGCAATCGGTGGCATCCGTCATCTTCTTCAACAACGTCGGCTATTTGGGCATGTGCGGCCACGGCGCGATTGGCGTCATCGCCACGTTGCACTATTTGGGCCGTATCGCGCCCGGCGTTCATCACATCGATACGCCGGTGGGAACCGTTACCTGTACCCTGCACGTAGACGGCAGTGTCTCGATAGAAAACGTCCCCGCTTATCGATACCGACACAACGTTGATATTGCCATCGAGGGCTTCGGCACGGTGCGCGGCGATATCGCCTGGGGCGGCAATTGGTTTTTTCTTGTTGACGCCAGCGAGCACGCATTCGGGCATGAACACATTCCAGACCTGATAAAGCTCGCCCGCGCGATTCGTGAGGGACTCAGCAGCCAAGACGTCACCGGCAAGGATGGCGCGGAGATTGACCACATCGAGCTATTCGGCCATCCCTCGACGCCTGATTGCGACAGCCGCAACTTCGTGCTTTGCCCCGGCAGCGAATACGATCGCTCGCCTTGCGGCACCGGTACCAGCGCCAAGCTCGCCTGTCTCGCGGCGGACGGCAAACTGGCCGAAGGCGCGATCTGGCAGCAAGAGAGCATTGTCGGCAGCGTCTTCGAAGGCAGCTACCGTCATGCGGAAATTGGCGTCATACCCACCATCCGTGGCCGCGCTTTCATGTGCGGCGAAGGTTCGCTCTTGTTTGATCCAACCGACCCGTTTCAATGGGGCATCCGCTAATCACGGGCTAGGGAACCTCTGATTAAGTCCATTTCGTCGTCATACGTTGTTGCTCGCATAAAAATATGCGCCTTACATATCAAACCACTACTGTCCGGTTAAAACGCGAATAGATTCAATTGGTTAGAGTTGCTGTCCTGTTTTGAATTGTAACTGCTGCCCTGAAATGCTTGCTGTACGGCATCTTCTCGAACAGGGTGAGTGAGAATATCTGTAGCAAAGTGTAGAGCGAGGCGTCGAGGTTGAGACGCTTTTTGACGATAGCGACGAGGACATAA
>JAYVSR010000033.1:0-10227 GCA_043775155.1 Burkholderiales bacterium | reverse complement strand
GCGAGTAAGCGCACGGCGCGCAGCGGCAGATACTGCGGTAGCCACCGCGGCAGACGCTGCAACCAGGCATCAAGTGTGAGTGCCGAGCATAAAGGTATGATTTGCACTTGGGCAAACACATCGCCCACCCACTGCTCGACGAAGCTGTGGCGATGCTGAAAATAAAAAGCGACGGGAGACCTGTGTGAGCAAGACAGCGCTGAAATGGCCAGTGATTTTCTTCGCAATGGGGGTCGCCGCCTGCAGCGAAAAACCCGCGCCGCCCTCGGTACCCAAGCCACAGGTGGCCGGCAACATCGTGACGTTCCCGGCGGGTAGCCCGCAGCTCGCTGTGTTGACGGTTGCGCCAGTGCAAGACGCTGCCGATACCGTGCTCGAACTCACCGCGCGTCTCGCCTGGGACGAAGACCGTACCGTACGCGTTTACCCGCCGTTTGCCGGGCGCGTGACGCGCATCGCGGCGCAACCAGGCGATGTGGTCAAGGCGGGTCAGGCGCTGGCTTTCATCGCCTCGCCGGACTTCGGCCAGGCGCAGGCCGATGTCGGCCGTGCGAATGCCGATGCGGCGCTGGCAGAAAAAAACTTCGCCCGCGTCAAGGAGTTGTTCGACCACGGCGTCGCGCCGCGCAAGGATCTGGCGCAGGTCGAAGCGGATCAGGCGCGTGCTGCCAGCGAGTTGGCGCGCGCCCGTGCGCGGGTCAATCTTTATGGCGGCGGCGCTGGCGTGGATCAAACCGTGGCGCTGAAAGCGTCCATCGCTGGCACGGTTGTCGAGCGCAATCTCAACCCTGGCCAGGAGTTGCGTACCGATCAGGGCGGTGCTGCGGCCTTGTTTGTGGTGACTGATCCGAAGCGTCTGTGGGTGCAGATTGACGCGCACGAGCAGGATTTGCCGACGCTGGTCAAGGGCGGAAAATTCAAACTGAAAAGTCCGGCGCTGCCGGGGGAGAGTTTCGAGGCGACGCTTGATCAGGTGGCTGATTTCATCGACCCGCAGTCGCGCGTGATCCGGGCGCGCGGCTCGCTCGATAACAGCGCGCGCAAGCTCAAAGGCGAGATGCTGGTCACGGTCGAGTTCTCGCAAGCGGCGATCAAGGCGGTGACGGTACCGGCCCGCGCGGTGGTGTTCACCGAGGGCAAACATTACGCGTTCGTCGAGCGCGGGCCGGGCAAGTTCGAGCGTGTCACCGTGGTTGCGGGACCTGAGCGGCGCGGCGCGCTGGCAGTGCTGGGCGGGCTCGAAGGCAAACAGCGCATCGTTACCGAGGGCGTATTGCTGCTGCTGCAGGTGATGAAATCAGGCGGCTCGAAGAGCGAAGAATGAGTTGGCACACATGATCAAACGCATCGTCGCCTTCGCCCTGCACCAGCCGCTGGTGATTTTTTTCGCCACGCTTTTGTTCGTTGGCGGCGGGCTGATCGCGTTCAAAAATTTGCCGGTCGAGGCGTTCCCTGATGTCACCGATACCCAGGTGACGGTGATCACGCTGTTTCCCGGCCGCGCGGCGGAGGAAGTAGAGAAGCAGGTGACGATTCCGCTCGAGGTGGCGTTGTCCGGCTTGCCGAATTCGGTGCGGATGTTTTCGCACACACAGTTTGGTTTGTCGTTTTTGATTTTGACCTTCAACGACAACGCCGACGTTAACTGGTCGCGCCAACAAGTGGGTGAGCGGCTGCGCACCGTTGTGCTACCGCAGGGGGTGGAGCCTGACATTGCACCGCTCTCTACTGCAATCGGCGAGATTTATCGTTATCGCGTCAAGTCCGAGACGCTCGACTCTCGCGAGCTGCGTTCGATTCAGGACTGGGTGATCGAGCGCGCGCTGCGGCGCGTGCCGGGAGTGGCTGACGTCGTGCCGATGGGCGGCTTGATCAAGCAATACGAAGTGCAGCCCGACCTCGCAAAATTGCGCGCCAACAAGCTGACCCTGCAACAACTCTACAGTGCGCTGGAACGGGGCAATAGCAATGCCGGCGGCGGCTACGCAGAGCAGGGCGGGCAGCAATACACGATTCGCGGCATCGGCCTGTTGCGCGACGCGGCCGATATTGAAAACATCGTGCTCGCCGAGCGCAACGGCACGCCGGTGCTGGTGCGCGATGTCGCCGCTACCGTGGTGAGCAATGTGCCACGCCAGGGCATCGTCGGGCAAGATCGCGACGACGAAATTGTGACCGGCGTGGTGCTGATGCGCAAAGGCGAGAATCCGTCGACCGTGTTGAAGGGCGTGAAAGATCGCGTCGATGAACTCAATCGCGGCATCCTGCCCAAGGGCGTGACGATTGTGCCGTTTTACGACCGCTCCTGGCTGATCGGTAAAACGCTCAACACGGTGTTCAAAAATCTGCTCGAAGGTGCCGGGCTGGTGGCAATTGTGTTGTATCTGTTTCTCGCCAATTTTCGTGCGGCAGCGATTGTGGCGCTGATCATTCCGCTGTCGCTCCTCTCGACTTTTGTGGGCCTGACCTTTGTCGGCATTCCGGCCAATCTGCTCTCCTTGGGCGCGATGGATTTCGGCATCATCGTTGACGGTGCGGTGATCGTGGTGGAGAACGTGTTCCGGCGGCTCTCGATGGTCAATGAGTTTCACGACGACAAGGTAGACCGCAAGGAAGACCGTTACCGCCTGCACACGATTCTTGAAGCTGCCGTCGAGGTGGGGCGGCCGACAGTGTTTTCGATGATCATCATCATCGCTGCGCACATTCCGATTTTTACCCTGCAACGCCACGAGGGCCGGATCTTTGCGCCGATGGCCTACTCGGTGACGTTTGCGCTGATTGGCTCGCTGATCTTGTCGCTCACCCTGGTGCCGCTGCTTTGCTACAAGTGGCTGAACAAGAATCTGCCGCATCACGACAACGCGCTGGTGACATTCTGCAAACGCATCTACGAACCGGCGCTGCACTGGAGTTTGAAGCACAAATACAAAGTGCTGCTGATGGCGGTATTGGGGCTTGGCGCGAGCTTTGCCGTGGTGCCGCGTCTCGGCACCGAATTTTTGCCGGAGCTTAACGAAGGCTCGCTGTGGCTCAACGTCAAGCTGCCGTCGTCGGTGTCGGTGAGCGAAGCGCAAGTGCAGAATGGGCAAATTCGCCGCATCGTGTTGAAGACGCCAGAAGTCAATTCGGTGATCTCAAAGGCTGGGCGGCCAGAAGACGGCACCGACCCCAAGTTGATCAACATGGCGGAGTTTTTGGTCGATCTGAAGCCGGAGACCGAATGGAAGCGTGGCCTGACCAAGCGCCAGGTGATGGACGAGATGGAGCTGGCGCTGCTGGCGCTGCCGGCGATCAAGCCGTCGTTCTCGCAACCGATCCGCGACAATATTCTGGAGAGCATTTCGCAGATCGACGGCCAGATCGTGATCAAGGTGTTTGGCGAGGACATTCCGGCGTTGCGCAAGATCGCCGAAGAGGTGTTGAACGAAGTATCGGACGTGCGCGGTGTGTCGCGGGCGCTGATCGACCGTGTCGGTGAGTTGCCTAACTATCTGGTCAACATCGACCGCGCGCGCGCCGCACGCTACGGCCTCAACGTCGCCGACATTCAGGATGTGATTGAAGTCGCCTTGGGCGGCAAAGCGGCGACGTATTTGTGGGAGGGCGAGCGCCGCTTCGCCGTTGCCGTGCGCCTGCCGGAAGAGCAACGCGGACTGGAGCGGTTGAAGAGCGTGCTGTTGGCAACCGCGAGTGGCGCCTATGTGCCGCTGTCTGAAGTTGCCACCTTCAAGGCGGCAGGCGGCAGCATGAACATTGCGCGTGAAAACGGTGGCCGGGTGATGGCGATTGGCATTTTCATCCGCGACCGCGACATGGGCAGCGTGGTGGCCGACATGCAAGAGAAGGTGAATGCCAAGATCAAGCTGCCCGACGGTTATCGCATCACCTGGTCGGGTGAGTTCGAGAATCAGGAGCGGGCGATGGCGCGCCTTGCCCTGGTGGTGCCGATCTCGATTTTGCTGATCTTTGTGCTGTTGTTCAACGCTTTCAACTCGATCAAGAGCGCGGTGCTGATCATCCTCAACGTGCCGTTCGCGATGATTGGCGGCATCTTCGCGCTGCTGATTACCGATATTCCGCTCAGTGTGTCGGCGGCGATTGGCTTCATCGCCTTGTTTGGCCAGGCGGTGTTGAACGGCGTGGTGATGGTGACGGTGTTCAACCAGTTGCGCAACGCCGGCGCGACGCCAGAGCACGCGGTGGTGGAAGGCTCAATGCAGCGCTTGCGCACAGTGTTGATGACCGGCATGCTGGCGATGCTCGGCCTGTTGCCAATGGCACTCTCGACTGACATTGGCTCCGAGACGCAGAAACCGCTGGCGGTGGTGGTGATCGGCGGGCTGATCTCGGCGACGCTGTTGACGCTGATTGTGCTGCCGGTGTTGTATGTCGCGTTCAATACGCACCGGGTCAATTACCGCAACAAGCCGCAGCCGGAACAAGTCAAGAGTTAGCCGACCCTGGATGGAGCAGGAGTGCGGCCAGTACTCTGGCGCGCCCGCGGGATTGAGCGGCAATGTGTCGGATTGGCATACGCCGTTCGGGTATCATCATCCGGCAAATTTGAAGGGGCGTTCAATGGGCCTAGCACTGAACCGGATCGACATGGCAGCGTTTCTCATCTGGGAAAACGCTCAGGCGGAGCGCAATGAGTTTTATCAGGGCGAAGTGTTCGCCATGGTCGGTGCGCGGCGGATTCATGGCATGGTCGGGTTCAATGTTGCCGTCAGTCTTCGCCTTCAATTGCAAGACTCGCCCTGCCAGGTATTCGTTGAGACGATGAAGGTCAAGCCCAGCGAAGACAGTTTGTTCTACCCCGATGTGTTCGTCACCTGTGATGCCAAGGACCTCGCGACTGACATGATTTTCACCTCGCCTACGGTGATCGTCGAGGTGTTGTCCGAGTCTACCCAGGCGTTTGATCGTGGTCTGAAGTTTGCTGCTTACCGTCAAATTGTTGCGCTCAAGGAATATCTATTGATCGACCCGGTGAGCCGCGTGGTTGAACTGTACCGGCGCGGTGAAAATGGATTGTTTACGCTGCATGACTTTACCGCGCAAGGCAGTTTTGATCTCACTTCGATTGGTTGCACGCTCACGGCTCACGAGGTGTTTCAGGATGTGGAACCCCGCACATGACCGATGACGTTGCAATGATCGCCTGCTCCGGTATTGGGGAGTCCAAGCATTGATCCGCGCGGTATTGTTCGATCTCGACGGTACGCTGCTCCACACCTCACCTGACCTGGCCGCCGCCGCCAGCGCCGCATTGCGCGAGTGCGGCTATGCCGATATAAATGCCGCGCAGGTCGAGCAATTCGTCGGCAAGGGCATCGACGTGCTGGTGCAGCGCTGCCTGCGTCATATCGGCGAAGCGGACACCGGCCCGGTGTTTGAGAACATGCGCGATGCCTATATGCGTCACTACGAAGCGCTCAACGGCGTGCATGCGACACCGTATGACGGCGTGTTCGAGGGCCTCGATGCAATGCGCGCTGCGGGTTATAAGCTTGGCGTATGTACCAACAAATCGGCGCGCTTCACCCAACCATTGCTGGAGCGCTGCAACCTGGCGGATTACTTCGACGTGGTAGTCAGTGGCGACACCACGGCGCGCAAAAAACCTCATCCAGACATGATCGAATACGCCGCAAACCGTTGGGGGACAAGGGTTTCAGAGATATTGTTCATCGGCGACTCGGGTAACGACACGGCGGCGGCGCGGGCGGCTGGTTGCCCGGTGTGGGTGGTGCCGTATGGCTACAACGAGGGTGAACCGGTAGAAAAACTGGACTGCGATGGTATAGTCGCGACCTTGCTTGAGGCGGCGCAAAAGTTGCCGCCGCTGGTGTGAACAACACTGTTGACGAGCACCGCAGGCAAGATCATTCAGTCCGATCAGAATCCTTTCCTTCAATGAACCTTTCGAGACAACATCGTGCTTGGAATCGTGTCTGGAGCGCCGCTCCGGGGGCATGGCCCTGGCGACTCCAGGAGACCGCGCGCGCCGCAGTGTGATCACTGCCCGGTGCCTGTCCCGCCAGCCCCGGCGTTTTGGGCGGCGTCCGATGTTGTTTGATTTTCGATAAGGTTGCACCATGACTCCCCAGGAATTTGACGCGCTCCAGGCGCGCGGTTACAACCGCATTCCGCTCGTGCTGGAGACGTTTGCTGATCTCGACACGCCGCTGTCGATCTACCTCAAGCTCGCGAACAAGCCGTATACCTATTTGCTCGAATCGGTGCAGGGCGGCGAGCGTTTTGGCCGCTACTCGTTCATCGGCTTGCCGTGCGCGACGCGCATCGTGGTGCGTGGTGAGACGACGCAGGTGATTCACGGCGAGACGGTGGCGGAGGAAGTGACAGGTGCGGGTTCGGGTGTGGGTTCCGGTTCCGCTGCAGGCGCGGGACACAACCCGCTCGATTTCATTCGCGACTATATGCGCCGCTTTAAAGTCGCGCCGTTGCCGAATCTGCCGCGCTTTGCCGGTGGCCTGGTCGGTGCATTTGGTTACGACTGTGTGCGCTTTGTCGAGCCGCGCCTCGACAAATTCATCCAGGCGCGCCCGCCCAAACCGGACCCGATTGGCGCGCCCGACATCGTGCTGTTGCAGAGTGAAGAAGTCGCCATCGTTGATAACCTCGCAGGCAAACTTTATCTCGTGGTGTATGCCGACCCGCGCAACGTCGGCAGCTACGACTACGCGCAGGAGCGCCTCAAGCAACTGCTCGGCATGCTGCGCCAGCCGGTGGAGTTACCGCAGCATGGTGCCGCGCGTGCAGAAGCGGCGCAGTCAAATTTTACCGAGGCGGGTTACTTCGCCGCAGTGGCGAAATCCAAGCAGTACATCCTCGATGGTGACGTGATGCAGGTGCAGATCGGCCAGCGTCTCACGCGGCCGTTTGACGCCGAGCCGCTGGCGCTGTATCGCAGCTTGCGCACGCTCAACCCGTCACCCTACATGTTCTATTTCAACTTTCGCGAGTTTCATGTGGTGGCGGCGTCGCCAGAAATTTTGGTGCGGGTCGAGCCGGACCGGCAGCAGCCACCTGCGCCAGCGCAGGGTGCGGGCGCTGCGGTGGTAGCGAGCGCGTCAGCCGACGTTGCAGCGGCCGAGCGCAAACTCGTCACCATCCGCCCCATCGCCGGCACGCGCCGGCGCGGCGCGACACCGGAAGAAGACAAGATGCTGGCGGAAGAATTGCTGGCTGATCCAAAGGAGCGCGCCGAGCACGTGATGCTGATCGATCTGGGCCGCAACGACATTGGCCGCATCGCTGAAATTGGCAGCGTGAAAGTCACCGACACGATGGTGATCGAGCGCTACTCGCACGTGATGCACATCGTCTCCAACGTCGAAGCGCGTTTGAAGCCAGGGCTGGATGCGATTGATGTGTTCAAGGCGTCGTTCCCGGCCGGCACGCTGACCGGCGCGCCGAAAGTGCGCGCGATGGAAATCATTGAAGAGCTCGAACCGCTGAAGCGCAGCATCTACGGCGGTGCGGCCGGCTATCTCGGTTTTCATGGCGATATGGATTTGGCGATCACGATCCGCACCGGCGTGATCAAGGATGGCTTGTTGCATGTGCAGGCGGCGGCTGGCATCGTTGCCGACTCGGTCGATAGCGCCGAGTGGAACGAGACGCGCATCAAAGCGCAGGCGGTGCTGCGCGCGGCAGAGATGGCGAGCGCCGGGCTGGACACGCAGACCGCGCCGCGCGCCAGTCAGCAGAACAGCACTGCGCAGACCCGCACTGCGCACGCCGGCACCGCGCACGCCGGCACCGCGCACGCTAACCAGGCGGGAGTCAAATCATGATCCTGATGATCGACAACTACGACTCCTTCACCTGGAACCTGGTGCAGTATTTCGGCGAACTCGGTGCCGACATGAAAGTGGTGCTGAACGACGAAGTCAGCATCGACGAGATTGCCGCGATGCAGCCGGAGAAAATCGTCATCTCGCCGGGACCATGCTCGCCGAACCAAGCGGGCATCTCGCTCGCCGCGATCAACGCCTTCGCCGGTCAGCTGCCGATCCTTGGAGTCTGCCTCGGCCATCAAGCGTTGGGTCAGGCATTCGGCGGCAAAGTAGTGCATGCCAAGACGCTGATGCACGGCAAGACTTCGCCGGTCACCCACACTGGCACCGGCGTGTTCGCGGGCCTGCCGTCACCCTTCATCGCCACGCGCTATCACTCGCTTGCCGTCGAGCGCGCATCGCTGCCCGATTGTTTCGACATCACCGCGTGGACGGAAGACGGCGAGATCATGGGTCTCAAGCACAAGACCCTCGCGGTCGAGGGCGTACAGTTCCACCCCGAATCGATCTTGACCGAACACGGCCACCACATGCTGAAGAATTTTCTCCAAGGAGTTTGAATATGATCACCCCTCAGGAAGCCCTCACCCGCGTCATCGAGCACCGCGAAATTTTTCATGACGAGATGCTCGAAATCATGCGCCAGATCATGAGCGGGCAAATGTCGCCGGTGATGATCGCCGCCTTCATCACCGGTCTGCGAGTGAAGAAGGAAACCATCGGCGAGATCACCGCTGCCGCCCAAGTGATGCGCGAGCTCGCTGCCAAAGTTACCGTCAAGGACACGCAGCATCTGGTCGATGTGGTCGGCACTGGCGGCGATGGCGCGCACACCTTCAACATCTCCACCGCATCAACCTTCGTTGTCGCGGCGGCGGGTGCCAAGGTGGCCAAGCACGGTGCGCGCGCGGTGTCGTCGAAATCCGGCGCGGCCGATGTGCTCGAAGCGTTTGGCGCCAACATCAACCTGCAACCGGCGCAAGTCGGGCAATGCATTGATGAGGTAGGCATTGGCTTCATGTTCGCGCCGAATCACCACGCCGCGATGAAGCACGCCGCGCCGGTGCGCCGTGAGCTCGGTGTGCGCACCATCTTCAATATCCTCGGGCCGCTCACCAACCCGGCAAATGCGCCGACGCAATTGATGGGCGTGTTTCATCCCGATCTCGTCGGCATTCAGGCGCGTGTGTTGCAGCGCCTCGGCAGCCGCCATGCGATGGTGGTGCATGGCATGGAAGGTCTGGACGAAATTTCGGTCTCGGGCCGCACGCAAGTGAGTGAACTCAAGGACGGCAGGGTCGAAGAATACGAGTTGCATCCGGAACGCTTCGGCCTCGGTGTACACGACCCGCGCACCCTGCGCGTGGCGACGGTAGAAGAGTCGCGCGAGATGGTGTTGGCTGCGCTGGAGAACCGCTCCGGCGCAGCGCGTGACATCGTCGCGTTGAATTCGGGTGCAGCGATTTACGTCGCCGGCAAGGCCGAGTCACTGGAGTCGGGTGTTGAAAAAGCGTTCGAGATCATCAAATCGGGTGCAGCGCGCGCCAAGCTCGACGCGTTTATCGAAGCGACAAAGAAGTTTAAGTAAGCAAATTCAAGTAAGCCGCAACCGGTTTAATCAGGACATTGCAATGAGCGACATTCTCGACCGTATTCTCGCGGTCAAAACTGGCGAAGTGGCCGCAGCGAAAGCGAAGATCAACCTCGCCGCGATCCGCCGCGAAGCAGAACAAGCCGCACCCACGCGCGGCTTTGAAGCAGCCTTGCGCGCGAAGATTGCAGCGGGTAAAGCAGCGGTCATCGCCGAGATCAAAAAAGCCAGCCCCTCAAAAGGCGTGCTGCGTGCGGACTTTCAGCCCGCCGCCATCGCCGCCGACTACGCCGCCCACGGTGCCGCCTGCCTCTCGGTGCTGACCGACGAGCAATTTTTTCAAGGCAGCCCGGACTACCTCAAAGCCGCCCGCGCCGCGTGCAATTTGCCCGCGCTGCGCAAAGACTTCATGATCGACGAGTATCAGGTGTTCGAAGCGCGCGCCTGGGGTGCGGACTGCATTTTGCTGATCGTCGCTGCGTTAAAACTCGACGAAATGAAAGCGCTCGAAGCCATCGCGCACGGCCTCGGTATGGCGGTGCTGGTTGAAGTACACGACGCGGCGGAACTCGACCTGGCGCTGCAATTGAACACGCCACTCCTCGGCATCAACAACCGCAACCTGCGTACCTTTGAGACTTCGCTCGACAACACGCTGGTGCTGTTGCCGCGCATTCCCAATGACAAACTGGTGGTGACCGAGTCCGGCATTCTCGGTGCGGCCGACGTCGAGCGGATGCGTGCGAACCACGTCAACGCCTTCCTCGTCGGCGAGGCGTTCATGAAGGTGCCGAGTCCCGGCGCCGAGCT
>JAYVSR010000032.1:0-5051 GCA_043775155.1 Burkholderiales bacterium | reverse complement strand
GGTGCTGGGACAGGCGCAGTTCACCGTGGTGATGGTGACGATTGGCGTCGGCTACGTGATGCGCGGCGTGGTGACAATGATGCCGGGCTGGGGCACCGATACGTTCAAGATCGTGACGCCATTTGCCGAGACGGTGGTGCATATCGGCGGCGCGGCGCTGGCGCTCGATCAGTTGATGATCATCGTTGATACCGCCGTGCTGTGCGCCGCGCTGTTCCTGTTCTTTCGCTACACCCGCGTCGGCATTGCGATGCAGGCGACTTCGCAGAACCAGCTTGCTGCTTACTACATGGGCATTCCGGTGAGCAAGATCAACACGCTGATCTGGGGTTTGTCGGCGGCGGTGGCGGCGTTTGCCGGCATTTTGCTGGCGCCGATCACCTTCGTACACGCCAACATGGGCTTTATCGGGTTGAAGGCGTTTCCGGCGGCGGTGGTGGGCGGTTTCGGCAGCATTCCCGGCGCGATTGCCGGCGGCATCATCATCGGGCTGGTGGAATCGTTCGCCGGGTTTTATTTGCCCGAAGGGTTCAAGGACATCGCCGCCTACATCGTCGTGTTGATCGTGCTGATGGTAAAACCGTCCGGCCTGTTCGGCGAAAAACTGCGCAAGAAAGTATAGGCCGCACACGCTATGCGTTTTCTATTCAAGACCGAATACGACCAGGACATCCGCCTGTTCAAACATGGCGTGCAGAAGTTTTGGTACGGCGCGCTGGCGCTGTTGTTGTTGCTGTTGCCGACGGTGCTGCCCGAGTATTTGATGGGGCAGATGGTGTTCATCCTGATCTATGTGCTGGTTGGCCTGGGGCTGATGCTGTTGATTGGTTTCACCGGGCAGATTTCGCTCGGGCATGCGGCGTTTCTCGCGGTCGGCGCGTATACCGAAGCGCTGTTGCAGGCCAAGGGATTGCCGTTTTTTATGTCGATCATTGGCGCGGCGCTGCTGTCCGGCGTGGCCGGTATCATCGTTGGCCTGCCGGCCTTGCGCTTGAAGGGCATTTACCTCGGCATCGCGACGATGGCGTTTGGCTTCATCGCCGAGGAAGTGGTGACGCGCTGGGATTCAGTCACCGGCGGCAATTCGGGCAAACACCTCAAGCCAATTGATTTTTTCGGCATGATTGTCGATAACGACACCAAGTTTTATTACGTCGCGCTGGGCATCACCCTGATCGTCATGCTCGGCTTGATCAACTTGATGCGCAGCCCGACCGGGCGCGCGTTTGTAGCGATCCGCGACTCGGAAATTTCGGCGCAGAGCATGGGGATTCATCTGGCCAAGTACAAAACGATTTCATTTGCGATTTCAGCCGCGCTGACGGGAATTGCCGGTGCATTGTATGGCCACAAGCTGCAGTTCATCACACCCGAGCAATTCAATTTGCTGGTGTCGATTGAGATGACGACGCTGGTGTTCATCGGCGGGCTGGGTTCGTTTCACGGCGCGGTGTTTGGCGCGATTTTCGTGATCTCACTACCGCAGGTGATCGTATTGTTGAAAGATTATTTGCCGGCGTCGATTGGTCAGCAGACCGGCTTGCAGCCGACCATCTTCGGCTTGATCCTGATTGGTTTTTTGATTTTTGAACCGCTTGGTATCTATGGCCGCTGGGTGAAGATCCGCACCTACTTCGCGCTGTTTCCGTTCTACCGGCGCGGCATGTTCCGGCGGCAGAAGACTTACATGAAGTCGGACCGGCTCAAATGACGGTGACGCGATGAGTTTCTTCAAAGCTGAAAATTTGAGCATTCAGTTCGGCGGCGTCAAGGCCGTGACGAACGTGTCGTTCGAAGTGCAAAAGGGTGAAGTCTTCACCATCATCGGGCCGAACGGCGCGGGCAAGACGACGATCTTCAACCTGATCAGTCTGATCTATCCGCCGACCTCGGGCCGCATCACGTTTGAAGACCGCGAGATCACCGGCATGACGCCGCATCGCGTCGCCAGTCTCGGCATCGCGCGGACGTTTCAGAACATCGAGTTGTTTGAACACGCCACCGTGCTGCAAAATTTATTGATCGGGCGGCACCGGCATTCGAGCACTTCGCTTTGGCAAGAAGCGTTGTTTCTAACGTCAGCACGCAAAGCCGAGGTCGCGCATCGCGAGGCGGTGGAAAAGGTGATCGACTTTCTCGATCTCGCGGTGTATCGCGAAAGTATCGTCGCCGGTTTGCCCTACGGCGTGCGCAAAGTAGTGGAGTTGGCGCGCGCACTGTCGATGGAGCCGCGTTTGCTGCTGCTCGATGAACCCTCGTCAGGCCTCAACCCGGAAGAGACCGACGACATGGCGTTCTGGATCGAGGACATCAAAAAAGATTTGGGCATCACCGTGCTGATGGTCGAGCACGACATGAGCCTGGTGTCGCGCGTGTCGGATCGCGTGCTGGCGCTGGCGCAGGGTGAGATGCTGTCGCTCGGCACTTCGCGCGAAGTGCAGAGCGACCCCAAGGTGATCGAGGCCTATCTTGGCAAGCAGGATGATTGAGCGAACCATGAGACGCGCGTCATGAGCACCCCGATCCTCGAACTTCTCAACGTCGAGTCGAGCTACGGCCCGGTGCAGGCGCTGCGCGGCGTCAGCCTGTCGGTGATCGAGGGCAGGATTGCTACCGTGCTGGGCGGCAACGGCGCCGGCAAGAGCACAATTCTCAAAACCATCTCGGGCATCATCGACCCGAACAAGGGGCAGATCAAATTCGGCGCGGAAGAGATTCAAGGCTGGACGCCGGATCGCATCGTCCGCGCTGGCATCAGCCATGTACCCGAGGGGCGCGAGGTGTTTCCGCTGCTGTCGGTCGAAGACAACCTGAAGATGGGTGCCTATACCCGCAAAGACCGCGACGGCGTGGCGCGTGACATTGAAACCGTCTACGGTTACTTTCCGATTTTGCGCGAGCGCGCCAAACAAGACGCGGGTCTCCTGTCCGGCGGCCAGCAGCAGATGCTGGCGATCGCGCGCGCCTTGTTGTCAAACCCGAAATTGATGCTGCTCGATGAGCCGTCGCTCGGCTTGTCGCCACTCCTCACCAAAGAAATTTTCGAGATCATCCGCCGTATCAATCGCGAACGCGGCACAACGATTTTGCTGGTCGAGCAAAATGCACAGATGGCGTTGAAGACCGCCGACTTCGGCTATGTGCTTGAAGTCGGCCGCATCGTGATGGAAGACACCTGTGCCGCTCTGATGGAGAAGGAAGACATCAAGGAGTTTTACCTCGGCATCAAAGAGCAGGGCGCGCGCGGCAACCGGCGCTGGAAGAAGAAAAAAACCTGGCGTTAACGCCCGGCGCGGCCTTTTGAATCGGCCCAAAACCGTTGGTGGACAAGGCTTTCAGCCCTTTTCTCCTCCGACACACTCCTCCGCAACCGCCATGGCCTTCGACCTGCAACACCACATTGCTGCGATTGAGCGCGACGGCTACACCGTCATCGAAGATTTTCTTGCACCGCCGGTGCTCGCCGAGGCGCGCCGCGTGCTGGTTCTCTAGCTCGGCGCACACGCCGGTCGCAACGGCTTCGAGGGCCTCAATACCGAACGCGTCTACACCCTGGTGGCACGCGCCAAAGTGTTTTGGGACATCGTGTTGGACACGCGCGTGATGGCGTTGTGCGAACACTTTCTGCTGCCCAATTTTTTGCTCACTGCGTCGCAAGGGATCCAGATCAACCCCGGCGAAGCGCCGCAGCCGTTTCACAGCGACGACTCGTTCCATCATCTGCCGCATCCGCGCAAGATGATTTCACTCTCGACGATTGTCGCGGTTGATGCGTTCACTTCGGAAAACGGTGGCACCAATCTGATTCCGCGCAGCCACTTGTGGGGCGACGCCGAGCGCGAACAGTTGTATTCATTCAGCAGTGGGCAGCGGCGTGATGCAAGCGACCATCAACTCGAAGCACAAGCGATCAGCGCCGTGATGCCGGTCGGCGCGGCCATCGTGTTCTCCGGCACGCTGGTGCATCGTGGCGGACGCAACACCAGCAGCGCGCCGCGTCTTGCATTCTCGAATCAATACTGCCAGCCGTGGGCGCGCCCGCAGGAGAATTTCATTCTCGGCGTGCCGGTCGATGTCGCGCGGCAGATGCCGCCACGTTTGCAGGAACTGCTCGGTTACTCGATCCACCCGCCCTTCATCGGCCAGCTCACGGCCAGCCATCCTGTGAAGGCGCTGGCACCCGACTACGAAAACCGCGTGGTGGCGCAGGCGCGCATGACCGGGGCGCGTTTGCCGGAGTGAATCAGGTTGCCGCCGGCAACTCAGTGCTGGCGATGTATTGGACTCCAGCTAGACATACGCGGTACTGGTGCCCGATTACCGCTACGCATTGATGCAGTCAAACCCAGTCAAATCAAACGGACAATCGCCCCGTAGCCAGCCAGCGTCTCATCATTGGTCAACAGCGGCATCGCTTCACACAACGCCTGCGCCACCAGCATGCGGTCAAACGGGTCTTTGTGCAAACTGCCCAGCCCGGCGGTGCGAGCTGCATGCAAGCCACTGACCGGCAATAAATCAAACCCGGCGACCGGCAACTCGTCCAACACTTCCGTCGCGTCCGCCTTGAGTTTCCCGGTGGACGACTTGATGGCGATCTCCCAGATCGACGCTGCGCTGACGAAGACCTGATTGCGTTCGATCTCGCGCCGCGTCGCCGCCGGCAGGCGCGCCGGTGAGGACAACGCCCAGAGCAGCAAATGCGTGTCGAGCAAAATCCGTCCGCTCATGGCTTCTGCATGTCGACACCGAACGCGGCAAGCATCTCGGCGGACAACGGATCGTTGAAATTGGCGGGTACCCGGATTTTGCTTTTCAGCGTACCCAATTTCTTCGGCTTGACCGGCGGCAACAGCGGCACCAGCCGCGCCATCGGGCGGCCACCCTTGCCAATGATGACCTCCTTGCCCGCCGCCACTTCTTCAATAATTCGCGACAAATGGGTTTTGGCCTGATGAATGTTGATGATTGGATCCATGGCGGCTCCCGCAATTTCCGGTTCAACCCGGGGGTAACCAAGTAAACTAACTTAAACTAAGTTTACCTGATGG
>JAYVSR010000031.1:0-6644 GCA_043775155.1 Burkholderiales bacterium | reverse complement strand
CACATGCACGATCACTTCGCCGCGCGCATTGCCGACGCGCACGCGGTCGTCTTCCGCCACGCCGAGCGCCGCACAATCTTCCGGATGCATCAACGCGGTCGGCCGCTTCTCGCGCTTCTGTGAACTCGGCGTCTCGGTAAAGGTGGAATTGAGAAACGTGCGCGCCGGTGCAGCGACCAGACGATACGGTTTGTCCGGCGTCGCCACGTCAATCACGGCCATGTGATCAGGCAATGACGGCATCTCTCGCCAGCGCCCGCCAAAGCGTTGCCAGTCACCACGAAAGTGAAACTTGCGATCCGCGGTGTCAAAGCCATCGAGGAAGTGCATTTTCTCGAACGGGTAGGCCATGTCTTGCCCGCCACGATCGACGTTGGTTTGTGCGTCCCACATGCCGGAGCGCTTGAGGGTCTCGTCCATGATCTCCCACGCGCTCATCTCAAAGCCCGCGTGTTTCGCACCCAATCGGCGCGCCAATTCGCAAATGACGAAGTGGTTTTCACGCGCTTCGCCCGGTGCGTTGATGAGTTTCTTCGATGCCTGAAACGTCGTGTGACCAGCCGCCGTATAAAAATCATCGTGCTCAAGAAAGCAAGTGGCCGGCAGCACGATGTCGGCAAACGCTGCGGTCTCGGTCATGAATTGCTCGTGTACGCACAAGAACAAATCTTCGCGCGCGAGGCCCCTGTGTACTTGATGCAAATCCGGGCAGACCATCGCCGGGTTGGTGTTCTGCACCAGCATCGCGGTGACCGGCGGGCCACCCTTGAGCGCTTCGGCGTCACCAGTGAGAATCGCACCGAGACGTGATTGATCGAGATCGCGCACGCTGGTGTCGACCATGTCGAGGCCCTGAATCAAGGTGGCGTCAATCGGGTAGAGCGCGGCGTTGCCATACAGCGCGCCGCCGCCCTGGTGCCGCCACGCGCCGGTGACCGCCGCGAGGCTCACCACGGCGTGCATGTTGGCCGCGCCGTTGCGCGAGCGCGAGAAGCCGTGATGCGCGCGGATGAAACTTTTTTTGGTGCGGCCATAGAGGCGCGCGAAATCGGTGATCGCCTCGACGCTCAAGCCGGTGATCTCCGCCGCCCACTGCGGGGTGCGCGTCTTCACGTGCGCGGCCAACGCATCGGGCGCGTCGGTGTATTGACGCAAGTAATCCCAATCGGCAAACCCTTCGGCGAACAGCACGTGCATCATCGCTGTGGCTAACGCGCCGTCGGTGCCGGGGCGCAACGCGAGATGGAGATCAGCTTTCTCGGCGGTGCCGGTGCGGTAAGGGTCGATCACCACGAGGGTCGCGCCGCGCTTTTTCGCGCTCATCGCGTGGGTCATCACGTTCACTTGCGTGTTGACCGGGTTGCCGCCCCAGATGATGATCAACTCGGCGTGTTCAGCCGCTTCGAGCAGCGACACGCCGCGCTTGCTGCCGACGCCGGCGATCCAGCCGGTGTCTGACAGCGCCACGCAGATGGTCGAGTGCCAGCGTGAATACTTCATCGCGTGGCGCAGCCGGTGAATGCCGTCGCGCTGCACCAGACCCATGGTGCCGGCGTAGAAATATGGCCAGACGGTGGCGGCACCGTGTTGTGCGGCCTTGGCGATGAACTGCTCCGCCACGCGGTCGAGTGCTTCGGCCCACGAAATGGCTTTCCAATTTTTGGAACCCTTCGCGCCGGTGCGCATCAGCGGCTGCGTGAGGCGATCCGGGCTGTGTACGCGCTCGGCATAACGCGCAACTTTTTCGCAGATCACGCCGGCGGTGTAGGCGTTGCGCTGCGAGCCGCGCACCCGGCCGATGGTGTTGGCGTCGATCACTTCGACATCCAGCGCGCAGACGCTGGTGCAGTCGTGCGGGCAAACCGAGGGCTGGGTGCGCGCTGTTGCGCTGCGCCCAGCAGCGGGTTGCGGGGCAGAGTGGAGGGCGCGGTTCATGGCGTCATTCTACGTAGTTCGGTATGCCCGTACTCAAGCCGCCGGCGCAATCTTGTCCTGCGTCTTGGTGTCAAAGTCGCTTGCCTCATGCCGCTCGCGCAATTGGTTCGCCGGGTCGCCCTGCATGCGGTTTACCTTGCGACCGCGCTTGACCGCCGGGCGCGCGGCAATCGCCGCAGTCCATCGCTGCAGATTGGCATAGCTCTCGACCTGCAAAAACTCGCCGCCGTTATAGAGCAGGCCCTGCGCCAATTGGCCGTACCACGACCACACGGCAATGTCGGCGATGCTGTATTCGTCGCCCGCAAGCCAGGCGCTCTCGGCCAAACGCCGGTCCAGCACATCGAGCTGGCGCTTGGTTTCCATCGAGAAGCGGTCAATCGCGTATTCGATCTTGAACGGCGCATAAGCGTAAAAATGACCAAAGCCGCCGCCCAGATACGGCGCGCTGCCCATCTGCCAGAACAGCCACGACAGACACTCGGTGCGCGCCGCGTGATCCTTCGGCAAAAACGCACCGAACTTCTCGGCCAGATACAGCAGGATCGCGCCCGACTCGAACACCCGCTGCGGTGCCGTTCCCGCAGTTCCCGGCGTTGCGCGGGCAGCGCCGCTGTAATCCATCAACGCTGGAATCTTCGAATTCGGATTCACGCCAACAAAGCCGCTGCCGAACTGATCGCCATCGCCGATCTTGATCAGCCAGGCGTCGTACTCGGCGCCGCTGTGGCCGGCGGCCAGCAACTCTTCGAGCATCACCGTCACCTTCACGCCATTGGGCGTGCCAAGCGAATAGAGTTGCAGCGGGTGGCGCCCGACCGGCAATTCTTTCTCATGCGTGGCACCGGCGATGGGCCGGTTGATGCTGGCGAACTTGCCGCCGCTCTCTTTGTTCCAGGTCCAGACTTTGGGCGGGGTGTAGGGGGTGGTGCCGGGGGTGGTCGCGGTGGTGGTCGCGGTGGTGGTGTCGGTCATTCAAATTCTCCAGAGGTGGGGCCGCATTACGGCGGAACAAACTGCATGTCAAATCAAGGGCGCTGCTGCCCGCTTCACAAAAAAGGCGCTATTGCCCTCTTCACAAAAAGGGCGCTACTGCCCGCTCCACACCGGCGGCTTGCGGCCAACGAAAGACTTGACCCCGTTGCGAAAATCTTCGCTACCGAAACACATGCGCACGAGGTCATGGTCTTCTACCTGCGCGAGCATGCCTTCGCGCAAACGGCGCAGTTGTTCCTTGGTGGCGGTGAGCGTCAGCGGGGCGAGGCCGGCGACCGACTGCGCCAGCGCGTCGATGCGGGTGGTGAGCGCAGCGCCATCATCAACCACTTCGTGCAAAAAGCCGATGGCTGCGCCTTCTTCGGCGCTGACCAGACGTGCGGTGAACATCAGCTCGGTCACGCGGGACTGCCCGATCAGCGCCGACATGCGTGCGAGATTTTTCACTGAGAGGCAGTTGCCCAGCGTGCGTGCAACCGGAAAACCGATTTTGGATGCCCGCGTAGCGACGCGCAAATCGCACACCGAGGCGATGGCTGCACCGCCGCCGGTGCAGGCACCGTCAATAGCGGCGATCACCGGTTTGGGGCAGCGCTCCAGCGTTTCGAGGTGCGCGCCGAGCCGCTCTTCGTAGGCGATGCCGTCTTCACCCGAGGTGAATTCGAGAAACTGCGAAATGTCGGTGCCGGCCGCGAAAGCCTTGTCACCGGCGCCGCGAATCACCAGCGCTTTGATCGAGGCATCGTTGGCGATCTCGCGCGAATATGCGGCGAGGCCCTCGTACATGGCGTAGGTGAGCGCGTTGCGCGCCTGCGGGCGGTTGAGGGTAACGTGCGCAATGCCGTCGCGGGTGGTGAGGAGGAGTTCGTCGCTCAAGATGGGGCTTTCGGAGTGGGGCGGTGCATGAATTCCGGGAGTTTATACGCACGACTGAACGGCAGGCGCGACATTTCACGGACAAGGCGGAAAGTGTTGGTGGGAGCGATTTTCGGGCCAACGCCCTCTGGCTAGACGGCGTTTCGCGGTCTTGGTTTGGTCTTGGAACTCTTGCTGGCTTTGTAAGGCGCAGCTTTCGGCTCGGCCGCCAACAGCATGGTCGCTTCATGCCGGGTGGAATATGCCGCTGCGGGTTTGAATTTCACTGCCAACTCAATGCGCGTCCCCAGCTTGTTGACAATCGTCATCAGGCGGTCAACAGTGAAGCGCGAAAGATCGGAATTACAGATGCGCGAAAAATCCGCCGCCGCGATGCCGGTACGCGCATGCGCTTGACGCATCGAAAGATTGTCACGATCCAGCAGCTTGACGATCTGCGCCGCCAGCAGACCTTTCAGTTGCAGCGCATCGGCATTGTCAAAGCCAAGATCGCGATAGACATTGCCGCTGCCGCGGATCAGTTTAAGAGGTTCAAGTTTCATTTCAGCATCTCCTTCAGGCGCTTCAATCTGGTCTTGATCAAATCAATTTCGTGTTTTGGAGTCTTGATGCCGCGAGTGGATTTTTTCTGAAAGGCGTGAATTACCCAGACGCTGCCGGCGATTTGCACGGCATACACCACGCGGTACGCATTCCCCACGTAAGGCAAGGCAATCTCGAAGACGCCAGAGCCCAAGCCGTGCATCGGCTTGGCAATTCTCGACAAGCTGCCTTCCGCTGCTTTTGTCAGCGCGTCTGCGAAATTGAGCTGCGCTCCGGCTGGAAAGGAGTCGAAATCCTTGCGCGCGGCATCGATCCACGAAATGGGCCGGGTGAGCGATGACATCAAGTCGAAAAATAGTGAGTGTTGGCATATTTGACTACACTTGAGTACGCATGGCAAGCGCGCTGCGCCGAGAGCGGCTTGGATCAAAACGGATTTGCTTTAAAACAAATCCATTTTGAAAATGTGCCTATTCACGGCGCACTGGTCGCAACCGGTAACAATCCAAAAGCGGCATCAAGACGCCAAAGGAAGATATTGATCTGATCAACGCGCGCTTGACGGCGGCAAAGCAGGACTATGACGCCTGGCAAAACCAGCAAGGAACAAACTGATGAACTCGAAAACAGAAGTCACCATCGAAGAAGGCAGCACCAACGTCTATGCCGGCTTGGGCTACGCGGATGCGGCTGGGATGCAGCGCAAATCGCAACTCGCAGGCGAGATTGGTCGTGCGATCAAGGTGCGCCGCAAGCCGCTCCAGGAGTCATTCTTGGGATCATGTTGGCTGTGGCCCCTGGTGGGAGCGCTTCTTGGGAGAATGCTTCTTCGCTGGCCGGCTTCTCCTCTCTGACGGTTTGGCCTCTCGGCTTTTTCTTGCTTTGTAAGGCGCCGCTTTTGGCTCGGCCGCCATCAGCATGGTTGCTTCGTGCCGGGTGGAATAAGTTAATGCGGGTTTGAACTTCACCTTCAATTCGATGCGCCCCCCAAGCTTGTTGACGATACCCATCAAGCGGTCAAGCGTGAAGCGCTTAAGGTCCGCATTGCGAATACGTGAAAAATCGGCGGCGGCGATGCCGGTGCGTTCCTGCGCTTGCCGCACCGTGAGCGCTTCCCGGTCCAGTGTCTTGATGATCTCGGATGCCAACAGGTCTTTGAACAGCAGTGCATCAGCGTTGTCGTAGCCGAAATCGCGATACAGGTTGCCGCTGCCATGGACGACTTCGAGCGGTTCGGGCTTCATCGCACTGCCTCCCTCAAGAATTTCAACCGGTCTTTGATCAAATCAATTTCATGCTTCGGCGTCTTGATGCCCTGCGTGGATTTCTTCTGGAATGCATGCACCACCCAGAGCTTGTCGCCGATCTGCACCGCGTACACCACGCGAAACGCATTGCCTCGATGGCGCAACGCAATCTCGAACACACCCGAACCCAAGCCACTCATTGGCTTGGCGCTCTCCGCTTTGCCGCCGTCAGCCGCGATGTGCAAGGCAGAGAAGAAAGCCATCTGCACATCAACCGGGAACGTGTCGAACGACTTGCGCGCAGCGCTGATCCAGGAGACGGGCCGGGTGTTGCGGAGCATTTGGCGTCATCGATTAAATGTAGTCATATTTGACAACATTTGTGCGAAAATTGCAAGCCAGATTAAATAGGAGTCATGCACATGCACTACCCCATCGCGATTGAACCCGGCGACAACCAGCGCGCTGCCCATTCGGGGCTTGCGGCCAATGCGGATTTCAAAGGCTGAATCTGGGCGATTGTCGAAATCGACCCCGAAGACCTCTCCGATGCGGTTGAGCGCGTCAATATCACCTTGCCCAAGCGCGTGCTGACGGCGGCGGACAGATAGGCGGCGGCGCGCGGGGAAACGCGTTCTGGCTTTCTGGCGCGCGCGGCGCTAGAGACGATGGCGCGGGATTAAAGCGGGACTGCGCCAAGAGCCGCTCCAGGAGCCGCTCTTGGCGCACAAGCAGCTACGGATATTGGTGAGAGCGGCGCTCCGGCCCACGCATGAATGAAAAAGCAGCTTTGCGGGCCGCGCGCTTCATCAGGCCGCAGTCAACGTCCGGCAAGTTTCATGCAACCGCGCCGGCGAAAGTTCCAAGCCATTGGGCCAGCTCAAGGCGCCGGCATCAATGAAAACGCGCTTGAAGAACGCTTCATCCCGCAGCGGCTCAAGCAATGGCCCGCTGCGTTTCAGGAGTTCGCGGCCATCAAAGATGCCTTCCTTGCCGTCGGAAAAACGCAGCGCCACCTGGAACTCGCCTTGATAACGGGCTTCGGTC
>JAYVSR010000030.1:0-6038 GCA_043775155.1 Burkholderiales bacterium | reverse complement strand
CCTGCTGGTCCGCTACCGCGCGCGGCATCATCGGCTCGACTTTGGTGACCCAGGTTTCGAGCGCGGCAACGCGGATGAGTAACATTTGCTTCAACTTGCCGCCCTCTCGCGCGCGCGAATCAGTGAATTCGGTCATCGCCTGGCTCATCATCGCGTTGACCGCGTCACGCATCTGCTCGGGCGACAGTGCGGTGTCCTCGAGCACACCGGGCCAGTGCAACACTTCCATCACCCGCAAGTCGAGCGCCTGCGGCACCAGCCGCTTCACCGTCATTGCGGCCTCGTTCAAGCGGCGCACAGTTTCTTCGTTCAATTGCATCGGGCGTCCAGCGCGGCTCTGCCCGGCAGCGCCGTCTTTGCCGTAGGCCAAACGCAACTCGACTTTGCCGCGCGTCACGCTGCCCGTGATCGCTTCACGCAGGGCTGGCTCAAGTGTGCGCGCTTCGTCGGCCAGCCGGAACATCAGATCAAGAAAGCGTGAATTAACGCTCTTGATCTCAAGATTAAGCGCCCCGTGCGGGAGATCACGCGAGACCGCTGCGTAGCCAGTCATGGACAGAATCATTGGCTCGGACTTCTTTGATTAGAATGCTGACATTCGATTATAGATGTGCGGACACGCGCTTCGCGATCACCGCAGGTTCAAAGCAGGTTCAAAGCAGGTTCAAAGCAATATCCACCGATGGCAGCACAGTCAAATTCCGCTCTGCCGGAAAATACGATCCTTGAAAACTACCGCGTCGCCAAACCGCTGGCGTCGGGTGGGTTTTCGATTGTCTACCTCGCCTATGACGAATACGGCGCGCCGGTCGCGATCAAGGAGTACTTGCCGGCCGGGCTGTCGCTGCGCGGCAAAGGCGAGATCGTGCCGGATATCAGTGCCGAACACACCAATTTGTTCCGCTACGGCATGAAGTGTTTTTTCGAGGAAGGCCGGGCCTTGGCGCGGATCGCGCATCCGAACATTGTGCGCGTGGTGAATTTTTTTCGCGCCAATGAAACCGTCTACATGGTGATGCAGTATGAGCGCGGCCGCACCCTGCAAGAGCACATTGTGCAGCGCAAGGGGGAGCTCAAAGAGGCGTTCATCCGTCACGTGTTTGTCCAACTGATGAATGGCCTGCGTGAAGTGCACATCAACAAGCTGCTGCACCTAGACATCAAGCCGGCCAACATCTACATTCGAAACGACGGCATTCCGGTGCTGCTCGATTTTGGCGCAGCGCGCCAGACCCTGATCGCCGATGCGCCAAAATTGAACCCAATGTATACGCCGGGTTTTGCCTCGCCTGAGCAATACAGCCACCGCGAGCATCTTGGCCCCTGGTCAGACATTTACTCGATAGGCGCGACGATGTTTTCATGCCTCTCGGGCATGGCGCCACAGCCGGCTGATCAGCGCGTGGTCAAGGAACGAATGCAGTCCTGCGCGAAATTATTCAAAGGCAAGTACTCGCGTGAAATGCTCGACATCATCGATTGGTGTCTGTCGCTTGATCATTTGAAGCGGCCGCAAAGCGGCTTCAGCCTGCAAAAAGCGCTGGTAGACAATCGCCCGCCGGAGCGCGAAAAGTCCGGTGTGTTCGACGGTGTCAAACGCATGTTCGAAGACATCACACGCCCGGCTCCCAAACCGGTAGCACCGACACGGCAGGCGCCAGTGGCCCCGAATGGCGGCCCTGTCAAATGAAATTTTCCATCTTCCAGGAAACCCGCACGGGCGGTCGCAAGTACAACCAGGACCGGATGGGCTATGTGTTCTCGCGCGACGCCCTGCTGCTGCTGCTGGCCGATGGCATGGGTGGGCACGCGCATGGCGAAGTCGCTGCCCAAATCACGGTCGAGTGCATCGGCCGCAAGTTTCAACGCGAAGCCAAAACCAAACTGCCCGACCCGATGAAGTTTTTGCAAGAGGGCATCGACGAAGCGCACGCCGCGATCATCCGCCACGCCGACGAAAAAGGCATGCTCGAAACCCCGCGCACTACAGTGGTCGCTGCGATCATCCAAAACGGCTCGGCCTGCTGGGCGCATGTGGGCGACTCGCGCGTCTATCTGCTGCGGCGCGGCCAGGTCGAAGCGGTCACGCGCGACCATTCACGCGTGCAGCAATTGGTATTGCAAGGGCTGGTGCGTGAAGAAGCGGTGGCAGCGCATCCGGACCGGAACAAAATTTACAACTGCATCGGCGCACATATTCCGCCGCAAATCGAACTCTCACCACGCCATCGTCTGGAAACTGGCGACGTGCTGTTGCTGTGTAGCGATGGTCTGTGGGGGCCGCTGCCGCCACGTGCGCTAGCCAGCGCGTTTCTCAACGACCCGCTGGCCACATCCGTCCCCGCCTTGATGACCCAGGCCGAGAGCCGGGCCGGCAAAGATGCGGACAACATCACCGCTCTTGCCATGACTTGGGACGAAACCGAAAACGCCACCGGAACAGTCTCGACCCATACCCTGCCGCCAGGCGAGTTCAACTCACAGATTGATCCACCCAGTGGCGCCGAGCGTTTTTTGTCGGATGACGAAATTGATAACGCAGTCGATGAGATCCGCAAGGCGCTGGCGAAGTCGAGCCGGCCGACCGGTTGAGCGCGAGAGGTTGCGCCGTGGCACACGCTCCACGAAGCCAACGCGCAATTTGGCGGGAAAAAATTATTGGACGGTATAAACATGACAGATAAAAAAACCGGCACGAAGCCGGTTTTTTTATCTGCGCATTGATCGCGCAATTATCTGAAAGCGTCAGCGGCGAATCTGCAACTCACCCGGCATACCGGACAAATAGGCCGCAATGTCTTCTACTTCCTGACGTGACAGCGCAGCAGCCATTGACCCCATAACGGCATTCTTGCGGCCAATCACCGACTTGTCGCCCTGCTTGTAGGCATTGAGCGAGGTCACCAGATAATCGTAGTGCTGGCCGGCCAGCTTCGGCTGATCCGGTGCCGCAGTCTTGTTCCAGTTGCCTTGCACTGCATGGCAGGCCGCGCAGACTTGATCAGCCTTTGCCTTGCCACGCGCCGCATCACCACGCGCGTGCGCGTTGGTGCCAGCGATCAGCGCAGCAGCGGCGCAAGCCAAAATCGCCATCATGTTCATTTCGCCGCCCCTCCGTAGTAAGCCGCCAGTTCGGTAATGTCTTTATCAGACAGGGTCGCAGCAATCGCCGCCATGGTTGGATGCTTGCGCTCGCCCGACTGATACGCCTTGAGCGCCGACTCGATGTACTTGGGGTTCTGGCCCGCGATCATCGGCACGTGATAGACATGCGGATAAGCCACTTTGTAACCGGCAATGCTGTGGCAGCCAATACACAACGCTGCTTTACCACCGGTGCGCGACACGCCCGGGCCGGCGGACTGCGCAAGCGCGGCGGGCGCACCGGCCGCAGCCATCACGCCCAACGAAGCAAAAAGTAAAGCGTTTTTCATGTTGAACCGAATAGGAGAAGGCGTGAAGGAATCGAAACAAACATCAGCACATGAATATCAAAAATATCGCCGGAGACAATACAGGCCGCAACGCGAAAAAATCGGGCAAAAACCAAAAATCACTCGCTGAAAACACACCGATTATAAAGCAATTCGGGGGTGCCGCAGCAGAGCATAAATGCGCTTCGCCTATAATGCCTTTTTCAATTTCACTCCATCATCATGCGCTTTGAAGGCACCCAAAACTACGTCGCCACCGACGATCTGCGTCTTGCAGTTAACGCCGCCATCGTCCTGCAACGCCCGCTCTTGATCAAGGGCGAACCCGGCACCGGCAAGACCATGCTGGCCGAAGAAGTCGCCGCCGCGCTCGGCATGCCGCTGTTGCAATGGCATATCAAATCGACCACCAAAGCGCAGCAGGGCTTGTACGAATACGACGCCGTGTCGCGCCTGCGCGACTCGCAACTGGGCGACGAAAAAGTCAAGAGCATCGACAACTACATCATCAAGGGCGTGCTGTGGCAGGCGTTCACGGCAGAGAAACAAGTCGTGTTGCTGATCGACGAAATCGACAAAGCCGACATCGAATTTCCGAACGATTTGCTGCGCGAGCTCGACCGCATGGAGTTCTACTGCTACGAGACGCGCGAACACGTCAAGGCGAAAATCCGCCCGGTCGTGATGATCACGTCGAACAATGAAAAAGAATTGCCCGACGCATTTCTGCGCCGCTGCTTTTTTCACTACATCAAATTTCCCGACAAAGAGACGATGCAAAAGATCGTCAATGTCCATTTTCCGGGCCTCAAAAAAGAGTTGCTGCAAGAAGCACTGCAAGTATTTTTCCAGATGCGCGACTTGCCGGGGCTGAAGAAAAAACCGTCCACGTCCGAGTTGCTCGACTGGCTGAAACTCTTGCTGGCCGAAGACATCTCGCCCGAGGCCTTGAAGAATCAGGACAAAAAAGCCGTGATCCCGCCGCTGGCTGGCGCGCTGTTGAAGAACGAACAGGACGTGCAGTTGTTTGAGCGTCTGGTGTTCATGGCGCGCGCCGGGCGTTAACCAGGCCCGTCATCGCGCATGCTCGACCGCTTGTTACGCCAGATCGGATCGCGTCGAGGCCCAAATCGGGCCCCGAATAATCCGCTGGAAGAATATGCGGAACATAACGCCGATGGCCGGGCAATGGACAAGTGGTCCCACTATTTTGATGTATATCACCGGCATTTTGAACGTTTCCGCGGCACCGGCGCCACGTTGGTTGAAATCGGCGTGTTTAACGGCGGCTCGCTTGGAATGTGGCGTGAATACTTGGGAAAAGGCTCCACAGTTGTCGGGGTGGACATCAACCCGGAGTGCGCGCGCTACGCTGAACCAGGTATCGACATCGTCGTGGGCGACCAGGCAAACCGGGATTTCTTGCGTGATTTGGCCGCGCGCTATTCTGACATATCAATTTTGATCGATGATGGCGGGCATCACATGCACCAGCAGATCGCCACGTTTGAAGAACTCTACCCTCGTCTGCGCGCCGACGGGGTCTACCTTTGCGAGGACACGCACACCTCCTATCATGAGCATTTTGGCGGTGGTCTGCGCCGCGACGGTACGTTTGTCGAGTTAAGCAAGTCTCTGGTTGATCGGTTGAACGCTTGGCAAATTCCCCAAGTTGGGATGGCGCCTGACGTTTTCACGCGCTCCACCAACTCGATTCACTTTTACACCAGCGTAATCGTGATCGAGCGTCAGCCGCGCAGTGCGCCGCAAGAGAAGACTTACGGGTCTCAAGCAGACCTTCGCTATATCGCCCCTTCTCTGGCGGGACGCTGACATGCCGTTTTGTACGCCAATCAGCCTGACCGGACGACATGCGGCTCTGATCCCGCTGGTTCGCTCGCAACACGACGAACTATGCGAGGCAGTGAACGACGGCGAGTTGTGGAAACTCTGGTACACGTCGATTCCCAAACCAGACAGCATGCATGCTGAAATTGACCGCCGCCTCGGGCTGCTGGAAAAAGGAACAATGCTGCCTTTCGCCGTCAAGAGCATCGCACACAACCGCATCGTCGGCATGACCACCTACATGAACATCGACGCCACTCAGAAGCGCGTCGAGATCGGCTCGACCTGGTATGCCAAATCGGCGCAGCGCACGCCACTCAACACCGAATGCAAGCTGCTGTTGCTCACCCACGCATTCGAAAAACTCGACTGTGTCGCCGTGGAGTTTCGCACCAGCTATTTCAATCACGCCAGCCGCAACGCGATTTTGCGTTTGGGCGCGAAACAAGATGGCATTTTGCGCAGCCATGCACGCCATGCTGACGGCAGTATGCGTGACACTTGTGTCTACAGCATCATCGCTGCCGAATGGCCTGCGGTAAAGCAGCACTTGACCTATCAACTCACGCGCCCGCGGCAGAGTGCGTAGGCCGCAGATCGGAGACTCACCATGCTGATCGACTTTTTCCTCAAATGCAAAAACGCCGGACTGCCGGTGTCGACCAAAGAGTTTTTGATCCTGCTCGAATCGCTGCAAAAAGGCGTGATCGGCCCGACGATTGACGAGTTCTATTTTCTCTCGCGCCTATGCCTGAT
>JAYVSR010000029.1:0-8000 GCA_043775155.1 Burkholderiales bacterium | reverse complement strand
TGAGCCGCCCTTCTTCTCGCCCGATTTACTTCTTCAAGTTCCAATAAAAATTGCCCGGCCCGATCACCATACCGGTCACGCCCTTGCGCAACGCCGCCGGGTTGATCTGCTCTCCAACCGGTGCGTGGGTGCCGACTTCAAACGCGCGCGCCTGAATCGCCTCGGCCAGCACCTTGCGTTTACCCTGATCGATTTCGCGTGCGAACAAATCGCGCAACTTCTCGATCTCGTTGTCGGTCGGCCAGCCGAACCATGACTTCTCGCCACTTGCGCCAATTGCCGCGTTGGTCAGCGGGTTCCAGACATCGGGCGAAACCCAGGCGGTGGCGAAGATGCTCCAGCCACCGGCTGACGGCAAATCTTTTTTCGCCCGGCGGCCGACTAGGGTGTTCCAGTCCATCGACTGCAGATCGACCTTGAAACCGGCTTGACGCAGCAATTGCGCAGCCACATCAGGCAGCTTCGCAATCGAGGCCAAGTCAGTCGGCTTCATGATCACGATCGTGGTGCCGTCGTAGCCCGAGGCCTTGAGCAGGTCTTGCGCTTTTTTCATGTTCGACTTGCCGATCAGGTCGCTACCCTTGGTCGAGCCGTAGGGCGTGTTGCAGACGAACATCGACGGGCAGGTCTTGTAGTACTCCTTGATCCCGACTTGGGCTTTCAAAAACGCCTCTTGATTGAACGCAGCAATCGCCGCCTGCCGTACCTTGGGGTTGTTGAACGGCGGGTGCAGGTGGTTGAAGCGCACCATGTATTGAAAGCCAAGATTGTTGCCGTTGATGATGGCGACGTTCGGGTCTTTCGCCAGCGCCGCATACGACTCAAACGCCGGTTGTTCGATGATGTCTACTTCGCCCTTCGAGAGCGCATTGACCTGGGCTTGGGCGTCACGCAGCGCGAGGTTCCACTCGACGCGATCAACATAAACATTCTTTCCGCCGGTGGAGCCGGAAGCGGCTTCTTTGCGCGGCACGTACTTGGCGTTCTTGGTATAGACCGCCTTGTCGCCGGGCTTAAATTCGTCGCGCTTGAAAACATACGGGCCGGAGCCGGTGTAGTCCTCGATCTGCTTGTCGGCCGGTGTATCGGCGACGCGCTTGGGCATGATGAACGGCACGTTCGACGACGGCTTGCCGAGCGCGTCGAGCATGATGCCGCAGGCTTCGCCGAGGAAAATGCGGAAGGTATCGGGGGTGGGTGAGTCCATCCGCGCCACGAAGGTGAAAAGCTTCTGCCCCATCGCATCGCGCTTGCCCCAGCGTGAGAGAGACGCTGTCACGTCCTCGCCGGTGACCGGCTTGCCGTCGTGAAATTCCAAACCTTTGCGCAGCTTGAATGTCCACAGCCGGTTGTCGGGGCTTACTTCCCACGACTCAACCATCTGCGGTTTGATCTGGCCTTTTTCGTCGGTGCCGAACAGGGTGTCGTAGATCATGTAGCCGTGATTGCGCGCCATGTACTGGGTGGTCCAGATCGGGTCGAGGATCGACAGGTTCGAATGCGGGATCACCTTGAGCACGCTCTGCGCCTGCGCGCCGGTGGCAAACAGTGCCGCACCCGCAACGAGCGCCGCAGCCACAGTAGCCAATGTTTGGTGCAATTTCATGAACTTCTCCTCAGGATAAAAGTCTTGATCTGCTAGCTTAACAAATCGACTGCCGAAACGGGCCGGGGAGACGCACTGCTATATTTGCTGCATCCTGCTGCCACCGCCCCTGCCCACCCTGCCCGCTCCGCCGCCCACATCGCGCCACTCGACATGCCGCACAACGTTTCACTCATCACCACCGTCGCCTCGTGCCTCGGGCTGGCCTTGATCTTAGGCTTTGCTGCGGTACGCCTGAAACTACCGGCGCTGGTGGGTTATCTTGCGGCCGGCATTATGCTCGGCCCGGCCACGCCGTTGCTGTTCGCCGACATCGCGCTGGCGCAGCAGCTCGCCGAGATCGGCGTGATGCTGCTGATGTTCGGCATCGGCCTGCATTTTTCGCTCGACGATTTGATGACGGTGCGGCGGCTGGTGCTGCCAGGCGCGCTGGCGCAGGTGGCGCTGGCCACTGCGCTCGGCGGTGGCGTCGCCTTGTTGTGGGGCTGGAGCGCCGGTGCCGCGCTGGTGTTTGGCCTGACGCTGTCGGTAGCGAGCACAGTGGTGGTGCTGCGCCAGTTGGAGAGCCGCGGCTTGTTGCAGTCAGTCAACGGCCACATCGCCACCGGCTGGCTGGTGGTGCAGGACATCGCGATGGTGCTGGTGCTGGTGCTGCTGCCGCCGCTCGCGGGTTGGCTCGGCGGCAACCCAGGCAAGCTGGCTGCGGCAGCGCCGGGCAGCAGTGTGCTGACGACGCTGGCATTCACGCTGGGGCAAGTGGCCTTGTTTGTCGCGCTGATGCTGGTGGTGGGCCGCCGCGTGTTTCCGTGGTTTCTCTGGCAGGTGGCGCGCACCGGCTCGCGCGAACTGTTCACGCTATGCGTGATCGCGGTGGCGGTCGGCATCGCATTTGGCTCGGCGCAGTTGTTTGGCGTGTCGTTCGCGCTCGGCGCTTTTTTTGCCGGCATGGTGATGGGCGAGTCGGCGTTGAGTCAGCGCGCGGCGGAGCAGTCGCTGCCACTGCGCGACGCGTTTTCGGTATTGTTTTTTGTCTCAGTCGGCATGCTGCTCGACCCGCAGATCGTGTTGCGCCAACCGCTCGATGTGCTGGTGGTCACAGCGATTGTGGTGGTGGGCAATCCGCTCGCGGCGTTTTTGATCGTCATCGTCGCGCGCTACCCGCTCAACACGGCGCTGACGGTGGCGGCGAGTCTGGCGCAAGTGGGCGAGTTCTCGTTCATCTTGGCGGGGTTGGGTCTCACGCTCGGGTTGCTGCCGGTCGAGGGGCAGCAACTGGTGCTGGCGGCGTCGATTATCTCGATTGCGCTCAACCCGCTGGTGTTTCGCGCGATTGAACCGCTGCAAACCTGGATCCGCTCACGCTCCAGCCTGGCGCGCGCGCTGGAGCAGCCGAATGATCCACTGGCTGAATTGCCGATGACGGTAGATCACAAGCTGCTCACCGGGCAAGTGGTGTTGGTCGGCTATGGCCGGGTCGGGCGGCGCATCGGCGAAGCGCTACGCGCACGCGGCGTGGCGGTGGTGGTGGCGGATGAGAATCGCGAGATCATCGATGAACTGCGTCGGCTGTCGCTGCCTGCGGTGTTTGGCAACGCGTCAGAGCCGGCGGTGTTGATTCAGGCGCACATTGCTCGCGCCGGCGTGTTGGTGATCGCTATCCCCGATACGTTTCATGTGCGGCAGATGATGGAGATTGCGCAGACGCTCAACCCCGGCATTCAGATCGTGATTCGCACCCACAGCGATGAAGAGTCGGCGCTGCTGCGCCGGGAGAGTGCGGCGGCGGTGTTTATGGGTGAGCATGAGTTGGCGCTGGGGATGACGCGTCATGTGGTCGAGCGGCTGGCGGAGGTGCAGGCCAAACGTGATGTGGGCAGTGCGGCGGCATCGGCGCCGCACTAGTCAACTCTTCACAAAGTCGGCCACACAATCGGCCCGCGCGCCAGCTCGAACGCGCGCGCCGCTTTGAGCGCAAGGTCCTCGCGATACGCGGGCGCAACGATCTGCAGGCCAATCGGTAAACCACTTTGGGTAAAGCCGCAATGCACCGATAGCGCGGGCTGTTGCGTCAGGTTGAACGGATAAGAGAATGGTGTCCACCAGGTCCAGTCTTCCGGTGTCGAGGTGACGCCAGCGGGCATGTCGGGAGCGACGCGGCCCACTTCAAAAGCGGGCAAGGCGAGTGCCGGCGTGACCAACAAATCGAACTCGGTGTTGAAGCGCTTCATCGTCTCTCCCACTTGCACCCGCGCCGATTGATAGTCGAGAAAATCGGCGATGGTGTAGCGCGCGGCGTACTCGCACGTCGCTTGCAGACCGGGGTCCATCAATTTAAATTTTTCCGGCGGCAGTTTGCCGAAGGTATTGCGCGCGGTGGCAAACCAGTGAGTCGCAAACAGCGGGCCACAATCGGCAAAGCCGGGGTCACGCGCCTCAACGTTTGCGCCCAGATCAACGAAGCACTGCACTGCTTGTTTCACGGCGGCTTCGACCTCCGGGTGAACGTATTTCACATAGCCCAGTCGCGGGCTGTAGGCGATGCGCAGCCCTTGAATGCCGCTCTCCAGCCCGGCACTCCAATCTTTATCATGCGGCGGCAAAGATGACCAATCTCGCGCGTCCGGCTGGGTGATGGCGTTAAGCAACAGCGCGCAATCCGCAATGTCGCGCGTCATCGGCCCGACGTGCGCGACGGTACCCATCGGCGATAGCGGCCAGGCCGGCACCCGGCCGAAGTGCGCCTTGATGCCGGTGGTCGCGGTGAAAGAATTCGGAATCCGGATCGAGCCACCGCCATCAGTGCCGATGTGCAATGGCCCAAGACCCGCTGCCAGAGCGGCGCTCGCGCCACCGGACGATCCGCCAGGTGTCATTGCGGGGTTCCACGGATTGCGCGTGATGCCGGTGAGCGGCGAATCGGTCACACCTTTCCAGCCCCACTCCGGCGTGCAGGTTTTGCCAAAAATCACAGCGCCGGCTTCGCGCAAGCGCGCGACGGCAGGGGCGTCATCGGGCCAAGGAGCGCTTGCACCAACGGTCTTCGAGCCACGCATGGTTGGCATGCCGTTAGTCACGAGCAAGTCTTTGATGCCTGCCGGCACGCCATCGAGCGGTGACAGCGGTGCGCACGCCGACCAGCGCGCCTCTGATGCGCGCGCATCTGCGAGCGCGCTGTCGTGAGCGACATGACAGAACGCGTTGATCGATGGGTTGAGTCTATCGATCCGCTCCAGGGTAGCGCGCGTGGCTTCAACCGGCGATAGGGTCTTGTTGCGAAACGCCGCCGCCAATTGCACGGCGCTCATGTATGCAATATCACTCATGGTTGATTCTCCTGACTGGTTTGCGCCCGTTACGGCGTCATGTTTTGAGTCGCTGCAATCTTACATGGCGTCACTCGACACGCCGACCTGCCCCATGCGCCCGTGGCACAATCGTCCGCATGTCTACGCCCGCCAAAAAACGCTTGATCGTCGCCATCACCGGTGCCTCCGGAAGTCTCTACGGTGTGCGTCTGCTCGAAGCGATGCGCACGGTCGAAGACTGGGAAACCCACGTGGTGATCTCGAACGCCGGCGCGCTGAACGCGCAACACGAGTTGTCGTTATCGAAGAAACAGGTCGAGGCACTGGCCGATGTGGTCTACGACAATCGCGACATCGGCGCGGCCATCGCCAGCGGCTCCTTCATCACACACGGCATGATCGTCGCACCGTGCTCGATGAAAACCTTGGCCTCGGTCGCGCACGCGTTCTCCGACAACCTGATTTCCCGCGCGGCCGACGTGATCCTGAAAGAACGCCGCCGCCTCGTGCTGGTGACGCGTGAAACCCCGCTCAATCTTGCACACCTGCGCAACATGACGGCTGTCACCGAAATGGGCGGCGTGATTTTTCCGCCGGTGCCGGCGCTGTATCAACCCGGGGCGTCGGTAGACGATCTGGTCAATCACGCAGTCGGGCGGATGCTCGATTTGTTTGGCATCGAGACTGAAGGGCTGGTGCAGCGGTGGAGCGGGCTGCGGCCCGACTGATGTCGGCGGCATAGAATGCCCGCTTGACGCGCAGCTTTTAACAGGGAGGCCGGCATGGGCTTGTTCGATCTGTCGCGGTTTCGTGCGCTGGCATTTGAGCGCAAACCCGATCATCCGATGGAAAACGAAGCGGCGGCGCGCACGCTGCTGGCTGATCTGCCTGCCGATGACGCGCCCGCCGCACTCGCCGAGTTGACCCACTGGGCCACCTCCATAAACCTGTCGGAAGACTTCACCGCTGGCCGCCGCGCGCGGGTGCTGATGCTGCTCGACGAGTCGGCGCGCCCGTTCTGGCGCGAGCTGGGCGAGTTGTATCTCACGCCCGGCGGTGGCCGGGCCGGGCCGGCCGGTCGCGGCAACCCGGCCATTCTGCGGGCCTTGTTCGACAGTGCGACCGAGTTCGCCGAAGGCTACCGGCTGGCACTGTATAGCGACGCCGATGGCCGCACCCGCAAATCAGCGTGGGTCGAGGCCAACTGGGCGCTGCTCGGGCTGCGTCAGGCACGCTGGCTGGCGCGCCGCCTGACGCTGGCGCGCATGCTGCAACGGCCCGAGGCCGAGATCATCTGGCACCATTTGCACACGCTGTACGCCACCGCAGAGGCGCGCCAGCAGTCGCGCACCACGCTGGCGGTGTTTCCCGGCAGCCGCTTTCACAGCTCGATCAAGCAGGAGTATGTCCGCCTGCATCTCTTGGAGATGGCCGATTTGGCGGCGCTGACGACACGCGAAATCGAGCTGGTGTTCCGCATCGCCGGGCAGACTGGCAACGCGGCACAGTTGGAGCCCACCCGCCTCGACGGTGTCGTTTATGTGGTGCAGCCAGCGGGCGTGAGCCAGCCGGTGCGCCTGTCGCGCGTCGAGACCATCGAGCCGCACTTTCTCTATCTGAATACTGCCAACTGCCTGCCGCGTCTGCACGGTTTGCTGGAGCGCGACGCTGGGGCCGACGCCAACGATCCTGACACCGTGTTCAGCGGACACTTCACCCTCGGCGAGCGACGCAGCATGGTGCAGCGCCTGCTCGACCATTGGGGGCCGAACCCGCCGGCCCGGCGCGCCGCGCGCCAATTGGTATCCGCTACCGCACGCGTACTGTGCGGCTTTGGTACCGTGAGCGCAGTGCTGCCACTGTTTGACCAAGGGACATGGAACCGCGCCGCAGCCGCCAAGGCCGGAAGCGATTTGCGGATTCAACTCGACGACGAAGAGCAGGCAGCACAGCGCGCCAAAAAACCGTCCGCGCGCCAGTTCAGCGCACGCGTGCTCGATTCGAGCAGTGGTGGCATTGGCCTGGCGGTACACAGCGGTAACGCGCGCGCTGCGGCCCTGGGTGCGCTGATTGGCGTCCAGCCCGACGGCAAACCGGACTGGGTCGTCGGGGTGGTGCGGCGCATCGCGGTGCAGGGCGAGGAGTTACACCTTGGCGTTCAATTGCTGACGCGGCGCCCGCAACTGTTGTGGTTTCACCGTCAGGATCGCAAGACCGCATCACCGTGGGAGATGGAGCGCGCCAGCAGCCACGAATTTCTCGAATATTTCCAGTGTGCGATCGTGGTGCGCGCCGATGACGAAGATCAGGCTGACGGGCAATTGATCACTGCCGCAGGTGTGCTGAAAGCCGGACTGATTCTCGACGTGCCGCTGGCGCTCGGGCTATTGCGCGTGCGCATCGGCGCGATCAACGAGGCGACCGGCGATTACCAGCGCGCCGCCTATGCGCCGTTGACACCAGCGGGCGCACCGGCTACCGACAAGTCTGGCAATGCGCGCACCCAAAAATTGCTGACCGGTGGCCTCACCGCGAACACCGGAAAATTTGCGCAGTATCAGGAATCAAGTCTTGAAAAAACGCAAAAAATGACGACTACGAAAAAATAGAGACGGTGGGGCAGTGGGGCGGGCTGGGTAAGTAACCTGCGGGATTCAGGCGCGCGCCTTGAGCGCTACCGCGCCATCCGCGCTGGCAAAGTCGAGCTTGCCGTCATCCGCCCAGCGCACTGACACGCGGTTTGCTGCAAGGCCGGACTCGAGCCAGCCAAAGTGGCGCACGACCGAAGCGGCTGGCGCGGCCGAATCTACCCATAGCACTGTCGACGGCGCAACCGGAAGAACCGCCGAATCTGCGATGGATTGCCCCGCAGATTGCCCGGTGCAGGACAGGATCGCAGCAGCAGCAAAAACGGTATGGAACAGATGTTTCATGACAGCGAGCACAAATTATTGGCAATGATGGCTCAGGATAGCCTCGCGCTTAACAAAGGCGCGCTCGAACTCCAAGTGCAACGTTTTTTCATGGAAAAATGTTGCATGGCAAAAACATATCAACAACTCTCGCTGTCTGAACGTTCATTGATCAAA
>JAYVSR010000028.1:0-15819 GCA_043775155.1 Burkholderiales bacterium | reverse complement strand
TGATCAATTGCACGACGCCTTGGCCCGCAGCGACGCCAGCGCCGCCGCTCGCTACCCGGCCGCCGCGCGGCGCGGTCTAGCGCTTTTCACTGGGCGCGGCCAGTGCAGTGTGTGCCACTTTGGGCCGAATTTTTCCAACGGCGAGTTTCACGACATTGGCATCCCCTATCTTGCTGCACCGGGGCGGGTGGACTCCGGCCGTCACGGCGGCATCGGCATCGTCAAGCGCGACAAGTACAACCGCTTGGGCGCGTTCAGCGATGATGGGTCTCGCGCCTCGGCCAGCCGCACCCGCCATGTCGCGCAAAACCACAGCACCTATGGCCAGTTCAAGGTGCCATCGTTGCGCAACGTCGAACTCACCGCGCCCTACATGCATGGCGGCAGCGTCGCGACATTGCGCGATGCGGTGCGGCATTACTCCGAGCTTTCCGTGGATCGCTTGCATCAAGATGGCGAGGCCTTGCTCAAGCCCTTGCGCTTGTCCGAGGGCGAGATTGACGATGTCGTGGTGTTTTTGAAAACGCTGACCAGCCGCGATTTTTCTGTTGCGGCACCTGCACCGGCACCGATACCCATACCGGGTGATTGCCGGCCCGCCACTCAGCGCTGATCCCGGCTGCGACGCGCACTCGATGTGACGAACATCACAAAAATATTTTGTATTTTTGTGCATTAAGTCACTCGCATTTGCGAATGACATCGGCATACTTTGTTATGTCAACGTCATTCACGGAAAAGATCATGGCAACCCCTTCAGGCAATCTGCTTGACCAGTGCGGCACGATTGCGCGTACCCAGCTCGGCGGCGTCATCACCAACGCGCTCGCGCGCATCGACGAAGACTTGTTTGCGTTGGCGAATAAATCGCAGCAGCGCGAGGAACAGGCGATGTATCTCGACGCCATGACGCGGGTGCGCGAGCATCGCGGAGCGATCGTGCAGCGCTTCGATGATTGTTTCGCTGACCTCTACGCGAAAAAGCTCGGCACCGGGCCGAAGACACCAGAACCTGCATCGAGCGCTTGGGGCGGGATTGAATTGACGTTGGTGTCGGACTCAAAAATGGAAAACGGCATCGCAATTGACCGTCTTGCCAAAGGCGTGCGCAAGGGAGCAGACAACGACGAGATGCTCGGCATCCGCGCCCGCCTCGGCCACCTGATGCAACGCGAAGACCTCGACGATGCTGACAATCCCCTCGGTCCCGAGCTGATTTTTGAAGCCCTGCGTCTGGCCTGCAACCACATCCCCGTCAACAATGCGGCCAAGCATGCGTTGCTGTCGGCGTTTCAGCCTTATTTGCGTGACTCGATCAGCGATGTGTATCACGCGGTGAACGAAAACCTGGTCGCCCATCAGGTGCTGCCGCGCATCAAGCACAACGTCAAAACCGCGAGCGACCCGATGGGCGCGACTGCGCGCAACGCTCAGTTGCAGCAGTCACAGCGGATGTCTACCTTGAGTGCGGGAGCGGCTGGCGCGATGGGCAACACGGGTCGCAATGGCCTGCTCAACGCAGGCGGCGTCGAGGCAACGCCCGCCCGCAGCGGCTGGTTGGGCGGCAGCGTTGGCAACGAGCCGGCCGCGTTGAATCAATTGCTAAACGGCTTGGCGCAGGGCCGCGCGGCTGCACGAGTCGAAGCGTTCGGCATGTTTGGCGACGCCGCGCGCTTCCCGGCCGGTCCCGGTGCAGTGCAGGTGAGCGCCGCGATGATGCAGTCGCTGGCGCAGCTGCAAAGCGCCGCCAATTTGGGCGATGAGGCGCGGGCAGTCGCGCCGGGCTACTTGCATCAGGCCGGCCAGATGTTGACGCCACATGGCACGCCGCTCGACCGCCTGACGGTCGAGCTGGTGGCGATGGTGTTCGACTTTTTGTTTGCCACACCGCGCTTGCCCGAGACGGTCAAGGGCGTGATTTCGCGCCTGCAAATCGTCGCGGTCAAAGCAGCACTGCTTGATCGCAGTTTTTTCGCCCGCCGCGAGCACCCGATGCGCCGGCTACTCGACCGCATGGCCGAAGCCGGTGCTGACCCGTTGATCGACTGCGACGCCGAAGGCGCGGTGATTCAATCGATGCGCCAGATCGCTGACGATCTGTGCGTGCATTTCAAAGACGATTGCGCAGTGTTTGAAGACGCCATCGGCAAGCTCGACCGCCTGGCCGCTGACGCTCGGCAGCAGGGTACGGCAGTGGCCGCCGGGCCTGCCGCCGAGCTTGCGGCAACTGAAATGGCCGATAACGCACTGGCCTCGGCGCGCGCTGATCTCGCAGCGCGCTTGCTGCCGGCCACGCCGGTGTTCATTCGCGAGTTTTTGGATCACTGGTGGGTGCATGCGATCCAACGCGCCGATCTGGCGACCGGCCAGGAAGAAGACAGCGTTAAGACGCAACTGGTGATCGCCTCCGATTTAATCTGGAGTGTCGAGCCGAAAAAATGCAGCGACGTGCAGGCGTTGGCAGCCTTGCTGCCGGGCATGGTGCGCGGCCTGATGCGCGGGATTCGTACTACCGGCATGCCGGACGCGTCACGCCAGCCGTTCTTCGCCTCGCTCATGCAGGCGCACACCGCCGCGATTGCCGCCGCTAAAGTCGCGCCCGCTGACACAGTGGTGCCGCAGCGGCCGACTGCGCAAGAGGCGATGCGCCGTGCGCCTGAGCCAGTGCGAGCGCCGGGCGATGCCTGGGCGCGCCAGGTGGCCGTGTTGGTCAAGGGTGATCTGGTCGAGTTTGCTGACGGCGTCGAAATCGATCGTTGCCGCCTCGCCTGGATCAGCCCGCGGCAAACGTTTTATCTGTTCATCGGGCGCGGCAAGATGCGCCAAATCGCGGTGGAGCAGTTGAATGTCTTGTTTCGCCAAGGCGTGGCGACCAAGCCGGGAGCTGACGTGCCACTGGTCGATCAAGCGCTCGAATCGTTGGCGGCAGCCGAGCAGGAGAAAGAGGCGGCTTGAAGTTCGGTGCGTGACTTTCAACGATTGAACTTCAGCGATTGAACTTCAGCGCTTGAACTTTGGCGCGGGATGCTCAGATTGTGATCGTCAGACCGCGCGCCGCTGCTCAATCAGCATCACGCTCACCCCGGTGACGCAAATTATGCCCATGCCAAGAAACGTCAGCGCATCGGGCAACTGGCCAAAGAAGAACCAGCCCGACAGCGTGGCCCAGACGATTTGCAAAAACACCAGTGTGGCGATGAACGACGCTGACGACCAGTAGTAAGCGCGAATCAAACACCATTGGCTGATCGAGCCGGTGATGCCGGACGACAACAGCAGCAGAATTTGCGTGTTGGTCAATCCACTTGGCCAACCGCCCCACATCTCTTGCAATGGCAACGCCAGCGTAGAGGCAGTTGTGCCGATCAATGACGCGATGAAAATAGTCGCGATCGAGTTGTCGATCCCCGCCAGCTTGCGCGTGAGAATCTGAAAGCCGATGCTGCACACTACCGTGAGCAATATAAACATCACCCCGATGGGTGCCAGGTTGTTGCCCGGACGGACGATGATCAACATTCCCGCGAAACCGAGCGCCGCGCCGGTCCAGCGGATCCACGTCACTTTTTCACCCAGCAGCGGCCCGGCCAGGATCATCACGAAGAACGGCGTGAGGAACAGGATCGACGTCGCTTCAGCCTGCGGCACATAGCGCAAGCCGGTGAAAAAACAAAACGTGAAACCGGCCAGCAGGCAGCCGCGCAGCAGTTGCAGGCCGGGCCGCTGGGTGCGCGTCAGGTTGCGCCACACGTCGCGCCCCATCAGCGGAAAAAAGAACAGCAGCATTACCAGCGCGTGCAAGCTGTGGCGCACCAGCGCAATCAGCGGCACCCCCATCTCTGAAGCCAGCGTTTTGCCAGTGGCGTCGAGCAGGCTGAACATGATGTGCGCGCCGATCAAAAACAAAAACGCGCGCGGCAGGTTGACGTGAGACTGGCCCGGCGTGGGGGAATTTTCTTGCATTGGAGGTCGCTGGAGAGGCTTGTCTACCAAAGGTTCTGGCCGGTCGACGGCGCAAGAATGGCTCTGGACAACGGTTTTGACGAGGTGAGGTGGTTGATTTTAGCGCTGGTGCCAATAGCGCGGCTGCTCGGTGCGTTGCGCCGAGCTGACGATGCCCTCCGGCGTGAAGCGCAGCGTCACCGCGCCCAGCGCGTCGGTGCGCAATAGTTGCGCGCCGCTATCGGTGTAGCGCGCCCACACCTCTGGCGCGGGGTGGCGAAAGCGGTTGCGGTAGCCGACCGGGATGACGATGGTGTCCGGTTTGACTGCCGCGAGGAAGGCCGGCGTCGATGAGGTTTTGCTGCCGTGATGCGGCGCGATCAGCACGTCGCTCTTGAGCGGCGCGCCGCTGCTGACCAATTGGCTCTCCACGTCTGCCTCGATGTCGGCCGATAGCAGTACGCTGCGGCCATGCGCCGTCACGCGTAACACGCAACAAGTGGCGTTGTCTTTGAGCGCGTTCTTGCGCGCGCCGCTGGTTCTTGTTGCGTTGCTTGTCGCCACACCTGTTCCCCCACCTGCTGCACTCGCCAGATTGTCCGCGTCGAGGCGCGCGTAGTCATCGGCGCGCGGATGCAGGGTCTCGAAATGCACGCCCTCCCACGTCCACTTTTCACCGGCGATGCAGCGCTTCGAGTGCGACGCCGCCTGCACCACCGGGTGCGTAGCCGCCAACGGCGACGCCAGCCAATCAACCGGTATGCCCTGCAACACCGACAGCGCGCCGCCCGAGTGATCAATGTCGTCGTGCGTGACGATCATGCCGTCGAGCCGATTCACCCCGGTGGCGCGTAAGTAAGGCAGCACCACGCGGTTGCCGCTATCGGCCTCGGGCGAATAGCGCGGCCCGGTGTCGTAGAGCAGGGTGTGCTCGCGGCTGCGCGCAACGATGGCGAGGCCTTGGCCGACATCGAGCACGGTGAGCCACAAGTCGCCATCGGCTGGTTTCGGCGCAGGCAATAACAGCAGTGGCAGCATCCACGCCACCCCTTGCAAGCGCCACGCCAGCGGCCACGGGATCAAACACCAGAGCGAGCCAGCAATCGCCAGCACGATCGCCCATAGCGGCGGTGCGGCGCGCTGCCATACCGCCCACTCGAAACTGCCGAGCCAGTCGAGGTAGCGCATCAGCCACTCCATTACCCAGTGCGCCGCATGGGCAATCGCGTCGACCGGAATCACCGCCGCGAACAGCGCCAGCGGCGTGACGATGAAACTCACCACCGGAATCGCCAGCGCATTCGCCAGCGGTCCGGCGAGCGAGACTTGGTTAAACAACGCCAGCGTCAGCGGTGTGAGGCCGAGCGTGATCGCCAGTTGCGCGCGCACCGCTGCACTGAACCAATGCGTGTTGGCGTGCCGCGTGTTGCCCACCACCAGCAGCAAGGCCACCGCGCCGAATGACAGCCAGAAGCCCGCCGACAACGGTGCCCACGGGTCAAGCACGCAGACGATCCCCAGCGCAATCGCCAGCACGCGCGAGCCGGAACCGAACCAGCCGCGCCACAACGCCCATGCTGCCACCCCGAGCATGTAGAGCGTGCGCTGGGCCGGCACGCCGAAGCCAGCCAGCAAGCAATAGACGAGCGCAGCCCCGAAACCCGCTCCAGCAGCGGCTTTCGGGGCAGGTAGCCAGAGCATCAAGGTCTCTGAACGCCGCCATAACGCCATTACGATCCACGCCGCGAGGCTGGCGATCATCGTCACGTGCAGGCCCGAAATGCTCATCAAGTGACCAACGCCGGTGCGGGTGAAGAGCTGCCAGTCGTCGCTGTCAATCGCGCGCTGATCGCCAACTGTGAGGGCGATGATCACGCCGGCGTAGGGCGCGCCGTCGAGTGCTGCGGTGAGGCGGTCGCGAATGCGTTCGCGGGTGCGATCGACGACGGTGCCGGGGGTCCAGACGAAGGGGGCGAGCCGCACGTTGCTGACGCCGTTGCTCACCCCAGTGCTGCCGCCGTTGCCACCCTTGCGCGCGGCAGGCCGCACATAGCCGGTGGCGCGAATGCCGCGTTCGAGCAAGAACGCCTCGTAGTCAAACAAATGCGGGTTGGCGTTGCCATGTGGTTTCTTCAACCGCACCGTGAGACGCCAACGCTCGCCTGCATGCACCGGCGCCACCGAATCAATCTCGCCCGCGCCAAATCCGCCATACCAGGCAAGCTGCAAGCGTTGCGGCACAAGAGCCTCTGGGGTGAGGGTAGTGTCAACGCTGAATTCAAAGCGCACACCGCGCTCGAATGGTTGTGGCAGTGAACTGATCACGCCGATCACTTCGACATCGCGGCCTTCCCATGCGGTCGGCAACTCGTCCGCCAAGCGCCAATGCGCGAGGCCGGCGGCCCAGGCCACGCCGAGGCAGGCGGCGGCGGAGACGAGTGCGATGTGGTGGCGCAGACCAGTGGCAGGCGGCAGGGCGGTCAGCCCGGCCGCCGCCAGCGCCAGCAAGCCGATCATCCACCACGGCGGCAGCGCCGCCTGCCATTGCAGCCACGCGCAACCTAGGGCGAATGAGACAAGGGCGGGGCGCATGGCGGAATTCTACGGACGTTTCTTCATTCGCTTGCCAGAAAAGTCATTTTGGCCGTTAAGTATGAAGTCGTCTACAATGCATCGCAATTGCGATACATTGAAACCAACCTCAGGAGACATCATGCGTACCACCACTTTTCCGCCGTTGCGCGTCACCCCTGATTTGCGGCGCAGCGCAGAGGCGGTGCTGGAAGAAGGTGAGACCCTGTCAGCATTTGTGCTGGCATCGGTGGAACAGCAGATCGAATCGCGGCGCGCGCGTGACTTGTTTGTTGAGCGCGGATTGGTGAGCGGTGAACGCGCCCGGAGCAGCGGCAAGTACGTCAGCGCGGAAGCGGCGCTGCGCAAACTCAGGCAACGCCTGAGCGGAGCGCGTGGAGCGGGCGAATCTGTGGCCGGCACCGCACAATCCCAAACCGAAAGGCAAGGGGCAAGAGCGACCGCAAAATCTCCGGCAAAGCGGGCCGCATGACGCGCTATCGCGTTCGCCTGACCGTTGAAGCTGATGAAGACCTCCTGCGTTTTTACGAATTTCTGCTGATCAAAGATTTGGGCGCGGCGGAACGCGCGCTGAAGGCCATTGAAGCCGGGTTTGACTTATTGAAGTTTTCTCCGTTCTCCTGCCGCAAGGCGCGGCGCGAAAATCCGCTGCTCCGTGAACTGATCATCCCCTTCGGAAATTCAGGCTATGTCGCGCTGTTTGAAATCGATAATGACCGCATGGTGACGATATTGGCAGTGCGGCATCAGCGCGAGGAGGACTATCACTGATGCTTAATGCGCTGGCCGGGGCCGCTTGCGCTGGCGCGAGCTGCTTTGGCTGCCAATCGATTCCGCCGCCGCGATCAGGAGCGGACGCATTTCTTTCCATCCCGGGCCGTTGACCGCGGGCCGGTAACTGGTCACCGCCTCGACAATTTCATCGATTACGCGTTCCGGCTGCTTGACGCCACAAGTCTCTGAGCCAAAAGTGATGAGAGCATCCCGCGCTGGCCACGCGCGCGAGCGGTTCAGACTCAAGGCCATGATGTCCTTGGGTAAATACAGCGTTGTGCAGACTTGATCAAACAGCGGAGACAACTCGCAGTCGTCCGTGACCGGGCTGGTGTAGAGCAGGCCGAAATTTTTCAGATGCGCGTCGCCGTTGCGCACTGCAACGGCCAGCACGACGGATGTGAAGAAACGCATCAGCGAGTCGAGTATGAGGAGCGGCGAGCAGTTGTCCTTGATGGTTTGTGCGATGCGCTCGTATGAGCTTTCGTATTTGCCGTCATTCACCTTACCTTGCAAGGACACCATGTCTTCAAAGCCGAGGTAGCCGTTGTCATTCAGGTCAAATCGTTCGACCGCCAGGCGCCGCCGGTCTTGCGAGAGGGAAAACGCTGGCACGCGAAACAATTCCGGGCAGTGCTTGGCAATCGATAGACAGTGATACTCGTTCTCGGCGATGTGCGGATACTCACCGCCATCGACTTTGACAATCATCTGGCGCGCGCGCAGGGTAGAGCGCTCGCCAATGCTGGCTTTGACGCGGCTGGCTTTGACGCGGCTGGCCGCTGTTGGGTTGCTGCGTGCGCCGCTCTCCACCGGCACAACAACTTTCGGCTGCACACCCGCAATTGAAGTCGAGATCAAATATTTGTCGCACAGATACTCAAACAAGTCGCGCGAACCCTGATCGGCGAGAATTTCCTTCAGGCTTTCGAGGCCAGCGGGTGCGGCCGGTGCGGCGTCTTTTTCCTGCGCTACACGCAAGCGCCCAATCGCATTGCCGCCAGACAAAGCGAGCATCGCCATGTCGTCCATCTTGAACAGTTTGCCAAAGCGCTCGCGGATGTGATCATGCAAAAAACCTTCCGGCAGCGAAGTTTGAAACGCTGGCAGCATCGGGGTGGTACGCCACGGCGCGGCGCGTACCGGCATGGTGAGCGAAATTGCGCGTGCATCGTCTGCGGCCACCGCCAACGCTGCGTCGTAGGCAAACTGATGTTGCGAGTCCTTCAGCAGCACCCCAGCATAGCCCTGCGTGGTGCTGACATGCAGCAGGCGAATCCGCTCCATGATTATTTTTTCGCTTTTTTGCGATCCGCCAGATCGGCATCATCCCCGTAAAGGGCGTCGAGTTCATCCAGTGTCGGCCGGCGTTTTGATGTGCAGGTGAGGGTGAAGCCGAGCGCGTCGGCGGCGCGTTGGTAGGTGCCGAGCTTGACGTTTTCGTCGCCCGCCTCGACACGGATGAGCGTACGCAGTGGTACGCCGGACGCGGCAGCGAATTGTGCCTGCGTCAGGTTGCGCGCGCTGCGCGCCTGACGCAGCTGATGACCAACGTGTGGAGTGGGGGACTTAACTTGTTTCATACGCCTAATATGGCATATAAATTCACAATAATCAATAAAAATGCCATATATGGCGCAACTACGCCCCCTTGCAGCGAACCAGCCTCGCAGGGCCGCGCAGCCACGCAACGTACCCGATTTCTATTTCCTGCTCATTTTAATTTCTGCGCGTTCCGCTAAACTTCCAAGCATGATCAAATTGATCCTGCACCTCGCAATTGCCGCCGCTCTGCTCGCCGGCTGCGGCCAAATCTGGAACGATCCCTACCCCGCCTCCGGTGCCAACGACAACACGCTTTACACCTCGTTCACCGAGCGCCCCAAGCATCTTGATCCAGCGCAGTCTTACACCGAAGTGGAGGCTGAGTTTCTGGCGCAAATTTATGAGCCGCCGTTTCAGTATCACTATTTCAAACGGCCGTATCAGTTGATTCCGGCTACGGCTGCGGACATGCCAACGCCCCGTTACTTTGACAAGCAAGGTAACGCACTGCCTGACGATGCAAGAACGGAACACATTGCCACGACCCGATATGAATTTCGGATTAAAAAAGGCGGGCGGTTTCAACCCCATCCTGCATTTGTTGAGGCGAACCGGAAATTAAGCCGCGAGGTCATAGCGAAAAAATTCGTGTTCTCGGATTTTCCAGACGCGGGTACGCGTGAGTTCACTGCTGCCGACTACGTTTACGAAATCAAACGCCTGGCGCACCCGCGGGTGAACTCGCCGATCTTCAGCCATATGGCTGACTACATCGTTGGCCTGAAGGAATATGGCGACACCCTGAAGGCGGAAGCCGGCAAGGCTGACAAGGCGCGGGGACGCGGTGCTTGGATTGATTTACGCAAACTCGACATAAGCGGCGTAAAAATAATTGACGCGTCGACGTTTAGCGTTACGGTCACGGGCAAATATCCACAGTTTCTCTATTGGATGGCGATGACATTTTTCGCGCCCATCCCTTGGGAGGCAGATGAGTTTTACTCTCAGCCCGGTATGACCGAGAAGAATTTTTCGTTTGATTGGTGGCCGGTTGGCACTGGCCCCTACATGTTGACGGAAAACAATCCGAATGCGCGGATTACGCTGGTGCGCAATCCACACTGGCTTGGTGAGGCGTATCCGTCAGAGGGTGAAAAAGGGGATAGAGAAGCGGGCCTTCTGGCGGATGCAGGCAAGCCCTTGCCCTTCATTGACCGGATCGAATTTGTGCGGGAAAAAGAGCAGATTCCCTACTGGAACAAATTTCTTCAGGGGTATTTTGACAAGTCCGGCATTGCCTCAGACAACTTTGATCAGGCGATCAAGTCTGGCGCGGACGGCGACACCAGTCTGACGCCTGAAATGGAAGCGCGCGGCATCAAGCTCAAGACTTCGCTTTCACCCAGTTCGTCTTACATCGCGTTTAATTGGCTCGACCCTATCGTCGGCGGTTCGAGCGAGAAGTCGCGCAAGCTGCGTTATGCGATGTCGCTTGCGATCGATTGGGAGGAGTTCATTTCCATTTTTGCCAACGGCAGGGGCATACCCGCGCAAGGGCCAATCCCGCCTGGCATATTCGGTTTCACTGAAGGTAAAGAGTCGATCAATCCGGTTAACTACGATTGGCTCGACGGCAAGCCGAAGCGCAAGTCAATTGAAGTCGCCAAAAAACACCTCGCCGACGCCGGGTACCCAGGCGGGCGCGATGCCAAGACCGGACAGCCACTGGTAATTTATCTGGACGCGGTAGAGCGCAGCCCGGCCGACAAGCCTAGGTTCGACTGGTACCGCAAGCAGTTTGCCAAAATCGACGTGCAACTGGAGATTCGCGGCTCCGACTTCAACCGGTTTCAAGAGAAGCTCACCAAGGGAAACACGCAATTGTTTTACCTCGGATGGAATGCCGATTATCCTGACCCGGAGAATTTTTTGTTCTTGTTGTATGGACCGAACGGGATGGTCAAGTCCCAAGGGGAAAACAAATCGAACTATGCGGATGCCGAATTTGACCGGCTGTTTGAGCAAATGAAGAACATGGAGAACGGCCCTGAGCGGCAAAGTGTGGTGGACAAGATGATGCAAATTTTATGGCGTGATACGCCTTGGATCTGGGCGTTTCATCCGAAGAGCTATGGGTTATCGCACGCCTGGATGAGTAACAGCAAGCCGAATGAAATGGCACGCAATGGCATCAAGTATCAACGCATCGACACCGCGATGCGCGCGCAAAAACGCGCCGAATGGAACCACCCGGTGGTGTGGCCATTTGTGTTGCTGGTGATTGGGTTTGCGCTCGTGGTGTGGCTCGGGATGCGGGCGTGGCGGCGAGCGGAGAGTGCGGTGGCTGTAAACGCGGCACTAAACACGGCAGCGGAGAAAGCAGCATGACCGCCTACATCATCCGCCGCCTCGGCTACGCGATCCTGATTTTGATCGGCGTAAACCTGTTTACGTTTTGGCTGTTCTTCAAGGTCAATACGCCGGACGACATTGCGCGCATGCAATTGGGCGCGAAGCGCGTCACGCCGGATGCGATTACCAAGTGGAAGGCCGAGCGCGGCTACGACAAACCGTTGTTGTTCAACGGCCAGCGCGACGGGTTGGCGCAACTGACCGATACGATCTACTTCGAAAAATCGGTGGCGATGTTCGCCTTTGACTTTGGCCGCGCTGACGATGGGCGCGACATTGCTTATGAAATCAAGTCACGTGCGCCTGCATCACTGGCGTTGGCGGTGCCAGTGTTTCTCGCCGGACTCGGTATCAATATCAGTTTCGCGCTCGCGCTGGCACTGTTCCGCGCCACCCGCTTTGATTTTTGGAGTGTGGTGTTTTGTGTCGCGATGATGTCGATTTCGAGTTTGTATTTCATCATCGCCGGGCAGTATATTTTCTCCAAGCTCTGGCATTTGGTGCCGGTGTCGGGCTTTGCGCCCGGGCCGGACGCGTTCAAGTTTTTGATCTTGCCGGTGGCGATAGGTGCGTTCGCCAGTATCGGCGGCTCGACGCGTTTGTATCGCACCATCTTCATCGAAGAAATGTCGCGCGACTATGTGCGCACCGCGCGCGCCAAGGGTTTGTCCGAGCTCACCGTGATGTTCCGGCACGTGCTCAAGAACGGCATGATCCCGATCCTCACCGGCGTGGTGGTGGTGATTCCCTCGCTATTCGCGGGCAGCCTGATTACCGAATCGTTCTTCGGCATTCCCGGTCTGGGCAGCTACACGATTGAGGCGATTGGCGCGCAGGACTTTGGCATCATGCGCTCGATGGTGTTTATCGGCGCGGTGCTTTACATCATCGGGCTGGTGCTGACGGATATTTCGTACACGCTGGTTGATCCACGTGTGACCCTGGAGTGAATGCGAAATGAAACCGGCATGAACTTCACCCCCGTCTTTCTTTGGTCTGACCTGCTGATTTTTGCGCTGGTCGTGGTGTGCATTTTTTATGCGCGCTTCGCTTCGCGCCACGCGCACTTGCGCGCGCCGTGGGCCAAGGTGCGCAAAAACGCAGCGGGCATGGCGGCTGCCACCGTGCTGATTCCCTTTGCGTTGATTGGCTTGCTCGACTCATTGCACTATCGCCCGATCCTCGAAAGCCGGGCGGGTACGGCGAAAGCGACGTTCTCGGTGGAAGTGAAATCGGCGCTCGATATCGTCGCCGGTGCGGCACTCGGCAAGATGATTGGCAAGAGCGAACGCACCTATTCGGCGCCGCTGGCGACGCATGGTTTTTCCAAAGAAACGGTCGAGTTGCCCGGCGGGAAACAAACGCGTGAGTATCCGCGCCTTGCCAGCGGTGGGCGACATTTGCAAAATCCTGAGACTGAACACGCACGCGATCTGGCGATTCAAACTGCGCGCGGTAGCGTCATCGGCTTAGTGGTGTGGCTCGTGCTGGCACTGGTCTTGATGGCGGTAGCCAGCTGCGGCACAGTCGGCACAGTCGGCACAGTCGGGGCAGTCGGCACAGCAGGCGCTGGCATTGCGCAGACCTGGCGCGCCACCTGGCGCGGTGAAACCGACACGCCATGGCGCGCCATTCTGATCACGCTCCTGGCACTGTGCGTGCTCGGTGGCATCGCCATCACGCTCGGCAGCCGCTATCACCTGCTCGGCACTGACAAGGTGGGGCAAGACGTGTTCTATCTGTCATTGAAGAGCATCCGCACCGCTTTGATGATCGGCACGCTCACTACGCTGGTGATGCTGCCGCTCGGTGTGCTGCTCGGCATTGCGGCGGGTTATCTGCGCGGCTGGGTCGATGATCTGATTCAGTACATCTACACGACGCTCAACTCGATTCCCGGCGTGCTGTTGATTGCGGCGAGCGTGCTGATGATGCAGGTGTATATCGAGGCGAATCCGCAACTGTTCCAGACGGCGGTGGAGCGCGCGGATTTTCGTCTGCTGGCGCTGTGCTTCATTCTCGGCGTGATGAGCTGGACTGGCCTGTGCCGGTTGCTGCGTGGCGAGACCTTGAAATTACGTGAGCTCGAATACGTGCAGGCCGCGCGTGCGTTCGGCGTCTCGCACTTTCGCATCATCGTGCGGCATCTGTTGCCGAATGTGATGCACCTCGTGATCATCAGCGCGGTGATGGATTTTTCCGGCATGGTGTTGACCGAGGCGGTGTTGTCCTACGTCGGCGTCGGAGTTGACCCGGCGATGAACAGCTTCGGCAGCATGATCAATGCCGCGCGGCTGGAGATGTCGCGCGACCCGATGGTCTGGTGGGCGCTGGCGGCGAGTTTCTTTTTCATGTTCACGCTGGTGCTGGCGGCGAATCTGTTTGCTGATGCAGTGCGCGATGCGTTTGATCCGCGCCTGGTGGTGAAGCGGCCGCGTCTCGCGTTGTTGCGGAAGGCCAAAGCATGAGCGCGGTACTGAACAATCCTGTCACGAATGGCGCGGCCACCGGCAACACCGTAGCCACCGTGCTCGACGTGCGCGATCTGCACACCCGAATCGACGCACTCGCCGGGGTAGTGCGCCCGCTCGACGGCGTTGATTTGCAGATCCGCACAGGCGAGACCTTCGCCATCGTCGGTGAATCGGGCTGCGGCAAGTCGATGACGGCTTTGTCGATCATGCGTCTGTTGCCAGAAGCCGCATGGATCGCCGGTGGCGATGTCGTGCTCGACGGCAAGAATGTTCTCGCGCTGCCCGAGTATTCGATGCGCGATGTGCGCGGCGCGCGCATCGGCATGATCTTCCAGGAGCCGGGCACCAGCCTCAACCCGGTAATGACTTGCGGCGAGCAGATTGTCGAAGTGCTGTTGCGCCACCGCATCGTCGAAGGCACAGACGCGCGCGCCGCCGCACACTCGCGCGCGCTCGACTGGATGAACCGCGTTGGCATCCCCGACCCGGAGCGGCGTCTTACCGAATATCCGTTCCAGCTATCTGGCGGCATGAAGCAGCGCGTGATGATCGCGCTCGCGCTCGCCGCCGAACCGGAAGTGCTGATCGCCGATGAGCCGACTACCGCGCTTGACGTGACGATCCAGTCGCAGATTCTCGACCTGCTCGATCAATTGCAGCGCGAACGTGGCATGGCGATTTTGCTGATCACACACGATCTCGGCGTCGTCGCACGGATGGCGCACCGCGTTGCGCTGATGTACGCCGGCGAGATCATCGAGACCGGCACACGCGAAGAATTTTTCCGCAACCCCTTGCACCCCTACGCGAAAAAATTGTTCGCGTCACTGCCCGGCGCCGCCAAGCGCGGCGGCAAGCTCGACACGATTCCTGGCTTCGTGCCGCCCCTGCACGTCGAGTTCAAAGGCTGCCGCTTCGCCGCCCGCTGTGAGCATGTGCATGCGCGCTGCCACACCGAAGCGCCGGCGGCGTACGTGAGCGAGCCCAGCCACACCGCACGCTGCCATCTGCTCGACAAGACCGGGGACGACTCGATCTACCTCTCCACCGTAATGTCGTTTCGTCCTCAAGAGCCTGAGTCAAAAGCGGGCGCAAAAGAAGCAAAAGAAATGGGGTCAGACCCCATTAAATCGGACCTCAATAAATCGAATCAGGCAATCGCCGGAGAGGCGCTCCCACCAAGCATGTTAGGTACTGACCAAGCTGAAGCCGTTGGTACACAAGGCTTTCTGGCCTTGCAGGATTTGAAAGTTCACTTCCCGATAAAAAAAGGCCTACTCAAACGCACCATCGGTCACGTCAAGGCAGTCGATGGCGTCTCACTCAACATCGCCCCAGGCCGCACGCTCGCGCTGGTGGGCGAGTCGGGCTGCGGCAAGACCACCGTCGGCAAAGGCCTGCTGCAACTGATTCCCGTCACCGGCGGGTCGATCGAATTCAATGGCCAGGAACTGACCACACTCGCCGGCAGCGAACTGCGCAAAACCCGCGCCGCGATGCAGATCGTGTTCCAGGACCCATTTGCCTCGCTCAACCCGCGCATGCGCGTCGGCGAGATCATCGGTGAGGGCTTGACCGCGCTGGTGGACGATGCGCGGAATGCCGCCGCACGCGAGGCCAAAGTGATCGAATGGCTGGAGACCGTCGGCCTGCCCGGCGACTCACGCTTCAAGTATCCGCATGAATTCTCCGGCGGGCAGCGCCAGCGCATCGCGATTGCGCGCGCCCTCGCGGTGAATCCGAAATTGATCGTCTGCGACGAGCCTACCAGCGCACTCGATGTGTCGGTGCAAGCGCAAATTCTCAACCTGCTGAAAGATTTGCAGCAGCGCCTCGGCGTCTCGTATCTTTTCATCACCCACAACATCGGCGTCGTCGAATATCTCGCGCACGATGTGGCGGTGATGTATCTCGGGCGCATCGTCGAGTCGGGTACTGCCGAAGAGGTGTTGGGTTCGCCCAAGCATCCTTACACGCAAGCCTTGCTCTCGGCGGTGCCACGCATCGAGCAAGACGGCAAGACCAATCCAATCAAAGTCGGCGGCGAGTTGCCATCACCCGCCAACCCGCCGCAGGGTTG
>JAYVSR010000027.1:0-5961 GCA_043775155.1 Burkholderiales bacterium | reverse complement strand
GGTCGTCATCGCCGGTGCCATCGCCAACATTTGCGCTATGTGCGGACTATTGACGCCGCCGCCGGGCATCTTGTATTTCGGGTCGTCGTAAGGCTGCATCGCCACCGGGTGCGCAGCAATCCAGGCGCGCGCCTTGGCAAACATCTCTTCCGGCGTTTCCGCCACTTCGCCGATCAAGCCCAGCGCCACGCCTTCGCGCGGGCTGAAGGTCTTGCCTTCCATCAACAGCGGAAACGCCGCTTGCAGCCCAAGCAAGCGCACCAGTTTGGTCACGCCCGATGCGCCCGGCAACAGGCCCAGCGTGACCTCAGGCAGGCCGAGCGGAATCTTCGGGTTGTCGAGCGCGATGCGGTGGTGCGCGGCCAGAGTGAGTTCAAATCCGCCGCCCAGCGCCGCACCGTTGATGCACGCGACCACCGGCCGGCCCAGCGTATCGAGCGCGCGAAACATTTTCTTCACGCGCTCGACCATTTCAAAGCACGCAGGTGCATCGGCTGCGGTGAGCTTGAGCACGTCTTTCAACTCAGCGCCGGCGAAGAAGGTTTTCTTCGCCGACGCAATGATCACGCCCTTGATGCCATCTTTCTTCGCGGTGATTTCCGCAACGGCTGCGGCGAAATCACGCTCCCAGTCTTGCGACATGGTGTTGACCGCCTGGCCGGGTGCGTCCAGAGTGAGGGTGACGATGCCGTCGGCGGCGTAGTCAAGGCGAAGCGTTTGCATGTTTTGTCCCGGAGAATAAAAAACGCCGCGCTTGCACTGCAACTGTGCTGGCGGCGATTTTTTTGTTGAACTGAAAAGGATTCTAAGCTGCGGCCACCCGGGTCTCACGCTCGGCAAACACCCGGCGCATGGTGTCGCGGAAAGTGCGCACCTCGGCACCATCGAGTACACCACGCTCCTTCAGAATGCGATGCAACTCGGGCAAGCGATAGTGCGGCACGGCAGGGTAAAGATGATGCTCAAGGTGGTAGTTGACGTTGTGCGGAAACAGCGCCGCGCGCACTAACAACGGAATCTCAATGTTGGTGCGCGCGGCCCCCAGCGCAGTCGAGGTGTCGGACGGTGCGCCATGCTCGGCCACCGCGCGCAAACGCAGAATGAAGGCCTGCACGGTGATCGCCGGCAGCACCCACAGCACCAAGTACTCGACGCCATAGCCGATGGCGAACATGGCGAGCGGCACGGCGATGTGAAAGCCGACGACGATCCAGCGGTCGCGCAAGGCCAACTCGCGCAGGCGCGCGGTGGTGTCGGCGAGCGGATCGACTTTCAGACCGGCTTGCGCGTTCATCGCTGGTGCGCCGAAAAAATATAAATAGTTGCGCCACGCGGTAAAGCCACAAATATCCTTCAGCAGCTTGAGCCACAAATAGCGCTTGCCGCGCGGGTAGCCGGCCATCAACGCCATGTCCGGGTCGATCTTCTCGTACAGATGGTTGTGATGCAGGCGATGGGTGATGCGGTAGGCGAAGGTGGAGACGCCGATCAGCATGCCGGCGATGCGCCCCACCCAATCGTTGGCGGCGCGCGATTCAAACAAGCGATAGTGCGTCGACTCGTGCGAAATGATCGCCAGCCAATGCTGCCAGCAGCCCATCAGCACGATGGATAAAACGAGGAGAGGCGCTCCCACCAAAGGTTTCGGGCTGGTGGCCGAAAACGAGATCGAGAACGCGTAAAGGCCGAGTGCGAGCGTCAGCGCCAACAGCGCGGCGGTTTGCGCGAGCGACCAGATGCTGTGCGCGGCGGAGAGACGGGTGAGCCGCGCGAGTTCTTCCGGCGTCAGCGTCTTGCGCGCAGATTGCGTGGTCAGCTTGTCGCGGAATTCTTCGCCGCGATTGACTGGCGCTTCGAGCGCAGTTTCTCCGAGCGGCGCATGGGCGTTGAACGCAGGTGCCACGGCTAGTGCGGGCACCGCGGGCACAAGCGCAGCCGGTGCGGAGGACACGTGATCGTATGGTGTAGACATCGGTCAAGCCTACCACTTCTCGCCTAGAACTTTTCCGTCCAGGGGCGCAGGTCTAGCTCAAATGTCCAGGCATCGCGCGGCTGGCAATGCAGCAGCCAATAATTTTCGGCAATGTGATCCGGGTTGAGGATGCCGTCTTGCGCTTTCAACGCATAGCGCTCGGGGAACGTGTCGCGGATGAAGGCGGTGTCAATCGCACCATCGATCACCACGTGGCCGACGTGAATGCCCTGCGGCCCGAGCTCGCGCGCCATGCTCTGCGCCAGCGCGCGCAGCGCGTGCTTGCCACCAGCAAACGCGGCAAACCCTGCGCCGCCGCGCAACGAGGCGGTCGCACCGGTGAAGAGGATCGTGCCTTTTTTGCGCGGCAGCATCACCCGCGCCGCTTCGCGCCCGGTGAGAAAGCCGCCAAACGCGCACATCTCCCACACCTTGCGGTAGACCCGCGCGGTCATCTCGGTGATGGCGAAGCGCACGTTGCCACCGATGTTGAACACGCAGACTTCTATCGGGCCGATGTCCGCTTCGATCTGCGCGAAGAGTTTGACGGCTTCCTCCTCTTCGCGCGCGTCCGAGCCGAACGCGTGGCAGACGCCACCTTCAGCTTCGATCTCGGCTTTGAGCGTGGCGAGTTTTTCAACGCTGCGACGGGTCACGCAAACGGTGTAGCCGCCGCGTGCGAAGCGCTTGGCGATGGCACCGCCTAACGCATCGCCTGCGCCGATGATGAGTGTGACAGGTTTCATCTGGTTCTTTCGAGAAGAAAACAGCGAAAAACGTTGATGGGAGCCATTCTCACGCCTTTATCTGCCGGCGTGACCGCCAAAGTGCAGGGTTGCGCGCCGTGTGCAACACGGCAATCACCTCGACCGCATGCGCTCCCGGTAGATAGTAAATCGCGTAAGGGAACCGTCTCGTCAAGCCGCGCCGGACGGCGCAGCAGCAGCTTCATGCGAGGCGCGCGCGCAAGTCCTTCTCGACTTCGTCCCACGAGCGGGCTGCCTGCCCGCCGTCATGTGCCGCCAGCCGCCGTTCAATTTCGTCACGGTGCCATTGCGGAATATCGGTCGACGATTCCATCGTTCCGGCCACGCTGTCCCACAGCGTTTCGATCAAGCGCATGCGCTCGCCGAGCGGCATCTCAAGCAGGCGTTGAACTTCGAGGGTGGTCATGCCAAGCAATCTAACATAGCTTACGGTCGCATGCCGAATGACGAAACACCCGCCGCACGCAACGGCGCAGCCAGATGCGCAAACTCGCACAAGAGCGCACGCGTTTCGCGCGGGTCGATAATCTCTTCAATCAAAAACTGCTCGGCGGTGCGAAACGGCGAAGTGAATTGCTTTAAGCGCGCTTCGATTTCGGCAAGCTTGGCGGCGGGGTCGGGCGCTTTTTCCAACTCGGCTTTGTAGGCTGCCTCCAGCCCGCCGGCAATCGGCAGCGAACCCCATTCGCCCGAGGGCCAGGCGTAGCGCACGTTGAAGCGCCCGGTCGATTGGTGCGCGGCCCCGGCGACGCCGAACGCGCGCCGCACGATGATCGAGCACCACGGCACTGTCGCCTGATACACCGCCGCCATCGCGCGCGCGCCGTAGCGGATGGTTGCGGCTTCTTCGGCCTCGACGCCGATCTGAAAACCGGGTATGTCCACCAGATGCACCACCGGCAGATGAAAGGTTTGCGCCATGTCGATAAAGCGCACCAGTTTTTCGGACGCACGCGCAGTCCAGCCGCCGCCGTAGTGATACGGGTCGCTCGCCACCACCGCAACCGGCCAGCCGTCGAGGCGCGCAAAGCCGGTGATGATGGCGCGGCCCCACATCTTGCCGATCTCGAAAAACGAGCCTTGATCCACCAGCGCCTGAATGATCGGGCGCATTTGGTAGACCTTTTTTGGGTCGCGCGGGATGGCGGAGAGGAGTTTCTCCTCGCGGCGTTGCGGGTCGTCAGTTGGTGTGATGCGCGCAGGCAATTCGTAGACCGACGACGGCAGGTAGGAGAGAAACCGCCGCGTGCGCGCGAACGCTTCGGCTTCGCTCTCGACGACGTCATCCACCGTGCCATTGCCTCCGTGAATCTGCGTGCCGCCGAGTTCATCCTTGGTGACGTTCTGGCCCGCCTTGGCAAAAGCCCTCGCCACCACCGGCGGCCCAGCCGCGAAGATTTGCGAAATGCCCTCGACCATCAACGAGTAATGACTGCTCGCCACGCGCGCTGCGCCGAGACCCGCGACCGACCCCAGCGCCAAGCCCACCACCGGCACCGTAGCGAGATTCATCACCGCGTATTCCCAGCCATGCACCTCGGGCACGTAGGCGCGGCCGATCACTTCAATCGTTTTGACCGAACCGCCGCCGCCAGTGCCATCGACCAGACGCACCAGCGGAATGCGCAACTGATTGGCCATTTTCTCGACGTAAACCAGCTTCTCACGCACTCCGCCATCGTTGGCGCCGCCGCGCACGGTGAAGTCGTCGGCAGAGATGGCGACGGTGCGTTTTTCTATCCTTGCGCGCCCGATGATTTGGTTCGTCGGCGTGAACGACTGCAACTCATTCGCCGCGTCATAGGCCGCAAACCCGCTCGCAGAGCCAATCTCCTTGAAACTGCCGTCATCGCACAAGGCCGCAATCCGCTCGCGCACCGTGAGCTTGCCGTTGTTTTTGTGGCGCGCCACCTTCTCCGGCCCGCCCATGTGTTGCGCCAGAGTCTGGCGCTTTTTTAGTTCGTCGAGTTCGGGTTGCCAACTCATGTGTGCTCCGGCTTGCTTGAGAGGTACGCGCCAGAACGCATCATAACGACACCCGCAGCGCCTGGCGGACACCCGGCGCATCCCTATCTGCCAGCTCAACACCGGCAAGCGTTGGTGAAATCCCCCGGCCTCTATTCGTCTTCCCGCAACGTCCCCGGAATGTCACGACTCATGTGAACCACACGGATCACGTCGAGATGGCTCTCATGCTCGACGTAAAACACCGCGTAAGGAAATGTCGCCAATGGCCAAAAACGCAATCGCGGGATGTTGAGTTCGTGCGCGTAACGCGGCGAGCCGATGCCCGGGTTGCGCTCGATGCGTGCCACCGCTTTTTCGAGCGCCGTGACAAACCGCCCCGCCATGTGGGGCGCCTCTTCGGCATACCAATCGAGCGCTGCCAGGACATCCGCTTCCGCGATTGCCGAGCGGATCGCCGGTTTCATCGAGCCTTTTTGCCCGGCCCTGCCGCCACGCGTTTGCGCAATGACGCGAAATAGGCACTGTCCATGCGCCCTACGGGCTTGGCATTCATTCCGTCTTGCAGATATTGGCGAAATTGCAGGCGCTCGCGATCGCGCCGGATCAGCTCACGGACATACTCGCTGGAGGTGCCGTAGCCGTCCGATGCGATGCGCGCATCAACGAAACGCTTCAGCTCGTCTGGCATGGAAATATTCATGGTGCTCATGCATGCATCGTAGCGAGTTTGGCAAAAAATGGCAAGAGCAAACGCAGGCCGGTGTCGGCAGCACACGCAGGCCGGCTTTGAGACAACGTACCCGCACGTTTGCTGCACTGCTTGATTGACGCGCTCGCGGTTGACCGGTAGTCTTCGCCTTGTCCGCCGCCATTCCAATATCGCAACACCATACAAGGTCGGACAACGGAGACAAATTGGCCCAGTTTTTACAGTTAGCCTTAAGCGGCATCGCCATCGGCTGCGTCTATGCGCTGGTGGCGCTGGGCTTTGTGCTGATCTACAAAGCGACCGAGACGGTCAACTTTGCCCAGGGCGACATGATGATGCTGGGCGGCTTTTTCGCCTACACCGCGACCACCTTGATGGGCATGCCGTATTGGATCGGCATCATTGTTGCGCTGATCGCAATGGCGCTGTTTGGCATGCTGTGCGAACGCATTGTGCTGCGCCCGGTGCTGGGACAGGCGCAGTTCACCGTGGTGATGGTGACGATTGGCGTCGGCTACGTGATGCGCGGCGTGGTGACAATGATG
>JAYVSR010000026.1:0-6730 GCA_043775155.1 Burkholderiales bacterium | reverse complement strand
AAGAACCCTCATGCCAGATCATCTCGGATACCGCAAAAAATTCGGCGCTCTCGGGCCTTCCACCAACACCATCGTGCAGCCAGATTTTGACGACCTGCGCCCGGTGGGCGTGACCAATCATTACAGCCGCATCATCATTCCGAATAACCCGGTGACCGACGACGCCGGATTTTTGGAACTGGTGAAAAACATTAACCAGACCACGCTCGATGCCGTCGATGTGCTCAAAAGCTGCGAGATGGATTACCTCGTCATGGGCATGTCCGCCGCAACGTTTTGGGATGGCCGCGCCGGTGCCGAAAAATATTTGACGATGATGCAGGCGCGCGCCGGCGTGGGTGTGTCGTGCGGATCATTCGCGACCGAAGCGGCGTTGAATACGCTCAAGGTCAAACGCATCGCGTTTCTCTCGCCGTACTTCCCGGTGGCGAACGATCAGGTGCGGCGCTTTTATCAAGACTGCGGCTTCACTGTCGTGCGTGACCTGTGCCTGCGCCGACCCAGTCCGGTGCAGATTGCGCACAGCACTGACGACATGTGCCGCCAAGCGATTCGCCAACTTGACGGTGATGATGTGGAGGCGATAGTGCAGGTCGGCACCAATCTGTCGATGATTCGGCTCGCTGCCGCTGCCGAACTGTTTCTTGGCAAGCCGGTCATAGCGATTAACACCGCGACGTATTGGCATGCGTTGCGCGCCACTGGCATCAACGACCGCAAGGCAGGTTTTGGCAGTTTGATGGAATTACATTGATTTCGACTTTTGACTTTTATCGGGAGATAACACGATGAACAGAATGAATCAGCGCGCGATGGACCGAATGAATCAGCGGGCGATGAACCGGCGTGTATTCATGGCAGCTTCGCTCGCCGCCGGGGTAAGCGCAGCCTGGCCAGCCGCCGCGCAAGAATGGCCGAATCGCCCGATCAAACTGATCGTGCCTTACACGCCCGGCACCGGGCAAGACACGATTGCCCGCACTCTCGCGCCCAAGCTCACCGAAAAACTCGGTCAATCCATCGTCATCGAAAACCGTCCCGGCGCGGCCGGCAATATCGGCACCGAGATGGTGGCGAAGGCGCCGCCGGATGGCTACACGATTCTCCTCACCGCCAGCCCGATCGTGCTCAACACGCTGCTCTACAAAGATTTGAGTTGGGACCCGTATCGCGATTTCGCGCCGATTGCCAATGTGAGCGACGGCTATCTCGCCTTGGTTGTGAACAACAACGTGCCAGCCAATAATGTGCGCGAGTTCATCAAACTGCTCAAAGATAAGCCGGGCAAGCTGTCGTACTCGTCGCCCGGCGTCGGCACGCCACAGCATTTTTCCGGTGAGATGCTGAAGTTTTCCACCAACACGTTTATGTTGCATGTGCCGTATCGCGGCTCGGCCGGCGCGATTACTGGGTTGATTGGCGGCGATGTCGAGGCGATGTTTATGCCGGTGCATTCGGCGTTGCCGCAGGCGGCGCAAGGGCGTTTGAAGGTGTTGGCGGTGGCCAACCCGAAGCGCGTGGCAGTTGCGCCCGATGTGCCGACGATGGATCAAGCCGGGGGGCCGTTGATGGATGCCGCAGTTTGGTACGCGTTTTATGCGCCAGCCAAAACGCCTGCGGCGATTGTGACTCGCTTGACCACCGCGCTTGGCGAAATTGTTAAGCAGCCCGAGATTGTCAGTACACTGGAAAAACAAGGGCTGACGATTAATTTCCTGCCCGGTGCGCAGTTGACCGCGATGATGCGGCGCGATCAGGAGCGCTGGGGCAAAGTGGTGAAGGAAAAAGGTTTGAAAGGCGAATGATGAGGAACGGCGGGGCGATGCGCACGTATCGTCTGGGCGGTGTCAGCACTAAAAAATTGTTGACTAAATCGTTCGGGATTGGCTATACTTGAGTCAATTGCTCGGAATTAGATTTGTGGTGAATTTGAAGACGGCGAAATCAGCCGCCACACCGCTCAATCCGCTCCGTCCGCCCCCGAAAGACTCCCCATGCGACTCACCACCAAAGGCCGCTTCGCCGTCACCGCGATGATTGATTTGGCGCTGCGCGATACCAGCGGCCCGGTCACCCTTGCCGCGATCAGCGGGCGCCAGGGCATTTCACTGTCCTACCTCGAACAACTGTTCGGCAAGCTGCGCCGCCACAATATTGTCGAGTCGGTGCGCGGGCCGGGCGGTGGTTACAACATGGCGCGTACCCTCGACACGGTGTCGGTGGCCGACATCATCGCTGCGGTCGATGAGCCGCTCGACGCCACCATGTGCGGCGGCGAAAAAGATTGTCATGAGCAGGGTCGCACCGGTGGTGGTTTGCTCGACAACAAGCAAAAAGGCCAGTGCATGACGCACGATTTGTGGGCTACGCTGAACAAAAAAATGCAGGATTATTTGCACTCGGTGTCGCTGGCTGATTTGGTGCGCCAGCAGCGTGAGCGCGAGGCGGCGCGGGCCGGCAGTGCGGCGGGTATCGCGACGGGGCAAAGGGTGATGGTCACGCGCAGCAAGGGCTTGTCCGCTGCGGCGGCGGGCCGCGCGTCGGCGTCTGCGCGAACACCGATGCCCGCTTAAATCACAATGCCCGCTTAAATCAAACAGCATCCTCTCTCCAAGAATTCTTCAAGGAACGCAGTCATGAAATTCCCCATCTACCTCGATAACTCGGCCACCACGCCGGTTGATCCGCGCGTCGCCAAAACGATGATGCACTTCATCCTTGAAGACTTCGGCAACCCGGCGTCGCGCTCGCACATGTACGGCTGGAAGGCCGAAGAAGCGGTCGAAACGGCGCGCGAAAACGTTGCCAAGTTGATCGGCGCGGACGCGAAAGAAATCATCTGGACTTCCGGCGCGACCGAGTCCGACAACCTCGCCATCAAGGGCGCGGCGAATTTTTACAAGAGCAAAGGCAAACACATCATCACCATGACGATCGAGCACAAGGCTGTGCTCGACACCTGCCGTGAGCTGGAGCGCCAGGGCTTTGAAGTGACGTATCTCGACCCGGAACCGGACGGTTTGCTCGATCTGGAAAAATTGAAGGCGGCGATTCGCGCCGACACGATTCTGGTCTCGGTGATGTACGTGAACAACGAGATCGGCGTGATTCAGGACATTCCGGCGATTGGCGAAATTTGCCGCGCCAAGGGCATCATCTTTCACGTCGATGCAGCGCAAGCGACCGGCAAGGTGGCGATTGATCTCAACGTGCTCAAGGTTGATTTGATGTCGCTGTGCGCCCACAAAACTTACGGCCCCAAAGGCATCGGCGCGCTCTACGTACGGCGCAAACCGCGCGTGCGGCTCGAGGCGCAGATGCACGGCGGCGGGCATGAGCGCGGCTTTCGCTCCGGCACGCTGGCGACGCACCAGATCGTCGGCATGGGCGAAGCATTCCGCTACGCGCGCGAAGAAATGGGTACCGAGAACGAGCGCGTACGCATGCTGCGCGACCGCCTGATGAATGGCCTCAATCAAATGGAAGAGGTGTACACCAACGGCCACATGGAACAGCGCGTGCCGCACAACCTCAACATGAGTTTCAATTTTGTCGAAGGCGAGTCGCTGATTATGGCGATCAAGGAAATTGCGGTCTCAAGCGGCTCGGCCTGCACCTCGGCGAGTCTGGAGCCGTCCTACGTGTTGCGCGCTTTGGGCCGCAGCGACGAGCTGGCGCATTCTTCGATCCGCTTCACCCTCGGGCGCTTCACCACAGAGGAAGAAGTGGACTTCGCGATCAAGCTCTTGGCAGCCAAGATTGGTAAACTGCGCGACCTCTCGCCGCTGTGGGAAATGTTCAAGGACGGTGTGGACTTGAATACGGTGCAGTGGGCCGCACATTGAATTTTAAGTAGAGCAAAACCGGAGCAATCAACATGGCATACAGCGAAAAAGTTCTCGATCACTACGAAAATCCGCGCAACGTCGGCTCGTTTGAAAAAGGCGACGACACCGTCGGCACCGGCATGGTTGGCGCACCGGCTTGCGGCGATGTGATGAAACTGCAAATCAAGGTCGGTGCCGATGGCCGCATCGAAGACGCCAAGTTCAAAACCTACGGCTGCGGCTCGGCGATTGCCTCATCGTCGCTGGTGACCGAGTGGGTCAAAGGCAAAACCCTCGACGAAGCGATGGGCATCAAGAACACCCACATCGCCGAAGAACTCGCGCTGCCGCCGGTGAAGATTCACTGCTCGATCCTCGCCGAAGACGCGATCAAGGCCGCGATCACCGATTACAAGACCAAACACGGGGCTGAAGCTGCTGCCGCTGTCACCACCGATGTACCTGCGGTCGAACAACGCCAGGCCGCCTAAGGAATCGTCATGCCCGTCACGCTGACCGAAAACGCCGCCCGGCACGTATCGAACTACATCGCCAAGCGCGGTCGCGGCATGGGCCTGCGCTTGGGCGTCAAGACCACCGGCTGCTCGGGCTTGGCCTACAAGATCGAGTTCGCCGATGCCGCCAATCCCGAAGACCAGGAGTTCGAGAGCCACGGCATCAAGGTGTTGATCGACCCCAAGAGCTTGGCCTACCTCGAAGGCACCGAACTCGACTACACGCGCGAGGGCTTGAACGAAGGCTTCAAGTTCAGCAACCCGAACGAGAAGGATCGGTGCGGCTGCGGCGAGAGTTTTCACGTTTAATCTGAATCAACTGAGTCATGAGTCTGGAGCAACTTCTCGATCAAGCAAAAATGCTGGCGCTGCCGGAGCGGGCGCGTCTGGCTGAGTTGCTGCTTGAATCACTTGATCAAGCAAGTTCCGAAGACGTAGATGCATTGTGGTTTCAGGTCGCGATGCAGCGTGATGCAGACATGGATGCAAACCCCGCCGCCTCGCTCAACGCACGGGAAGAATTGCAGCGGCTGATGCTGCGTTACGAGGCATGAAGCGCCTAGCGCTTCATGCTCTTGCGCTCAAAGAAATCGACGAAGCCGCAATTTTTTACGACGAGCGCGCATCGGGTCTGGGCCGAAGGTTTTTGCGGGCAGTCGATGCCGGGTTGGTCGCGATAGAGAAGACGCCAGAGCGATTTGCTTTTTTTCATGATGACCTCCGGCGTTTTCTGGTTCGTGACTTTCCCTATCGCATCGTTTACCGCGACACACCCGGCGAGATTCGTGTTTTGGCTGTCGCGCATACTCATCGCCAGCCGCTGTACTGGCTAAAGCGAAGCTGATGCGTAGCGAAAATCATTTTCAAATATTTGGATTGCCGGTGCAGTACTCAATTGATCCGGCTGCTCTGGATGTTGCTTACCGCGATCTGCAATCGCGTGTCCACCCCGACAAATTCGCCCAAGGCACCGGCGCCGAGCGCCGCGCCGCGATGCAATGGGCGGTGCGTGCCAACGAGGCGTATGCAACGCTCAAAGATCCGTTGAAGCGCGCGATGCATCTGCTGGAGTTGCGCGACGTCGAGATCGGTGCGGAGACGAATACCGCGATGGAGCCGGCGTTTTTGATGGCGCAGATGGAATGGCGCGAGTTGGTTGAAGACGCCCGTGCGGCGAAAAATATGGATGCGCTTGACCGCCTGCTCGATGAATTGCGCAGCGAGAAAAAAATCCGCTACGAAAAATTGGAAACACTGTTGGCGTCCAATGCCGATCAACCCGCTGCTGAAGCCGTACGCCAATTGATGTTTCTCGAAAAAGTGCAAAGCGAAATCGGCGACAGCATCGCGGCGTTGGAAGACGCCTGATCTGTTTGGTCGCATAAAGCGCAAAGAAAAAACGCAAAAAAGATGGCACTACTGCAAATCTCCGAACCCGGCATGTCCACCGCGCCACACGAGCACCGTCTCGCCGTCGGCATCGACCTCGGCACCACCAACTCGCTCGTCGCTGCGGTGATGAGTGGCGAGGCGCGCGTGCTGCCCGATCATCAGGGTCGCCCGCTGCTGCCCTCGGTGGTGCGGTATGACGCACGCGGCGTCAACGCGGTGGGCCACGCGGCGGCGGCGCAGGCGGTGGTCGATCCGGCCAACACGATTGTGTCGGTCAAGCGTTTCATGGGGCGCGGTTTGGCTGATTTGAAAAATGCCGTCGGCGCAGACGGCAAACATCACTTCCCCTACGACTTCGTCGATGCGCCGGGCATGCTGAAAATCCGCACTCGCGCCGGCGAAAAATCACCCGTCGAAGTGTCGGCCGATATTCTGGAGTCGCTGAAAATCCGCGCCGAAGAAGCGTTGGGTGACAAGCTCACCGGTGCCGTCATCACCGTGCCGGCCTACTTCGACGACGCGCAGCGACAAGCCACCAAGGACGCCGCGCAACTCGCCGGTCTTGAAGTGCTGCGCTTGATCAACGAGCCGACGGCGGCGGCCATCGCCTACGGCCTCGACAACGCGGCCGAAGGCATCTACGCGGTCTATGACTTGGGTGGCGGCACCTTCGATATTTCGATTCTCAAACTAACCAAAGGCGTGTTTGAAGTGATGGCGGCGGGCGGCGATTCCGCTCTGGGCGGCGATGATTTTGATGCGGTTCTGGCGTACTGGGCGGCCCGAGAGGCGCACCTGCCAACGGTTTCGGGCGGTATGCACCGGAAACTGTTGGTGGAAGCGCGTCTCGCCAAGGAGCGCTTGACGGATCAGGACTCGAGTTTTTTCAGCGTGCCGCGTGAAGACGGCAAAGTGGTCGCGCTGCATGTGACGCGCAAGATGTTCGAGGCGCTCACCGAGCCGCTGTTGAAGAAGACGCTGGTGGCGACGCGCAAG
>JAYVSR010000025.1:0-49635 GCA_043775155.1 Burkholderiales bacterium | reverse complement strand
TCGATCTCGCGCGTGACGGTGTCGTTGATTGCGCGAGTGCCGGCTTAGCCGGTTGTACGCAATCGATGCGCTGTCGTACTCGCGAGCGAGGCGACGTTTCGCGCTCTTACTAAACGCCCGTCAACGCGTGTTGACCTGCGCCTTGGCAAACCCCGCCGTCTGCTTGTAGCGCGCCGAGATCGCTTGCCTGACCGCTTCTCCCAGCCGCCTTGCTCCTTCTTTGCAACTGACCGCCCCTGCTTCCGCTTGAACCACTACCTCCAGCCGTTTCGCTTCTCTCAGACCCATCTCGATCTCCGCTTTCTCCACTTGCCTTGCCTCCGCGCTTTCCAAAAGCGGACATTACTGCTTGGGAGATACCGGACATTACTGCTTTGCTCTGACACGCTGAGCAGGGGTGAGAACCCGGGCCCACCGCAGCCTGCTGCTATGCTTCTGCCGTCATTTCAAATCCAACGGAGACTCCCATGAATTCTCGTATCAACTCTTGTTTGAACATCAGCGCGGCCGCGCTGGTTGCCGTAGTGCTCGTTGCATTCTCCGCGCCCGCCGCTGCCACCGGCCTGGCTAGCTGCGACTCCGGCAATCGGGATTCCTGGCAACCGCAAGAAAAGCTCGAAGCGCAGCTGAAAGAAAAGGGCTGGCAGGTGCGCCGCATCAAGGTCGATGGCGGCTGCTACGAGGTGTATGCGCTGAACGAAAAAGGCGAGCGCGTCGAAGCGTATTTTCATCCGCGTACGTTTGCGCCGGTGCCGGTAGGGGCGAAAGATCACAAGGGTTGAGCGCAGTTGATTGAGGCTGAGCGGCAGGACGCGCCGCGTGATTGCGCAATGCACCCGCAGAGCGTGATGCGCGTCTGGGATCCGCTGCTACGCATCCTGCATTGGGCGCTGGTGGCAGGCGTGTTCACCGCGTGGGTCACTACCAAGCTGCAAGGTGCCAACGCCGCGAAACTGCACGAGTGGGCCGGCTACGTCGTGCTGGCCGTGGTGGCGCTGCGTTTGATCTGGGGCTTTTGCGGCCCGCGCTACGCACGCTTTTCACAGTTTGTGCGCGGCCCGTTGCCCACGCTCGCTTACGCCAAACAAGTGGCGGCGCATGCCGAGCCGCGCCACATCGGCCACAACCCCTTGGGCGCCTGGATGATCGTCGCCTTGCTGCTGTGCGCGGCGCTGGCCTCGGCGACCGGCTGGCTTTACACCACGGATCGTTTCTGGGGCATCGAGTGGGTCGAGAAATTACATGATGGGCTCGCTCACGCGCTGCTTGTGCTGGCGGCGTTGCATGTGGCCGGCGCGCTCTTCGCCAGTTGGCGGCACCGCGAGAATCTGCCGGCCGCAATGCTGTCGGGCAACAAGCGCGCGCCGCAGCCGGGCGATGTGACGTAAGACGAACGCGCTATTTGCGCGTGCGCGCTGCCATGCCGAGCAACGCCGACATGCCGCTGTGGCCGCTGCCCTCCTGAATGTCGGCGTCGTACGACAACAACTCGTCAATCTCGCAATCGGCAAACGCATCACGCAGCATCGCAGTGGTGTAGAGATGATCGCGCTCCGGCGGGCCGCCGGTGCCGTAGGTGAGCTGCTCGACACGATAGCCTTGCAGGATCAATAAGCCGCCCGGCTTTAACGCCCGCTTGAACCACGCGAACAATTGCGCGCGCTCGGCGGGCGTAGCGAACTGGATGAAGATCGCGGCGATCACGTCGTAGGTAGCCGTGGGCCAAGCCAGCTCGACGACATTGGCTTCAGCAAAATTCACATTCACGCCGCGCGCGTTGGCGAAGGCTCGTGCCTTGGCAACAGCGACTGGCGAGAAATCCATCGCGTCCACCGTGAGGCCCCGCTGCGCCAGCCACACGCTGTTGCGCCCTTCACCATCAGCCACGGAAAGCGCACGGCCACGCGCGGGCAAGCGGGAGGCGTGCCGGGTGAGATACACGTTTGGCGCTTCACCAAACAAAAAGCCCGGCGCGCTGTAGCGGCCATTCCAGCGTTCGAGTGCCTGCGCGTGGGTTTTGCGGGGTGCGGCTGGCCGGGGTGAGACTGGCCGGGGTGAGACTGGCCGGGGTGCGACTGGCGACTGGCTCATGTGATCCTCTTGGTTAAATTCTCTTTTGCCGAGGCAGGCTGGGTGCCTGCCGATCAGACTGCCGTGCTTGCGCATGCAACTGGCGACATCGATAAAACCCTTGGTGGGAGCGGCTCTCATGGCATTGGCATCGCTCCATTGCAAATGATTCCAGCGCGCGATGCTGCATAATAGCCCGATCATGTCCGCTTCAAACGATACCGCACAACGCTTGGCCGCCGCGTTCCCCGCGCTGCGCGCCCTGCCCGCCAATGTGTTTCAGCGCTTGGCTGATTCGGCGCTGACGCGCAGTGCGCCGCGCGGCACCACGCTGTTCACGCGCGGCGACCCGTGCGCGGCGCTGCCGTTTCTCCTGGCCGGCCAGGTACGCGTATTGCGCACGACGCCCGAGGGCAAGTCGATCCAGCTTTACACCATCTTGCCCGGCGAAGCCTGTGTGGTGTCGAACGGCGCGCTGCTCGGCGCATTGCCGTTCGATGCGACCGGCATCGCCGCCACCGATGTCGAATTGGCGGCGGTACCGGCCGAGGTGGTCGATCAACTGGTCGCTACCGAGCCGGCCTTTCGCACCTTCATTTTTCGCCTCTACGGCGAGCGGATTGCCGATTTGATCGGCTTGGTCGAAGCCGTCGCGTTTCAAAAACTCGATCAACGCCTCGCGCGCCTGCTGGTGGAACGTGGCCCGCGGGTGACGGCGACGCATCAAGCGCTGGCCGATGAACTCGGCGTAGCGCGCGAGATGGTCAGCCGCGTGCTGCGCAGCTTTGCCGATCGCGGGCTGATCGAGCAACAACGCGAGGCGGTGCTGGTGATCGAGCCGGCCTCGCTGGAGCGGCAGGCGGGCTGAGGGCGCGGCAGCGGCAGGCAGGCTGATGGCGCGGCAGCAACGACTGCTGCTGCGCGCCGTTTGTCGACCGCACGCCGTGTTGCCGCCGCCCGTCGTTCCGCCGCCGCACCTCGTTGTGTGACGATTGTTACAGACGCTCCGGCGCACGCCGCGCACAATGCGGCCATTCTTCCCCTTCACCGGAGGCGACACATGACATTCCATCAACTGTTCGACCCCGCTTCATCGACTTACACCTACATCCTGGCTGACGATACGTCACTGGACGCAGTGATCATCGACCCGGTGCTGGAGCAGCGCGAGCGTGATCTGGCGGTGCTGCGCGCCGGCAATCTCAAGCTCCAGTGGATCATCGACACGCATGTGCATGCCGATCACGTCACCGGTGCAAACGCGCTCAAGGCCGCCACCGGCGCCTGCACTGCGGTGGGTGCAGCCTGCGGCGCAGTGGGGTACGACCGCAGTCTGCAGCAGGGCGACTCGATCACCTTTGGCGCTGAGCGCCTTGACGCGCTGGCAACCCCCGGTCACACACCCGGCAGCATGAGCTTGGTTTGGCGCAATCAGGTGTTCACCGGTGACACGCTGTTGATCGGCGGCTGTGGCCGGGCTGATTTTCAGAATGGCGATGCGCATGCGCTCTACACCAGCATTACGCAAACCTTATTCGCTCTGCCGGATGCGACCATCGTCTATCCGGCACACGACTACCAGGGCCGCACCGATAGCACGATTGGCACTGAGCGCGCCGCCAACCCGCGCCTCGCAGGCCACAGCGAAGACGATTTCGTCGCGCTGATGGCGGCACTCAACTTGCCACCTCCGAAGCGCCTCGACGAGGCGGTGCCGCTCAACCGCATCGGCGGGCTGGTCGATGAGCACGACACGCCGTGGGCCTCGGTGCCGGTTACCGCCGTGCCGCCAGCGTTGCGCTCGGATCGCGCGCTGTTGCTTGATCTGCGCGACGCCGCAGAATTTGAACAAGGCAAAGCGCCCGGCGCCGTGCGCGTCACCCACGACGACTACCCGCACATGGCAGCGCTGGCAGCCGGTTGCGGCCATCTCTATTTAATCTGCCGCAGCGGCAAACGCTCGATGCTGGCGGCGCGCAATCTCGCCGCGCGCGGCGTCGGCAACGCAGTCAACGTCGCCGGTGGCATGCAGGCCTGGCGCGAGGCCGGTTTGCCCGTGACTCATAACCTTCCTCTCACACCCACACCCAACCAACCGGAGACACAAACATGAATGCCCTATGGATCAACGCCATCATCGGCGGCGCGCTGATTGGCCTGGCGAGCGGCGGCCTGATGCTCGGCACCGGACGCATCGCCGGTGTGTCGGGTGCATTTGGTGGACTCGTCAAACCACTGGCCGGCGACACCGCGTGGCGGCTCGCGTTTGTACTCGGCTTGATCGCAACAGGCATGCTGCTCATGGCATTCGGTGCCTGGACGCCCGCGCCCCAACGGCAATCGTTGCCGCTGGTGATCGCCGCCGGCTTGCTGGTCGGCATCGGCACCACCCTCGCCAACGGCTGCACCTCGGGCCACGGCGTCTGTGGCATCGCGCGCCTGTCGGTGCGCTCGCTCACCGCAGTCGCCACCTTCCTTGGCACCGGCTTCGTGGTGACCTACGTATTGCGTCATTTGATTGGGAGCGCGTAATCATGTTCGGATTCATTTTGGCGTTTATTTCTGGTGCAGTGTTCGGGCTCGGATTGATGGTGAGCGGCATGACCGACCCGGCCAATGTGCAAGGCTTTCTCGATCTGGCCGGTGCCTGGCGGCCGCAATTGCTCGCGGTGCTCGGCACGGCGGTCGCGGTCGCATTTGTGCTTTACGCGGTAGCGCGCAAGATCGGCGCGCCGTGGGCCGGTGGCAAATTCAATTGGCCAACCCGCGATGATCTTGATGTTCGGCTGATCGTCGGCTCCGCTCTGTTCGGTGCGGGCTGGGCGCTGGCTGGTTATTGTCCCGGCCCGGCGCTCACCGCGCTGGGCGCATTCAATCTCGATGCGCTGGTGTTTGTGCCAGCGATGGCGGCGGGCGTGTGGCTGACGCGGCGGTTTGGTTGAATCATGTCTTCATCAATCACTGACCTGCTGCCTGTCACGCTCGCGCTGCTGCTGCTGGCGGGCCGCTTCGTCTGGGTTGCGCTGAAGGGTGAGGAAGCGAAGCAGTCGATGGAATTGCGCCGCGCCTGGGTCAAGCGGATTCTCGCCGCACCCGGCGCGGAAATTTTGGCGATCCAAACCGTGCGCAACTCGATCATGGCGGCGACGCTGATGGCGACGACTGCCGTGCTGGCACTGATGGGGGTGATTTCGATTGGCCATGGCCAGTTAAATGCGCCCGCCGAAGTGGACTGGCTACAGGGTGGCGCGCAGGTCAAATTGTTTTTGCCGCTGGCGCTGCTGGCGGCGTGTGCGGTGCTGTTTTCAAAAGCGGTGCGTTTGTATCACCGCACTGGCTACTCGCTTGGCCTGCCGTTTGGTCTATCGCAGGGCAGCAGTGACGCGGCTGCGGCAGCAGAAGCGGCGGCAATCAGCGAACTCACAAGAGCGGCGCAGCTCTACCGCAGCGGCTGGCGCGCGTTTTACGCCGCCATCGCCACCGGCGCGTGGCTGGCCGGCGGCTGGATGATGCTGGGGACGACTGCGGTGATTGTGGCGATTGATGTGGCGGCGAAGATTGAGTAGCGCCAAGCAGCGCCAAGCAGCGCCAAGCAAGCGCGCCGCGTAGCCGCTCAACGTAGCCAGCTTGCGCTTCAATCCGGCGGCGTTCTTGGGGCCGGCAGGAAAGATTTGTATTCGCTCAGCAAATCACGGTCAAATGCCGGCCCCAAGCGCCGTAACCATTCCTCGACGTAAGCGTGGTCAAACGTTTTTTGCTTGCGTAGCAAGCGCCGCACATCAACGTGATCGTGTTCGCGCCCGGCGAAGATTTTCTGGATCAGCAAATCCTCCAATGACGCGAACGCCACCTGGGTTGATCCGACCAAGTGGTGCGTCACTCTCGCAAGCGCAGACGTTTCCATCGGCGAGCCGGACAGGCTTACGTCAACCGGAATCGATAACGCAGCGTCCCTGAGAAGCAGGATGTGTCCGTTCTCGGCCGTTTTCTCGTAGTCAATCACTCGCGGGACCAGCCCGGCGGTCCGCAGCAAGCGGTCGCCACGGCGCCAGTCATCGATGCCGATGCCCAGCGTCAGGTCGATGTCTTGAGTGAGCCTCGATTCTCCGTATTGCACGACGGCCTGGCCGCCGATCACCATGTAAGGAACGGCAGCCGCATCGAGCGTTGCGGCGAGCCGCTCAAGCAGTGGATTGAACAGTTGATCCATGCAGACGCCTCAGAATGCTGATTTTCTCCGCGACACGCTCGGCATCGTGCTGCGGCCGCCAGCCGCGCTCCCAAGCGCTAACGGCCAAGGCATCGGCGATCATCCGGTTGCGGATCGGATCTACCGGGGTATCCGCCTGCTCGGCTTCGATCCGCTTCGACGCATACTCCATGCGCGCTTTCAATGCGCGGATTTCGTCGTCGGTCATGTGCGGAACGCTGCTCATGTTGGTTCGCGCCAAACTCACGCAATCGTGTTCCACATTTCCATGTCGCGCTCTGCCGTCCAGATACGCGGGTTTTTGATGCCACGGGCTTCGTCGTAGGCGCGTGACACATCGAACGGCATGCAGTGCTCGTAAATCGGGAAGCTGCCGTACACCGGGTCGAGCGCGGCGCGCGTGTCGGTGTAAACCTGCTTCAGGTCTTTGCCGGCGGCAACGCCTTCCTTCGCGCAGGCCAGCAACTGGCGCACAAAATTTTGTGTGAAATCGATTGCCTTGATTGAGTCGGCGGCGTTCTTCAATGCCGGGCCTCGGCCCGGTACCAGCGCTTTCGGTTTCAACGCGCGCAATTTGTCGAGCGTGTCCGGCCATTCTTCGAGTTGCGCATCGCCGGTGTAGATGCCGGCGTTGTACTCGACCAGGTCGCCGGAGAACAGCGTGCCTTCGCCGGGCAGCCAGGCAATCGTGTCGCCGCGCGTGTGGCCGGGGCCGATCTGGATCAACTGCACTTCGAGCTTGCCCATGTAGACCGTCATCTGCTTGTCGAACACCATCGTCGGCCACGTGAGACCCGGCACGCTGTCGGCGTTCTGGAACAGGCGCGGAAAGCGTTCGTACTCGCTCTGCCAATCTTCTTTGCCGCGCTCGACAATCAACTCAAAGGTGGGGCGCGAAGCGATGATTTGTTCGGCTTTGTAGGCCGATGCGCCGAGCACGCGCACCGCGTGATAGTGCGACAGCGTGACGTACTTGATCGGCTTGTCGGTGATTGCGCGAATTTTGCCGATCAGGTCTTGCGCCATCACCGGCGTGGCGGTGGCGTCGATCACCATCACGCCATCGTCACCGACGATCACGCCCGAGTTCGGGTCGCCCTCGGCGGTGTAAGCCCAGCCGTGTTCGGAAAGTTGCTCGAAGGTGGTGACCTTGGCCGTCATGTCGGCTTTGGAGGCGAATGCTTTGCTCATGGTGTGTCCTGAGGGTTGGGCGAGGTGGCGCGAGGTGGCGCCAGGTCGCAAGGAGGGCGTAACGTTGCGCGCGGGAGTGGTGAGGAATTGTAATGCGCCGCTTACCCAAGACCCTTGACGATGACGCGCGTTACTTCGTCGGCGTAATCAGCGTAACTGAGCGGGCCACCGGGCTTGAGCCACGTGAAAGTCCAGTTCATTGCGCCCATCAGCATCATCGTGAGAGCGCGATGATTGGCGATGGTGACGCGCCTTGGGAAGGTGCGCTTTAACGCAGTGGCAAACGCGTTGACGAGAGCGCGCTCGCGTTCGATGATCCGCTCGCGCTGCTCGTCGCCAAGGAACTTCACGTCGTTGAGCAGCGCGATGTGGCGCGTGCGCGCGGTTTGATAGGCGTCGAGAAAGCGCGCGATCATGGTCTTCAATTCGTCTCGCGGTTTGGCTTTGTCGCGCTTGGCTGCGCCGCGTACTTCCTGCGCAATGTCGAGCAAGTGCTGGGTGTGGCGGTCGAGCAGGTCGTAGAGAATCGCTTCCTTGCTCTCGTAGTAGTGGTAGAGCCGCGCTTTCGATGCGCCGCTGCGCTGCGCGACATCGGCCATGGTGCAGGCGGCGTAACCGGCGGCGGCGAAGGCTTCGGCGGCGTGATCGAGAATCGCCGCGCGTTGCGCTTCGTAGTCGGCGGCTTGGGTGCGGGCCATGCTATCGCGCTCGCACTATGGTTGACGCGCGTTGCGGTTTCCCCGCACCTTAGCGCTCGTCATAGCTGATCACTACTTTCGATGTGACCGGATGCGACTGGCAGGTCAGCACAAAACCCTGCTTCATTTCCTGGTCTTCCAGTGTGTAGTTCTTGTCCATCCGCACTTCGCCTTCGAGCACGCGCGCGCGGCAGGTGCAGCAGACGCCGCCTTTGCAGGCGTAGGGCAGGTCGAGTCCGGCACGCAGGCCGGCGTCGAGCACCGCTTCGCCATTCGGCGTGCCGTCCGCATTGGGCGTGGCGCTAAGCGGCACGCGCAGCACGCGCGCCTTGCCGTGCAGAATGATGTGGACTTCGGCGCTCGGCACATTTGAATCAGCAGCTTTCGGTTTGATTGCGCCCGCTTGTGGAAGTCCCGTATTGGCGCCACCCTGCGGTGGCGTGCCAAAGCGTTCGACGTGAATTTTTCCTTTGGCCATGCCCGCTTGCAACAGCGCGGCTTCGGCGGCATCCATCATCGGTGCCGGGCCGCAGATGAAGGCTTCGTCGATGGTTGCGGGCGGCACCAGAGCAGCGAGAAACTGCGCGCACTTGTCCGCATTGAGCAGGCCATTGAACAACTCAACTTCCTGCGGCTCGTCGCTGATCACGTGATACAGACTCAGGCGACCGAGGTAACGATTCTTCAACTCTTCGAGTTCCTCGGCAAACATGATCGCTTGAACCGCGCGATTGCCGTAGATCAGCGTGAAGCGTGAGCGCGGCTCGGTTTCGAGAGTGGTCTTGATGATCGACAGCACCGGCGTAATGCCGCTGCCACCGGCGAAGGCGGCGTAGTGCTTTGACTGCGCGGCGTCGAGCGGCGTAAAGAAACGGCCATCGGGCGTCATCACATCGAGTGCCATACCGGCTTGTAGCGTGCGATTGGCGAAAGTGGAGAAGCGTCCGCCGTCGATGGTTTTGATGCCAACGCGCAACTCGCCGTCGCGCGCGTAGTCCGATACGGCGCAGCAGACCGAGTAGGAGCGGCGGATTTCTTCGCCATCTACATTGGCCTTTAGCGTGACGAACTGGCCTTGCGTGAAGCGATAGACATCGCGCAGGGCGGCGGGCACGGCGAAGCGCACCGAGATGGCGTCGGCGGTTTCGCGCCGCACATCGCTGATCGTGAGGGAGTGGAATTGCGGAGTCATGGTTGCGTCATCGCAGCAAAAATCAGAGCGGCTTGAAATAGTCGAATGGCTCGCGGCAATCGATGCAGCGATACAGCGCCTTGCAAGCGGTCGAGCCGAATTGCGAGAGACGTTCGGTGTTGGCCGAATCGCAGAGCGGGCAGTGCGGTGCCTCAGTTAAATGCGTTAAATGGGGTCTGACCCCATTTAATTTGAATTGCACTACTTGCGCACTCTGCGGATTCACCGGGCCGGGCGGGGCGATGCCGTATTCCTTGAGCTTGGCGCGGCCCTCTGGCGTAATCCAGTCCGTGCTCCATGCCGGGCCGAGGGTAGTGACGGCGCGCGCGGCGATGCCTGCTGCCCGCAGCGCGGCGACGATGTCTTGCTCGATCACTTGCACGGCAGGGCAGCCAGCGTAGGTTGGCGTGACGTGTACGTCAACACCGGCTTGGGTCGCAATCACGTCGCGCACGATGCCCAGATCAAGCACGGAGATCACCGGGATTTCTGGGTCGCTGACGGTCGCGAGAATTTCCCAGGCACGTTCGACGATGACCGATTGCGCATGCGAAACCGGTGAATTAAATGGGGTCTGACCCCACTTATTTTTCTCCAGCATCACCAGCGCGCTCCCGGATGCGCGCGCGCGAGGCTTTGCATTTCTACCAAAAGGAAATCGAGATGCTCGCTGTGGATTCCTGACTTGCCATTGCTCTGAAACCCGCTCTGGGCGGGCGTTTTCAGGGTTGCTTCGTCAAAAATGGCTTGCACCAACGCTTTCCAGCCGATATGCAATTGCGCACTGCGCGCACCAATGCCTTGCGCGACGACTGCGTCTTCCACTGCGTCGGCCGCGAATAGCTCGTTGGTGTATGGCCACAACTGGTTCAGCGCGCGCTGTGCGCGGGCGTGGCTGTCGTCTGTGCCGTCACCGAAGCGGATCACCCAGTCGGCAGCGTGGCGCAGGTGATACGCGGTTTCTTTCGCCGACTTGGCAGCGATGGCGGCGAGTTCCGTATCGCTCGACGTTTTGAGCGCCCCCCACAACTGCGCTTGCCACGCACAGAACAACAGATTGCGCACGACGGTAAAAGCGTAGTCGCTGCTTTGCGTCTTGCCCTTTTCAATACCGCTGTTGGGCAACTCGCAAATCGTGAAGTTGCGATAGGCGCGGGCATCGCGCAGGTAGGCTAGGTCATCTTCATCTCGCGCCGCGCCTTCGATCCGGCCAGCGTGGGAAAGCAGCAGCCGCGCCTGACCAATCAGGTCGAGCGCGACGTTGGCCATGGCGATGTCTTCTTCGAGCACCGGGCCATGGCCGGTCCACTCGGACAAGCGCTGCCCCAGCACCAGCGACGAGTCGCCGAGGCGCAGCAGGTAGTCAAGGTGCTCATGTGAGACGGGCGAGACTGGCGAATCGGCCACCACCATCACATGTGCTCCACTTCTTTGGGCAATTTGTAAAACGTCGGGTGGCGATAAATCTTGTCTGCCATCGGCTCGAACATTTCCGCTTTGTCATCCGGGTCGCTCGCGGTGATGGCGTCCGACGGTACGACCCAGATCGACACGCCTTCCATGCGGCGCGTGTAGACATCACGCGCCATTTGCAGCGCCTGTTTCGCGTCGGCCGCATGCAGGCTGCCGGCGTGGCGATGATCGAGACCCTGCTTGCTGCGCAGAAACACTTCCCACAGCGGCCATTCGGTTTTTCCGGATTGCTGCGGCGTTGCGGTTTGACTCATGTTGCTCTCCTGCTTTAAGCGACCGATTCGATCACCACATCAGCCTTGATCGAATTGGCGATGTAGCACTCTTCGTGCGCGCGATGGTGGACGTGATCGATCTCGGCTTGTGGAGGTGGATTGCCGGCGAACATCACGCGCGGGCGCAGCACGATGCGCGTGATCGCGGTTTTGCCGTCGGTATTTTTCTCCATCGTCCCAGCGGCGTTGTCGGTGTAGCTATCGACCACCCAGCCTTTCTTCGTCGCGAAGGCGAGAAAGAACAGCATGTGGCAGCTCGACAGCGCGGCCACCAGCGCTTCTTCCGGATCGACTGCCGCTGCATCCGAGTACGGCAGCGGTACCGATTGCGGCGCGCTCGACCCCGGCACCACGGCACCACCATCGAAGCGCCACTCATGCGCGCGACTGTATTGATTGTCGGTGAAGGCCGCGCCATTGCGCGCCCACGCCACCGTTGCGGTGTATTGATGGGCCATCGCGCTACGCTGCCTTCAGGGTTTGCGCGCGCGTGCGACCTGCCGCTTTTTCCGCATACACCAACGCCGCCTCGCGCACCCACGCGCCTTCGTCATACGCCTTCACCCGCGTCGCCAAACGCTCGCGGTTGCACGGCCCGTCACCATTGACCACGCGCCAAAATTCATCCCAATCAATCGCGCCGTAGTCGTGGTGTTGACGCTCTTCATTCCATTTCAAATCTGGATCAGGAATCGTCAGCCCGAGCAACGCCGCCTGCGGCACAGTCGCATCAATAAATTTTTGCCGCAAGTCGTCGTTCGAAATCCGCTTAATCCCCCACGCCCCCGACTGCCCGCTGTGGATCGACTCCTTGTCGGACGGCCCGAACATCTGAACCACCGGCCACCACCAGCGGTTGAGCGCATCCTGCGCCATCGCTTTTTGCGCCGCCGTGCCATTACAGAGCGACAGCATGATGTCGAAGCCCTGGCGCTGATGAAACGACTCTTCTTTGCAAATGCGGATCATCGCGCGCGCATACGGCCCGTAGGAGCAGCGGCACAGCGGAATCTGATTCATGATCGCCGCGCCATCGACCAGCCAGCCGATTGCGCCCATATCGGCCCAGGTGAGCGTCGGATAGTTAAAGATCGAGGAATACTTGGCGCGACCGCTGTGCAGCGCCTCGATCATCTGATCGCGCGAGGTGCCAAGGGTTTCGGCGGCGGCGTAGAGATAGAGACCGTGACCGCCTTCGTCCTGCACCTTGGCGAGCAAGATCGCCTTGCGCTTCAACGACGGCGCGCGGGTGACCCAGTTGCCTTCCGGCAGCATGCCGACGATCTCAGAGTGCGCGTGCTGCGAGATTTGCCGCACCAGCGTTTTGCGATAAGCCTCGGGCATCCAATCGCGCGGCTCGATTTTTTTGTCGATGGCGATGCGGGCGTTGAATGCAGATTCTTGCGGTGTGCTGGTGACAACAGCGACTTCAAGCTTCGCGCCGCCGGGTAAATCCATTGCCTGGGTGTACATGGATCGCCTCCTGCGCGGGTTCAAAGCGTCGCGCGAAACCCCATTTTATAATAAGCCGACCGGTTGGTCAATTAATAATGCGAGCAATGAAGCAACCAGCCCGCCCTTCAGCACGCCCGTCCGGCCTGCTTCATCTCAGCACGCCCGTCCGGGCTGTTTCACTCCGGCTTGATCCCGGCATCGCGGATCCGCTGACCCCAGACCTGATGCTGCTCGCGCACATACTGGTTGAAGCTATCGACTTCGTTCGGCTCGCCTTCGATGCTCAAGGCAACCAGGCGTTCGATGTAGTCCTTCGAGGCGAGCAGGCGATTCATTTGCGCGCTCCACCACGCCACCGCTTGCTGCGGCATGCCGGCCGGCCCGGAAATGCCAACCCAGCCGGTGAGCACGACATCGCGAATTCCGAGTTCGGCGAAGGTAGGTACGTTCGGTAGCAGAGTCGAGCGTTTGGCCGAGGCGACACCGAGCGCGTCGAGGCGCCCGCCTTTTACCTGCGGCATGATCACGGCGAGATCGGCCATCACGAACTGCACCTGCCCGCCGATGAGGTCGGTGAGCGCGGGCGGCTGGCCTTTGTAGGGAACACCGAGCACATCGATACCCGCCGCACGATTAAAACTCGCCGCCACCACCTGCGCGGTGCCGGAGCCGTAGCCAAAACTCAATTTGCCGGGGCGGCGCTTGGCGTCCGCGACCAGATCATTCGCCGACTTGTAGCCCGCCTGCGGGCTGACCACCATCGCCACGTCAAAGCGCGACAGGCGGCCAATGTGGGTGAAGTCGCGCAACGCGTCGTAGGGAAGGCTCTTCGCCAGATGCGGGCCGGATGAGTGGGTTGCGCTGGACGACACCATCACGGTGTAGCCATCGGCCGGCGAGCGCGCAGTGAATTCAGTGCCGATCTGGCCGAGCGCGCCGGGCTTGTAGTCGATCACGATGGTGGCGCCGCTGGCCTTGCGAATCTCGTCGAGCATCACCCGGCTCATGGTGTCGATGCCGCTGCCAGCGGGGAACGGCACGACGAAACGGATTGGTTTGGCGGGATAGTCTTGTGCAGTCGCAGTGAGCGGCGCGAACGTCGTGAGCACGCTGCACCCAACGAGCGCAACGGCACAGGGCGCGCGTGCGGCGCAGCGCGCCCGTGCGATGGATTGGCGGATCAGTTGGAATTTCATGCAGTGAGGTTTCATCCGGTGTCCTTTCGTTCGAGCGTGATGCCCAATTCAGCCAGCACCTCAATCGTGTGTTGCCCGAGGGCTGGTGGCGGGCGGCGAATGCTGCCCGGTGTTGCAGAATAATTTACCGGAATGCCGGGCAAAGTAAGTTGCCCCTCGGCCGGATGCTCCATCTTGTGCCAAAAACCGACCGCTGCGAGATGCGGATCAACCAGCAGATCATCGACCGAGTTGACCGGGGCGAACGGCAGATCGGCGTCGGCAAATGCAGCAGACCAAGCGGCGGTGGTGCGCTCCCTCAGCACCGGCTCGATCAACGCATACAGCGCGCCGATGTGGCGCGCACGCTCGGCGAGCCGCGCAAAGCGCGCGTCGGCCCCAATCTCCGCCCGGCCAACGAGCACAAAGAAGCGCTGCCACTGCGCATCGGTATACGGCACCACGGCGATGTAGCCATCGCGGGTGCGAAACGGCTTGCGGCTGTCGGCGGTGATGCGGTTGTAGCCGGCCGGGCCGATCGGCGGATCAAACGTCCGTCCGGCCAGGTGCTCGACCATCATGAAGGCGACCAGGCTCTCGAACATCGGCACCTCAATCGACTGGCCCACGCCCGAGCGCTCGCGCGCAAACAGCGCCATCGCAATCGACTGCGCCACCCACAACGCGGCCACCTTGTCAGCGATGATGCTCTTGACATAGCGCGGCGCGCCGGACTGATCGTTTTCGCCAGCCGCGCCGCCACCCTGAAACCACGCCAGCCCGCTGGCCGCCTGAATCGTGTCGTCAACGCCGCCGCGCCCGGCGTAAGGCCCAGCTTCCGAATAAGCGTAGCAGCCGCAATAGATCAGCTTCGGATTGCGCTCGCGCAAAGACGCGTAATCCAGCCCCAGCCGTTCGAGCGCCTGCGGCCGAACGTTGGAGACAAACACATCGGCCCGCTCAATCAGCGCCAGCAACGCTGCACGCTGCGCCGCATCCTTCGCATCGAGCGCGACGCTGCGCTTGTTGCGATTGAGATTGAGGAACGCATGGCTCATGCCGGTGTGGCGCTGCGGCGCGACGTGGCGAAAAATATCGCCGCCATCGGGCGACTCGATCTTGATTACGTCAGCGCCCATGTCGCCGAGCATCTGCGTCGCCCACGGCCCCATGCCGACGGCGGTCATGTCGATGACGCGGATGCCGTCAAGTGCGCCCGCGGGTTTGGTCATCAGCCGCCTTTGCCTTGCGTCTTCCTCGCCCGCTCGTAGAGCGGCATCACCTCGGGCAGGTGCTTTTGAATTTCCTTGATCCGGGTATCGCTCGCCGGGTGGGTAGACATCCACTGCGGCGGCGCGCCTTTGCTGGCAGCCTGCATTTTTTGCCACAGGGTAATGCCGGCACGGGGATCGTAGCCGGCACGCGCCATCAACTCAAGCCCGACCAGATCGGCCTCGGTTTCATCGTCGCGAGAAAACTTGAGTGTGAGCAGATTGGCGCCTGCGCCGAGCGCGGCGTTGCCCAGATTGCCCAGGCCAAACACCTGAGAGAAGATATTCGCGCCAATGTTCGTCGCAGCCTGTTTACCCATTCGTTCGCGCGAGTGTTCACGCAGCGCATGCGCGATCTCGTGTCCCATGACGGCCGCGACTTCATCGTCGGTCATCTTGAGCGTATCTAGAATGCCGGTATAAAAAGCGATCTTGCCGCCCGGCATGCAGAACGCGTTGATCTGCTTGCTGCCGATCAGAATGACCTCCCACTTCCAGGTACTCGCACGCTCGTTCCACTTGGCGGTGAAGGGCAGCAGTCTTTTGGCAATCGCGCGCAGACGTTGCACTTGCGGATTGTCGTCGGCGCCGAGCGCGCGCTGTTGGGACGCTTGGGCCTTGAGCTGTTCGTACTGCTGGGCGGCGCTGCGCTCGACTTGCTCAGCCGATACCAGCTTGGTAAAGCCGGAACGCTTGCCAACGTCAACGCCCTCTTTCGGCGGCTCGTCTTTGGCAAATGCAGATGTCACAGCGAGTGCTGCTGTGAAAGTGAAAGTCAGAAGTTTTTTCATCGCCGGGATAGAAGGGAATTGCATCGAAAATTAAGCATGCGCAAAGCATAAGCGATAATTCGCCGCGATGACGTTCAGCACCTACACCACCATCTTCACCCAGCGCCGCGTCGCGTTCATGCTGCTGCTGGGGTTCTCGTCCGGCCTGCCGCTGGCGCTCACCACCGGCACACTGCAAGCCTGGGCCACGGTCGATGGCCTCGACATCAAGACCATCAGTTTTTTGACGCTCGTTGGCAGCGCCTATACCCTGAAGTTTTTGTGGGCGCCGTTGATGGACCGGTTTGTGCCGCCGCTGCTCGGACGCAGGCGTGGGTGGATGGTGGCGACGCAACTCCTGCTCGTGGCCGGCATCGCGCTGATGGGGACGCAATCGCCGAAGGACGCGATCCTCGCGCTGGCAATGATCGCAGTGGTCGTGGCGTTCTGCTCGGCCTCGCAAGACATCGCCTTCGACGCCTACCGCACCGACGTGCTGCGCAAAGAAGAGCGCGGCGCGGGTGCGGCGGTGTCGGTGCTGGGCTACCGCCTCGCAATGCTGGTGTCCGGCGGCCTTGCGCTGGTGCTGGCCGACAGCTTTCTCGGCTGGCAGGCAACCTACTGGCTGATGGCGGCGCTGATGTTGATCGGCATCATTGCCACCTGGTTCGCGCCCGAGCCGGAAGTGATCGTGCCGCCGCCGCGCACGCTCAATGAGGCGGTGATCGGCCCAATGAAAGATTTTTTTTCGCGCGACGGCGCGGTGCTGGTGCTGGTGTTGATCGTGCTCTACAAACTGGGCGACGCCTTCGCCGGTAGTTTGTCCACCGCGTTTTTGATTCGCGGAGCGGGGTTTTCAGCGACCGAGGTCGGTGCGATCAACAAGATTCTCGGTCTCGTCGCCACCATCATCGGCGCGCTGGCCGGTGGCGCGCTGATGACGCGTCTGTCGTTGTATCGCGCGCTGATGTTGTTCGGCGTGTTGCAGGCGGTGACCAATCTCGGTTTCTGGTTTCTCGCGGTAACGCCGAAAGCTTATTGGTCGATGGCGACAGTCGTTGGCCTGGAGAATCTGGCCGGTGGCATGGGCACGGCGGCGTTCGTCGCGTTTTTGATGGCGCTGTGCCGTGTGCGTTACTCGGCGACCCAGTTCGCGCTGCTCTCGGCCTTGGCGGCAGTCGGGCGTACCTATCTCGCTGGGCCGTTGTCAGGCCTGATGGTCGAATCGTTTGGCTGGGCACATTTTTTTATTGTCACCGTGCTGATCGCGCTGCCGGGGCTGGTGTTGTTGTGGCTGCAGCGGGAGAACATTGATCGGCTGAACGAGCAGGTGGACAATCCGCCATCACCATCACTATCACCACCGGCCTGAAAGCCTTGGTGGGAGCGATTCTCACGCCCCCGATCTACTCAGACGACAAGCCAATCAACTCGCGCGCCGCTGGGCGCTGAGCACGCCGTCGAGTGCCGTGCGCAAGCCCGTGCGCGACACCGGCTTGGACAGCATATCGTTGCAGCCGGCCGCCAGCGCCAGTGCGCGCTGGTCGTCGCCGGTATGCGCGGTCATCGCCAGGATCGGGCCGCCAAAGCCGCGCCCGCGTAACTGTTTGACCGCTTCGAGGCCGTGCAATACCGGCATTTCGAGGTCCATCAATATCGCGTCGGGACGATGGAGCAACGCCAGATCAACCGCCTCCTGGCCGTTGACCGCTTCAATCACGTCAAGGCCGAGACGCTTCAGGTACATCACGGCGAGACTGCGCAGGTCGGGCGTATCTTCAGCGAGCAACACGGTGCCGTGGAGGGTTGCCACCTCTGGCACTGCCGGCCCTGCTGCTGCCCCAAGCGAGGCCCCAGCCGCACCGGCACCCGCCGCGCTGGCCGGGGGGGACTTTGAGGTACCCACGGCGGCGTTCAAACCGGTACTTGATGCGCTGTTGGATGCGGAGTTCAGTGGGTCTGCCAGCGCATCAGCCGCTGCCAGCTGCGCCAGCGGCGCGGCAATCCGCAAAGTAAACACCGTGCCCACCGCCAGCTCCGAGGTCACCGTGATCTCGCCTTGCATCAGCGTCGCCAGGTCGCGGCTGATGGTCAGGCCGAGTCCGGTGCCGCCGTGGGTCGACGCGACCTTGTCGTCGGCCTGCTGAAATGCGACGAATAGCCGCGCCAGGCCTTCAGGGCTCAACCCGGAGCCGGTGTCCGCCACCGCGATCGACAGCCGGTCAGCGGCCCAGTCAACCTTGAGCACGACGCTGCCGCGCTCGGTAAATTTGATCGCGTTGCTGGTCAGGTTGAGCAAAATTTGACGCAGGCGGAACGCGTCGAGCTCGAGCGCCTCGGGTACGCTGGCGGCATACTCGGCCGAAAGCAGCACCGGTTTATCCCGCACCAGCGGCTGCAGCGAGGCGACCACATCGTCGACTACCGCGCGCACCGCTTCGGGCTGCATCATGATGCGCACCTGCCCGGCTTCGAGCTTGGCCTGATCGAGAATGTTGTTGATCAGCGCCATCAGGTGGCGGCCATTGCGGTCGATCACCTCGCTGTTGCCGGTACGCTGGGCGCGCCCGAGGTCATCGCTGTGCCAATTGATGTTGTTGAAGCCCATGATCGCAGTGAGCGGGGTGCGCAGCTCGTGCGTCATGTGCGACAAAAATTGGCTCTTGAGCCGCGCCGCATCTTCGGCGGCGAGTTTTTCGAGCAGCAGTTGCTGGCTCTTGCGAAACAAATGCACCTGGCGCCAGAACACGGCAGACAAATGAATAAAGGTGCCGAGCAGGGCGGGCAGCAGCACCGCCGAGCCGCGTCCGGCTGCATTGAGGCCGGTCACCGCCGCCGCGACCGCCAGCAGCAAGACCGGCAGCGCCAACACCTGCACCCAGACCAGGTTCTGCGCGCGCGGATGCGCCGCCGCTAGCGCCAGCGCCAGCACTGCAAGCATCAAGATGCCGTCGGAGAACCAGTGGCGCGGCGTTAGCACCAAGCCATCTTTGAGCATGGCCGGTAACAGCCCGACCAAAAACACGCCGGCCATGCGGCCAACCGGCGACTGGATGAAGTCGCCCAGCACCGCGCTGGAACTCCCGACATGCACCAGCTTGCCGCGCAGCGAAGCGCCCATCTGTGCATACTGACGCGCGCCGCTGGCGGCCAGCGCTACCTGATAAAACGGCAGCACCCGCAACCCGCGAAATTCATTCGGGTAGCGCAGCCTGACCCGCCCGGCTTGATCGACCGGCAGGCGCGTCGCGCCGGCCGTCACACTGCCCCCGGCCGGATCGGTCTGTACCGTCACACCGGCGGCGCGCAACCCGGCCAGGGCTGCGCTGGGCAGCACCTGCCCCTGAATCCGGTGCAGCAGCGGCACACTGCGCAGCACGCCATCGGCGTCAGGCAATACACTGATCACACCGGTTTGTGCGCGCGCGCTGAATATTTCCAGCGGCAGTGTCATGTCATCCCATGCCTGGGCTGGCCAGTCTGCTGCACCCGCCCAAGCGGCCGCCGCCAGCCGGCGTTGATACGCGGCATCGCGCGCCACGCCATTCTGCGGCAGCGCGACTGCCGCCAACACCACCTTCTGATTGAGTGTGGCTGCGAACGCATCGTCGCCGCGGCGGGCTTCGGAAAACAAAATGTCGTAAGTCACCACAGCCGCGCCGGCATCGAGCAAATAGCGGTTCACCAGCGCATAGACGTCGCGGTCATACGGCCAGGCACCGAGTTGCGGGGCCAGCAGACGCATCGACTCTTCATCGACATCGACGACCACGCTGTCCCGCAGATCCACCGACGGCGCAGTCAGCCGGGCGAGTGCGTCACCGAGCGCAAGATCGATCTGCTGCGACACCGGCAGCAGCGCCGCCAGCGCAGTAAACACCACGCCGGCCAGCGCGAGGGCTGCGCCGCGCCAGGCATAGCGGTTGAACATCGGCATCGCTATTCCGGCGGCAGCGGTTTACGCTGCAACTGGCTGTACAGCGCGGCGGCGTTGGCGTGAGCGGGCCGCAGCTTGAGTTCGCGCGCCAGCAATTCGCGCGCGCGGTCTTTTTGGCCGAGGGCCAGCGCCGCCTGCGCGGCACCGAACAACGCATATTCGTGTTGCGGAAACTTGGCCAGCACGCGGTCAAGATGGGCCAGCGCTTCAATCTGGCGGCCCTGCGCGCGCTCTACCTCTGCCAAGCCCCACACCGCATCGAGATCATCGGGAGCGGTGGCCAGCACCTTGTCGTAGTCCGCCTGTGCTGCTGCCAAGTCTTTGAGCCAATACAGCACGCGGCCGCGTTGAATCCGTGCTTCAAGGTCGGTGCCGTCGAGCGTAATCGCGCGGTCAAAGTAGGTGCGCGCCGCCGGCAGATTCGACGCCAGATAGTGGGCCCAGCCAATTTCCTTGAGCAATACGGGGTCGCTGTTGTAGCCGGTCTCGGCGCGCTGATACAACTCGAGCGCGCCTTTCGCATCACCGGTTTTTACCCGCGCTTTGCCGGCCGTATGAAAATATTTGTAATGCATCAGACGCGGCTCCGAGCCGCGCCCGAGTAGATCGCGCCCGTCAAGCGAAGCAACGCGCCAATAAAAGCGCGCATCATGCGGGAGTGGCGCAGTGAGCGAAACCGTCGGCAGGCTGGCCCGTTGCCGCAACACCAGATCGCGAAACTGCGCGTCGCGCGCGATCTCAAGGACATAGGCTTTCGCCTGCGGCACCACCTGCCATGTGAATTGAATCGCAGCGGCAGTTTGTTGCTGCGACCCCGCCGGTTCGGCCAAGCCCGGTGGCGGCAACAACACGCTGGGCGGCTCGGGGGCCTTCGCCAAGGCGGCGACGGTGCCGTAGTTTTCCGTTAGTTTGGCGGCATCTGCGCCGTTGCCCAGCACCACCGCGCCACGATGCACCATCACGCGGCTGGCACCGGCGTCGCTGCGCACCAGGTAGTAAGTACCGCGCACACCAATGTTTGCGACCGGCGTGACCAAATTCGACTCACGTGTCACACCCGGCGCCGGGGACGGCACATCGCGCAACACTTCGCCCCCATCGAGCTTGAGATCAACCCGGAATTGCGTGCCATCGGCACTCTGGCGCGCCGCCGCCACCGTGAGGCGGGTACCAGGGGTTAACTGCGTCAGGCTGCCATCGGCCAAGCGGATCGTCGCAAAACCGTCCGCGCCGGCGGCAATCTGGCGGCCCTTGGCCGGCCCTTTCCATCCCGGTTCTGTGACTGCTGCGCCGTCGATGTTGATCGCGCCCTGAACACTGACGAGCTCGGCAGTTTGCTCTCGCGACATACCGAAAAACCACCACCAGCCGACCACTGCGGCGGCGCAGACTGCCAGCCCGGCGATGCCAAATTTGGTATTCCGATGTTTTTGAATCATGACGGCACCCAATGCTGTCCGCCAACTGCGAACGAATGGCGGATTATCGGGCATCGTTCGATCCCCCGCCGCGCGCGATGCCCGATTTGACGGCATTGGGGGAATTTGCCAGCCGATGCGTCTGGCCCTGCAGGTTCGATGAGATAGAATCATTGCGAGTAGGTAAATTAACTGCCCCGACAACGTCAGTCAAATTGACCCGCCGCCAGGCGTAAGCCAGCCCGGCGTGTGAACTGCGGGAATGGAAATCCGGCGAGCCTTGCAGCATGCATCCGACAAAAACCATTCTTGTGATCGACGACGATCCGGACATGGCAAAGCTGATCGAGTTCAAGCTTGCCCGTGAAGGCTTCATCGTGCGCCTGATTGCCGATGGTGAACAGGGCATGCTTGAGTTTGAGAGTGGCGCGATTCCCGATCTGGTGATTCTCGATGTCATGATGCCTTATCACAACGGTTTTGAACTGCTGGCCAGCATGCGCAGCCGCGCCGCCTGGCGCGACGTGCCAGTGCTGATGTTGAGCAGCATGGCACGCGAACAGGACGTGGTGCGCGGCCTCGAAGGCGGTGCCTGCGATTACTTGATCAAGCCGTTTCGGCCGGTAGAGTTGGTCGCGCGCGTGCGTAAAGCCCTGGGCTGAGACGGGAATAGTGTTGCGCGATCAGAGCAGCGTTCAGCGCCGTGTCGTGGCGAGTGCGGTATTTGCGCTGTTGGCCGCGCTGGCGCAGCCAGCCTGCGGCGCGCCCACTGCCGAAGAACAACGCCTGATGGAAGCGAAAGTCAGGGCGTTGCGTGATCGCCTCAAAAAAGATCCGGACGATGCCGATTTGGTGTTTCAACTGGCGCAGCAGCTTTCGCAGCAAGGGCGTACCGGTGAAGCGGCGCGCCAGTACGCGCGCATCCTCGCGGTCTATCCGGACAACGCCGATTACCTGCTGGGTCAAGGCCGCAACTGGCTCTGGGGCAACGACCCAAAGCGCGCGCTGGCACCCCTGCAACGGGCGCAGCGCATCGCCCCGGCGTATCAGGATGTCCAGCGATTTCTGGGGCAAGCGCTGGCCGCCACCGGCCGCACCGCCGACGCGCGCACTCTCTATGCAGGGGCGCTACGCCGCTTCCATCAGCCCGATTGGGCACGCCAGGGATTGGCCGCACTCGATGCACCAGCAAGTCTGCCAGGCCGGTCAGCACCACCGGACCCCGCGCCCGGCGCGACCGCCATCGCGGCGGAGCCGGCCGCACCTGTCGTAGCAGCAGCAGTGCCGGCCGCAGTTCTCGCAACGGCACCCGCAACGGCACCCGCAACGGCACCCGCTGCGGCCGGTGTAGCGGGTACCGTAGCTGTAACTGCGGCTGTAACCGCAGCGGTAACCGCGGCTGCTTCGGCAACGTTGGTACCACCCCCGTTGATGCGCTCGATAGAGTCCGGCATCGTGCGCGAAACGCTCTCGACCGGCACGCCGGACTGGCGCGATGCCTACGTGCAGTACCACCAGCAACTCGAGGGTAAGCGCGGCTGGCAAGGCCGGCTCGCGTCGGTCACCCGCTTCGGCATTTCGGACACGCAGATGCATTTAACCGCCTACACCCCGGTGGCGGCGAAGACATCGATGTGGGCCGAAGTGTCGGTTAGCCCGACCCATCAGGTGCTGCCGCAGCACACCCTTCACGTCCAGGCCAGCCAGTCGCTGCCCGACGGCTGGGGCTTGCAAGCGGGCTGGAAGCGTCTCAAGTACAACACCGCGTCGATTGATACGCTTGATCTCACGGTGGAGCGCTACTTTGGCCCGTTTCGCGCGGCATGGACCATCAACCCAAGCCGCTCGTCAGTGGCGGGCGATGCGGTCGGACAGCGGCTTCAGTTCGGCTATTTTTATTCCGATCTGAGCTCAGTGCAGGTGCTCGTCGCGGCCGGCCGCGAGGTGGACCGGCCGAGCGCCGCGAATACTGTCATCGCTACGGATGTAAAAAGCGTAGCGCTGTTCGGCCATCACGCCTTAAGCCCGGAGTGGGGCGTGGTTTATGGGGCCGGCCGCACGCGCCAGGGCACCACCACCCGTGAGTCGCTCAGCCTTGGGCTGCGCTTTCGTTTTTAAGCGGCGCGCAGGGGGACTGCCGGCGGCGCTGCCGGCAGTCCTGCTGATTTCTGCCCCGGTGTCCGCGCGGGCAGCACCGGCGTGGCTGACGACCGTGCTCGATGCGCCGCTGCGCTTTGCCACCGCCGGTGCCGCTGCGGACACCAGCATTATTGTCGGGTTGGCCGGACTAAACTTGATCCTGGCTGGCTGGATCGTGGTGTTTCTCGCGGCCGGCTTTCTGACCCGCTGGGCGCGTGTGCGCGAGCGTGCGCGGCGCGACCGGTTTGCCGCCCGCTGGGAGCCGCTACTGCATGGCCGGATGGCGGGCGACCGCGAACCGCTGCCAGCGCTGGCGCGGGGCGACGAAGTACGGTTCCTGCTGCTATGGCTTCATTTGGCGGGCTATGTGCGCGACGAAGGTGAAGAGGGCTTGCGTTCGGCCGGCGCCGAACTCGGGGTGGAACGCCGTGTTCTGGCGCTGCTCGGCAGCACCACCGCCGCCCCGTGGCAACTGCTGCTCGCCATTCGTGCCGCAGCGCTGCTCGGGATCACTGGTGCCAGCATCGAGTCAGCGTTGGCGCGCTTGGCCGCAAACGCCGCACCGAAACTGGCGCTGGCCGCCGCTGAAGCATTGCTGAAAATCGCCCCCGCAGAGGGGCGCCAGAGCTTTCGTGCGCTGGTGCTGCGCGGCGGCTGGTCACCCGCTGCGATGGCTGCGGCTGCTACCGCCAATCCGGACGCGACCCGGCGGGCGCTCGAACAAGCGCTGGCCGCGATCCCGGCTGGCCAGGCTACCCCGGTGATCCGGCTGCTCGAATTGATCGAGAGCCTGCACGCAGTGCCGGCCCTGCGCCTGCGCCTGGCGAACAATCGCGACAACGCCGAAACCGGCGCGTTGCTGCACGCGCTCGGCCGTCTGGGCAGCGCTGAAGATCGCGATACCGCCTTGGGCTTGATTGCCGACAAACGCTGGGTGGTGCGGATGCATGCCGCTTATGCGCTGGGCATGCTCGGCCTGCCGCCAGACCTTGACGTACTAGGACGCTTGCTCAGCGATCCGGAATGGTGGGTACGCTATCGCGCCGCGCAGGCGATTCTGCGTCTGGCGCGTGGCGATCAGGCGGTGCTGGATGCCGTGCTGGCGAAAATCGAGGACCGTTTTGCGCGCGACGCGATGGCGTTCGCGGTGGCTGAATTCGCTTGGCAGCCGGCTACATGAACAGCTTCTGGCCCGGCGTGATCGACTGGCTGACCTGCGGCCTGTTCGCCTATCTGCTGATCTACACCTGCTGTCAGGTGGTGATCAGCCTGTTGACCTGGAAACGGATTAATTACGAGCGGCGCTACCGCCGCGCCGAGGTGCGCGAGTTTCTGCTTACCGGGTTCGAGCCGCCCGTCAGCATCATCGTGCCCGCGTACAACGAGGAGCAGACCATCGTCGCCTCGGTGCGTTCGATGCTGCAACTGCGCTATGCCGCCTACGAAGTGGTGGTGGTCAATGACGGATCAAAAGACGGGACGCTTGATGCCTTGACCAAGACCTTCGGTCTGACGCCGTTTCCCGAGGTGGTACCGCTCCACGTGCCCAGCCAGGCGGTGCGCGGCGTCTACCGCTCCACCACCTACCCGCAATTGCGCGTGGTCGACAAAGTCAATGGCGGCAAGGCCGACGCGATCAATGCTGGCATCAACGCGTCGCGCAACCCCTTGTTCTGCTGTGTCGATGCCGACTCGCTGTTGGAGCGCGACGCCCTGTTGCGGGTGGTGCAGCCGTTCATCGAAGACGCGCGCACCGTGGCCTGCGGCGGCACCATCCGCTTGAGCAACGGCTGCACTGTACAGAACGGCCACATTGTCGAGACGCGCCTGCCACGCCATCCGCTGGCGCTGTTCCAGACGGTCGAATACGTGCGCGCCTTTTTGTTCGGGCGGATGGGCTGGTCCAGCCTCGACGCGCTGTTGATCATTTCGGGCGCTTTCGGTCTGCTGCACAAAGACACCGTAGTGGCAGCCGGTGGCTACCGCAACGACACGATCGGCGAAGATATGGAACTGATCGTACGCATGCATCACTATCTGAGCACGCGCGGGATACCCTACAGGATCGCCTACGTCCCCGATCCGGTCTGCTGGACCGAAGCGCCGGAAGACCTGAAAACCCTGCGAAACCAGCGCATCCGTTGGCAGCGCGGCCTGTGTGAAAGTTTGTGGCTGAACCGCCGTCTGCTGTTTCACCGGCGCGGTGGCCGGGCCGGCTGGCTTGCGTTCCCCTATTTCCTCCTGTTCGAGTGGGCCTCGCCGCTGGTGGAAATGGGCGGCTACCTGCTGCTTGGCTACGCGTTCCTGGCCGGTGCGGTACGCATGGACACCATGCTCCTGTTGCTGCTCGCCGCGTTCGGCTTCGGCATGCTGCTCTCGACGCTGTCGTTATGGCTTGACGAAATGGCGTTCCGGATCAATCCGAAGCCGGCCGATCTGATGATTTTGTTTGGCGTTGCCTGTCTGGAAAACTTTGGCTATCGCCAGATCAATCTGATTTGGCGCGTGCGCGGCATGTGGCAGTGGTTGCGTGGCAAGCAAGGGCAATGGGGCGAGATGAAACGGATTGGCAGGGCGGGTTGATGCGGCATGCAGATTCATCTGTGCCATCGGCCTGAGAGCATTGGTGGGAGCCGGTAAGCCATTTGATAGGTGATGACGCCGAGTGAAAACCGGCCGGAGCGGACGGTGCCGTTCTCGCCAAGAAATTATTCGGGCGCGGTGTATTGCGCAGGCCGCGGGCGATTGGCTTGACGATGCCGCGTACTGATTCGAGCCAATCCGGCTGCCGAAATGACAGCACCGGTGAGAAAAAAAGTTGCCTCAGCGCAGGGCCTGCCGGCGTGCGCCTGACCAGCTTTGGCGCAGCGCGCTAGCCGGCGTCGCGCAGCTCCAGCGTGCGGCCCTTGAGGAGACCGCGATAACGCTTGCTGCCAGCTGAAATCTCAATCTCGCCGCCCGCTACGCGCCCTTGCACCTGCACTGTCGTGCCACCGGTCTTGAGCGTCCCGGTGAGCATCTGAAACTCTTGCTTTAAGGTGACTTCACCCTGTGGCACGACGTAAGTGCCGGCCACACGTTGCGGCACCAGCCAGAACAACACCTTGCAGTAGGAGTTCTCGCACCCGGCGTCGCCATACAGATTGACCTGTGCATCCGGTTCCCATTCGCCCATGGTGAAGGTATTCGAGACAATTCGAGTGCCGGGTTTGAGATCAAGCAGTTTGGGCCGCAGACGCAGATTGATGTCTGGCAGCAGGAACATCGTGATCACTGTCGCCTCGCTGAAATCGGCCTCGAACAAGTCGGCTTTAACGAAGCTGGCGTTCTTCGTCACACCTGCGGCCGCCGCGTTCTGGCGCGCGTGTTCGACCATCTCCGGGTTGTATTCGATGCCCATCGCGCGCGCGCCCAATTTGGCGGCGGTGATGACGGTACGGCCATCGCCCGATCCCAAATCGATCACGATATCGACAGCGGTGACCTTGGCCAGTTCCATCATCTTGTCCACAGCCACTTGCGGCGTCGGCACCCAGACGACGTCTTTTCCGGGCTGTCCCGATTGCGGTGCGTAGGGTTCGGCCGGCGGGGTCGGCGCGCTTTGATTCTGGCCACTGGCAAACCCGGCGAATCCGGCGAGCAGAACGGCGGCGATGCAGTTCGAGGCGGCGGACGACATAGACTAGGCTCCTTAAGAGTTGAAGAATCGATGCGCAAATTATGCGGGAGATCAGGCTGCGCGCCGGAACGGGCACGGCCCGCGCGCGGCCCCGCGCGGTCAGCCGCGCTTGACGCGGTAAATCGCCAGCTCGCTACTGACGTTGGGATTCTCCGTCACTGGCCGGCCCTGCGCCAGCGCGACGCGCTCGACGATAGACAGCTGCAACTGCGCACACAGATCTTCAAAATCGAGCAAGGTACACAGGTGGATGTTCGGTGTGTTGTGCCATTGATGCGGCAGTACGTCGGACACCGGCATGCGCCCGGCTTCGAGTTGCGCGAAGTTGGGCTGATAGCGCAGGTTCGGAAAGCTGACGATCACTTCGCGCCCGACCCGCGCCATTTCCTTCATCAATCCTTCGATGTTGCGCATCGCTTGCAGGGTTTGTGACAGCAGCACGGTGTCGAAACTGGCGTCACCGAAGCTATTGAGGCCGCGCTCCAAGTCGCTCTGAATTACGTTGATGCCGTTGGTGAGCGCCGCAAGTACGTTCGCATCGTCGATCTCGATGCCGTAGCCTTTGACGCCGCGCGTGCCATGCAAAAACTTCAGCAGCGCGCCGTCGCCACAGCCCAAGTCGAGCACGCGCGCGCCGGGGCGCAGCATGTTGGCGAAGATGGTGAAGTCGGCGCGCAACTGCGACTGGCCGCGGGTGTGGCTTTCACCCGAGGTCAGCGGCGGGGTCAGAGGCGGGTTCGCGCCCTGATTCGTGTTCAGCTGCTCGTTCGTGGTCATCGCGCCGCCTCCGCATCAATCCGCCCGTACCAGGCACGCACCAGCGCGTGATAGCGCGCGTCGGTGAGCAAAAACTCATCATGTCCGTGTGGCGCGTCGATCTCGGCGTAGCTCACCGGGGTGCGATTGGCAGTCAGCGCGGCAACGATCTCGCGCGAACGCGCGGGTGAGAAACGCCAGTCGGTGGTGAACGAGACGACGAGGAAGTTGACGCCGCTGGCTGGCTTTAACGCGGCCGCCAGATCGCCGCCAGTGCTCGACGCCGGGTCGAAATAGTCCAGCGCCTTGGTGATCAAGAGATAGGTGTTGGCATCAAAGTAACCAGAGAATTTGTCGCCCTGATGGCGCAGGTAGCTCTCGATCTGAAACTCGGCGCCGTAGCCATATTGCAGACCGTCGCGCAGATCGCGGCCAAATTTTTCGCCCATTACGTCGTCGGACAAATAAGTGATGTGACCGACCATGCGCGCGACACGCAGGCCATTGGCCGGTACCACATCATGTTCGTAGTAATGCCCGCCGTGAAAATCCGGATCGGTGACGATGGCTTGCCGCGCGACCTCGTTGAAGGCGATGTTCTGCGCTGACAGCTTCGGTGTCGACGCCACGACCAGCGCATTCTTCAGCCGTTGCGGATACGCGATGGCCCATTGCAGCGCCTGCATCGCGCCGAGCGAGCCGCCCATCACTGCGGCGAAGCATTGAATGCCAAGTTGATCCGCCAGCCGCGCCTGCGCGTTGACCCAGTCTTCGACCGTGACGACCGGGAAATCAGCGCCGTACGGTTTGCCGGTGACGGGGTTTGCGTCTTTCGGCCCGGTGGTGCCAAAGCAGCCACCCAGATTGTTCACGCCGATGACGAAGAATTTGTCCGTGTCGAGCGGCTTGGCCGGCCCGATCATGTTGTCCCACCAGCCCTCGTTGCCGTCGGCGTCGATGCCGGCCACGTGATGTGATGCGTTGAGCGCATGGCACACCAGCACGGCATTTGATTTGTCTGCGTTGAGCCTGCCGTAGGTCTCGTACATCAATTCGAACGAAGGGATCGACTTACCGCTTTTGAACGCAAAGGGCGCGTCGAAGCGCGCCAGCTGCGGCGTGGTGCGGCCGACGGAGGTGGCTGATGGCGCGGAAACCGAAGTGGAAACTGAGGTGGAGGCTGACATAGGTACCGTCGAAAAACAAAAACCCGACCAGCATTGGCTAATCGGGTTTTGTAGCGGGAATCTCGCCCTCACCTTTTAGCCGCATTTATTCGTCACACTTGAGGGCGGCCCGGAACAAAATCCGGCGAAGCTTTGAGTGTTCGGGCGCCCGCAATCTGATCGACAAATCGGCGCTGGGGAGAATTATAGCGTCTCTTAAGACGGTGATTCCGGCGCGTTATCCGCGTCATCGACCCCTTCGCGCCGCACCATTTCGCGCCCCGGACGAGCCGAATTGGTCGGGCCGTTCAGCGCAAAGTGATGCAGCTTTTCAAGCACAAACTTGCGCACACCAATGTCGAGATTTGCTGAGTCACGCAGAAATCGCGCATTCACTTTCGAGAAATCAAACGCACCGCCAGCTTCGAGGATCGAACTTTTGGCTACCATTTCACCAGGCTGATTCGACAGCACACCGTCGTGGAAATAGCCGTGGCCCTCGCGCCAGCTCACCGCTTTTTCGCGCGCCGGCTTACCGTAGCAAAGCTGCATGTGGAAGGGTTGGCCGGTCGAAAATTGGTCAGCCCGAAACCAGAGGAACAAATCGAAGAAGCCGTCTTCAAACCAGCGCTTCTTGATCGCCGGGTCGTCGTGCCGCGAGAGATTGATTTCTCTCAACACAAGTAGCTACGCATTCAACGCTGCCAACTGCTCGCGCAGTTTGTCCGGTTCTTCGGTGCGCAACATGCGCTTGACCGTTTCTTCACAGTCAGCCAGGGACGACTGCAATATTTTTTGCTTTACCGTCAGCAATTGCGCCGGATGCATCGAAAACTGGCGCAAGCCCATGCCGAGCAACAGGCGTGTCATCGTCACCTCGCCCGCCATCTCGCCACACACGGCCACCGGGACACCGGCTTTGAGGCCGCTGCGAATGGTCTGCGAGATCAGGTACAGCACGGCCGGATGCAGCGGGTCGTACAAGCTCGCCACTTCGTCATCCGTGCGGTCGATCGCTAGGGTGTACTGAATCAAGTCGTTGGTGCCGATCGAAAAATACTTGAGCTTCTTGATGAACAAGCCGAGTGACAGCGCGGCGGCGGGAATCTCGATCATGCCGCCGACATCGACGTTCGCATCGAACGGTTTGCCTGCTGCCGTGAGTTGCGCCTTGGCTTGGGCGATGAACTCCAGCGCCTGCGTCACCTCGTGCGCGTGGGCAATCATCGGCAGTAAAATTTTTACTTTACCGAAATGCGATGCGCGCAATATGGCGCGTAATTGGGTGAGGAACAATTGCGGTTCGGCGAGACAATAGCGGATCGCACGCAAACCGAGCGCCGGGTTGAGCGACGATACGCCGTGATGCCCGGCGCTGCTGTCGGGGTCGAGTTGTTTGTCCGCGCCGATATCGAGCGTGCGGATCGTCACCGGATGGCTGCGCATTGCTTTGACCACTGCGCGATAGGCATCGAACTGCTCTTCTTCCGACGGCGAGTCCTTCCGGTTCATGAATAAAAACTCGGTGCGGAACAAGCCCACGCCAGTCGCGCCACAGGCCAGCGCCGCTTTGGCGTCGTCCGGCAACTCGATGTTGGCGTGCAGTTCGATGTCGACGCCATCGAGCGTCGTGGTCGGCGCAGTGGCGATGCGTTTGAGTTTCTTTTTCTCCAGCGCGAAGCTGCGCCGTTTGAGCAAATACTCATTGAGTACCGCTGCATCCGGTGCGACGATCAGGACGCCCGCGGTGCCGTCGAGGATCAACCAATCATCTTCGGCGATCAGCTCGCGCGCGTGATGCAGCGCGACGATGGCCGGCAGCGCGAGGCTGCGCGCCATGATTGCAGTGTGCGAGGTCTGGCCGCCAACATCGGTGACAAAACCGGCAAACTGGTGGCGCTTGAACATCAGCATGTCGGCCGGCGACAAATCATGCGCCACCACCAGCATCTCGCCTTCTTGCGAGCGCGCCTTGTTGAGCGCCGACTGCATCGGCGTCATCGCGCCCATCAGGCGCTTCAACACGCGCTCGACCACTTGCGTGACATCGTGGCGGCGTTCGCGCAGGTATTCGTCTTCAATCGCGTCGAACTGTGCGACCAGTGCGTCCATCTGCTGGATCAGCGCCCACTCGGCATTGCACAGGCGCTCTTCGATGATCCGCACCGGCTCTTTGGAGAGCATTGGGTCAGACAGAATTAACCAGTGCAGATCAATGAACGCGCCGAGGTCGCCCGGCGAAGACGTGGCCAGCTCACCATGCAGCATCTTGAGTTCGGTTTGCACTTCTTGCACGGCGATGTCGAAGCGCGCAACTTCAGCGGCGGCCTGATCGGGCAGGATGCGGTAGTGCGCGACATTCAGCGCGACCGGCGTGATCAGATGCGCGCGGCCAATCGCGATGCCGCCCGAGACGGGAATGCCGTGCAGGGTGAAGCTCATGCGCGGCTCATTTGCCCTCGCCAAATTTATCGGCGATCAGTTTTTTCAACGCTGCGAGCGCTGCTGTTTCATCGGCGCCATTGACTTCAAGTTCCACCTTCGAGCCGATGCCCGCCGCCAGCATCATCACGCCCATGATGCTTTTGCCATTCACCCGGCGGCCATTGCGCGTCAGCCACACCTCGCTCTTGAACTGCGCCGCCAGTTGCGTCAGCTTTGCCGACGCGCGCGCGTGCAGCCCGAGCTGATTGACGATCTCAACTTCCTCCTTGTGCGGCATGACAGCAGTCCTCCTTGATTCTGATTTGTCCCTGGGTGCCGCCATCGAGCGCCTTGCCCACCACTTCCGCCAGCGGTAACGCGCGATAGGCCAGCGCCTTCACCAGCATCGGCAGACTCACGCCAGCGATGCCTTCAATTTTTTCCGAGGTCAACAAACACCCCGCCAGATTGGCCGGCGTCGCGCCAAAAATATCGGTGAATACCAGCACGCCATCACCGTCATTGAGCGCTGCCGCCAGTCCGCGCGCCTCGGCCAGCCGGCCATCGGTGCGGTCGGCCGGCGCGATGTTCATCGCGCCAGCGTTGGGCGGCATCCCGCCCAACACGTGGGCGGCGTTGGCGAGCAGGGCTTCGCCGAGAGTGCCGTGCGTAATGAGAAGAATGCCGATCATCGGAATCGCGTGAATTGACGAACTCCGACTATACGACAAGAACAGCGTGCGCTAGATGTCAACGCATCCCGTTAGCGCTTGCCGGTGCTCTTTGCTTTCAGCGCCGCCAGTACTGTTTTGCGCACCGTGTCTTTATCCGCAACCCGTTGGCCTTTTGCGCCCGGTAAATCCGCCGGAACTGCGCCGATCAAGCCAGCGCGGGCAAACGCTTTGAAGGCTTTGCTTGGATTCTTGACCGCAGATTTTCCACGCCGCCCCGCCGCTTCAAGCGCATCAATAAACATCCCCGCCACGTTGAACCCACTCTGTGCAGTGATCTCGCGAAAGCAGGTCGGGCTGGTGACGTTGATCTCGGTGAGGTGTTCGCCGATGATGTCGAGGCCAACCAGCATCAGGCCGCGTGCGGCGAGTGTCGGGCCGAGCGCTTCGGCGATTTCGCGGTCACGTTTCGTCAACTCGCGGGCGACGCCGGTGCCGCCCGCCGCGAGGTTGCCGCGCGTCTCGCCAGCCATCGGGATGCGCGCGAGGCAGTAGGGTGCCGGCCGGCCGTTGATCAGCAGCACCCGCTTGTCGCCGTCCTTGATCGCCGGCAGATATTTTTGCGCCATGATGGTTCGCGCGCCGTTGTCTGTCAGGGTTTCGATGATCGAGCCGGTGTTCGGGTCATCTTTGCGGACGCGGAAAATCCCGGCCCCGCCCATGCCGTCGAGCGGTTTGAAGATGGTGTCGCCGTGCTCGGCGATGAAGGCGCGCAGGTGCACGGCGTCGCGCGCGACCAGGGTCGGCGCGGTGAACTGCGGGAATTCGAGGATCGAGAGTTTCTCGCTGTGATCGCGGATCGCGCGGCCCGAGTTGTAGACGCGCGCGCCTTGGGCAGCGGCGCGCTCCAGCAGGTGGGTGGAGTAAACGTACTCCATGTCGAACGGCGGATCCTTGCGCATCACGATGGCGTCAAACGCGGAGAGGCGCTCTGGGAGCGGATCTCCGGGATTGAACCAGTGAAGAAGCTTGTCCCCCAAGGGTTTCACGAGAGTGATGCTGGCAGAAGTGGCTTGCACCAGCCCATCTTTGACGAACAAATCGTGCTGCTGGCACACCGACAACGCGTGGCCGCGCGTGCCGGCCTCGGCCATCATTGCGTATGTCGAGTCCTTATAAATCTTGAACGATTCGAGCGGGTCGGCGATGAAGAGGATGCGCATGCGGGCTTTCAAATTCGTGGGGCGGTCGTGAACGCGGGTAGCGAGGTGTTGCGGCGCTGCCGCTCAATCCGCTGCGCCAGCGGTCTGCTCCAACTCATAACTAGCGGCCAAACTCGCCAGCCGTGCGACCACGCCGTAGGTGTAGAAGCGGTTGTTCTCGGCGGCGGGGTCGCCCTCTGGATCAGGCGTCGAGCAAGCCGACTCAAACCCGAGCGACTCAAAATGCGCGCCTGGCGCGTTCAGATTTTCGGTGATGCCGCGCAGCGTGTTGACGCGATAAAAACTGCCGACGACGAAGCGGTCGATCATGTAGATCACAGGCTCCGCAGTGGCGCTGCCGACGCGCTCGATCGTGTGTACGCCTTCTTGCACGATCACTTCGCTGACTTCAAGGCCCTCTTTGACTACCGACATTTTGTTGCGTTGCTTGCGGTTCAGGCCGACCACTTCAGCCGGCGATTTGACGCTCATGATGCCCATGCCGTAGGTGCCGGCATCGGCTTTCACAATCACGAAAGGCTCATCGTCGATCTTGTATTCGGCGTACTTAACGCGCATTTCTTCGAGCACCGCACCGACGTTGGCTTCGAGACATTCCTCACCCTCGCGCTCATGAAAATTGACTTTGCCGCAGACGCTGAACGCGGGATTGACGAGCCAGGGGTCGATGCCGATTTCACGGGCGAATTTTTCCACCACTTGGTCGTAGGCGTGAAAGTGATGCGACTTGCGCCGCACTGCCCAGCCCGCTTGCAGTGGCGGCAACAAGATTTGCTCGCCGAGATTTTTTAGGATCGCCGGAATCCCAGAGGACAAATCGTTGTTGAGCAGAATTGCGCAGGGGTCGAAGCCGGCGAGGCCGACACGATTGCCCTCGCGCACCAGCGGCTCGACGGTTATCGCGCTGCCGTCGGGCAACTCAATGCGGGTGGGTTCTTTCACTTCCGGGTTGAGTGAGCCAAGCCGCACCGTGAGACCGGTTTGCTTCAAGATGGTTTGCAGGCGCGAGACGTTTTGCAGATAGAACAAATTGCGTGTGTGATTCTCGGGAATCAGCAGCAGGTTCTTTGCATCGGCGCAGTATTTTTCAATCGCCGACTGCGCCGCTTGCACTGCTAGTGGAAGCATTTCTTTTGACAGATTATTGAAGCCGCCGGGGTAGAGATTGGTATCGACCGGGGCGATTTTGAAGCCGGAATTGCGCAAGTCGACCGAGGAATAAAACGGCGGCGTGTGCTCTTGCCACTCAAGGCGGAACCAGCGCTCGATCTCGGTCGCGTGATCGAGAATCTTGCGCTCGACGTCGCGCATCGGGCCGGACAGCGTGGTTTTGAGATGGGGCACTGACATAGGATCGAACCTTTCTTTCGCGCGAACGGTTCACGCAACAACCAGCGCTCGCAACGGCGGGCACCACAACGGTACGGTGCAACTTGGGCGGTGGATTCTAACAACAGACAGGGCTGCGCGCGCTTGGTGAAAATGCGTAGTGATTTCGTGGGGATTGCGGGGGTGATTGCGCGGTAAGGACAATCCGCAGAGCTTGGGCCGTTTTGCCTCAATTCAAGCGACGAAAAAAAACCCCTCGCGCGGAGGGGCTTCAAGGATGCTGATGCGCTGGGTTGACAGCGGCATCGGCATCGGGAGGAGCTTGATTTTGCTGACGCTTACTTCAATTACATGTGATACGCAGTCTCACCGTGCGACGACAGGTCAAGACCTTCGCGTTCTTCGTCTTCCGCCACCCGCAGGCCAATCACCAAGTCGATCACTTTGAGCGCGACCAAGGACACGATGCCTGACAGAACGACCGCAGTGCCAATCGCCCAGAACTGGATGACCACTTGGCCCATCATGTCGTAGGGGTCGGTCGAGGCTGCGCCTTTGACCCAGTCAACCAGACCTTGGCCGCCGAGCGACGGTGCGGTGAAGATACCAGTGGCAATCGCGCCCCAGATGCCGCCAATACCATGCACGCCAAATACGTCGAGGGCGTCGTCGGCGCCGAGCATGCGCTTGAGACCAGTCACACCCCACAGGCACAAGCCGCCGGCAACGAGGCCGATGACCAACGCGCCTTTGATACCTACCGTGCCACAAGCCGGAGTAATCGCCACCAGGCCAGCGACGGCGCCCGAAGCTGCACCCAACATCGAGGGCTTGCCTTTGAGAAGATTCTCGAAAAACAGCCAAGCCAATGTTGCTGCTGCGGTGGCAACCAGCGTATTGACGAAGGCCAGCCCGGCGATGCCATTGGCTTCAAGGTTCGAGCCAACGTTGAAACCGAACCAGCCGATCCACAGCAAGCAAGCACCGATCATCGTCATCGTCAGGCTGTGCGGGGTCATCGCTTCTTTGCCGTAACCAATCCGCTTGCCAACCACGAACGCGGCGACCAGACCGGCGATACCGGCGTTGATATGCACCACGGTGCCGCCGGCGAAGTCGAGCGCGCCTTTGGCCCACAGCCAGCCGGCTGCGTCAGTCACTGATTTGAGAGTGGCGGCGTCCTTGATCGAGTCCGGGCCATCCCAATACCACACCATATGCGCCATCGGCAGATAGGCGAAGGTAAACCACAGCGCCATGAACCACAGCACAGCGGAGAACTTCATCCGCTCGGCAAACGCGCCGACAATCAGGCACGGCGTGATCGCAGCAAACGTCAACTGGAACAGCGCGAACATCATCTCGGGGATATACACGCCCTTGGAGAAAGTCGCGCCGCCGCCGTCTAGCGACACGGTGTCGAGAAACAGCTTGGAGAAGCCGCCAAAGAACGGGCTACCGCCGGTGAAGGCGATGCTGTAACCGTAGATCACCCACAGAATCGCGATCAGGCAGAAGGTGACGAACACCTGCATCAGCACTGAGAGCATGTTCTTCGAGCGCACCAAGCCGCCGTAGAACAGCGCCAAACCGGGGATCGTCATCAGGATGACGAGGATGGTGGCGATGTACATGAAGGTCGTGTCGCCCTTGTTCGGTGCAGGGAGAGCAGGGGTGGCGGTTGCGGCCGGTGCCGCGCCAGCGGTGGCAGGGGCTGCAGGTGCGGCAGCACCAGCGGCGGCAGGCGCAGCATCTTTCTTCGCATCAGCAGCCGGTGCAGCGTCTTTCTTCATCTCAGCAGCCGGAGCCGCCTTGTCCTGCGCCATTGCATTACCGGCGAACGGTACCATGACGCTACCTGCGCCCAGCACAGCGGCAAGCCCCAAAATCGATAACAGTTTTTTCATCATGCGCCCCTTTACAGTGCTTCCGCGCCGGTTTCACCGGTGCGAATGCGAATGACTTGTTCGAGATCGAAGACAAACACTTTGCCGTCACCGATCTTGCCGGTGTTGGCGGATTTTTCGATCGCTTCCAACACCTGCTCGACCATTTCGGTCTTCACAGCAGCTTCGATTTTTACTTTGGGCAGAAAATCGACCACGTATTCCGCGCCGCGATACAGCTCGGTGTGGCCCTTTTGCCGGCCGAAACCCTTGACTTCGGTGACGGTGATGCCCTGCACGCCAATGGCGCTCAAGGCTTCGCGCACTTCGTCAAGCTTGAATGGCTTGATGATGGCTGATACCAGTTTCATGATTGCTCCTCTTGTGTAAAGACCCAAAAGCTTCGGAGTTGTGCCCCCGCGTTTTAGATTTAGCAGCTTCCGTGCCAGAGGGGGCGGAAAAAGCGCGGGGAGATTGAGCAATAAAAGCGGGCCATAAAAAAGCCGCCCGAAGGCGGCTTTTTGACCAAGCGGTAAAAGCTTAGAACGTCTTCGCAATGCCGAGCACCAGGGTCGGGCGCGTCGGGTCATAGGTCGAGCCGATACCCGCAGTGACGGCAGCGGGGGTCGGTACGCGGTAGTACTGCGACTGTGCAGTAGTGCCGATGACCGCAGCGGACAGTGAGGCCCAGCCTGCATCGTAGGTCACGCCGAGTTTGTAGTCGTTGTAGCTCAAGCCGGTGTAGGTCTTGACCCGCAGCACGCCGACGTGCGCATTCAAGGTCCATTTGTCAGCAAACTCGTAATTGGCCGAGAGGTCCAGGTAGCTGGAACCTTTGGATGAACCGTTCACTGTGCCGGTGGTGGCACCGGTTACGGTGTTGTTTGAATTCACGCCGCCCAGACCGGTAGCAGGAGAGCCAAAAGCCTGACCCGAGGCACCGAAGTAATTCGAGGTGGCATACGAATATTTTGCCGACAGCCACTTGTAACTCACCGCACCATACAACTCGGTATTGTTGAACTTGTTGCCCGACTTCGCCGTCTGGGCAGTGCCGCCGACGCCGTAGGTGTAGTAGGCCGCGCTTGGGTACCAGTAGTAGAGGGCGCCGACATCAATCGTCCAATCCTTGGCCACTTCTTTTTTCCAGCCACCGTAGAAATCGACTTCCAGGCCCTTGCCATTCGGGTACAAGTCCTTGGTCACGGTCGACGCCCAAGTGCCGACATACAGCCCGCTCGAATGCGCGTAGTCAAGCCCGCCTTGCAGGGCTGGTTTGCCGAGGGTTTGCGAAACACCGCGGAAGCGGTAATCAGTTACCGCGCCGATGTTGGCGGAGAACTGGGCATAAGCGGCAGGTGCCGCGAAGGTGCTGGCAACGGCTGCCGCGAGGAGGATTTTGCGCATGATGAACCTTTCGTTAAAAAACCAAGAAAAACTGCGATGACTGATTTAAATGCGTTGCAGGTTTCGTACCACATCTGAAAAAGAAATTACTGACCATAATTACAGATCACTACGAAGGCAGGACTGCACTGCTTTTGTGCGGCGCCGGTGTTTTGCTCATTTTCGGTGCGTTCGTCTGCTTCAACAGCACAAAAGCCGCACTGAGTGCGGCTTTTCATGGCAGTACATAGTCCCAGTAGCATGATGTTACACGGCTGCCATACCGTCCGCAAACGGATTTTTAATGCTGTCACTTTATTGCAACTTAGCCCTCATTGCAAATGCCACCGACCGCCTTTTCGCCGTTCTCCCGCTTAGCCGGTGCGCTATGCCAAAGAGCTTGCCTTGCGCGAGAAGCGCAGCGGAAACCGCCGCTTGTACTTCGCCGCTTGCACTTCGCTTGCACTTCGTTTGCGCGGTGGGTGAGCTGCGGCCTGTGGGGTAATTGCCAGAGGTAGACGAAGCGTAAAAATGCTATTTACGCTTCAGGGCATTAATTGTGTCTAACGCAACACCGCGCTCTTGTCCGCCGCCGACACCAGCGCGGCAGCATCTTCCGGCAGCAAGAACCCTTCAGCCAGCGCACGCTCCCCGGCCTTCTTCACCGCCGCGCCGCAGCCGCAGCGAAGTTAAGCATCCCACCACGCGGGTAAGATGCTGGCGGCTGCTCTCGGCTCGATCCCGATTGGATAACCTCGCGCCTGATCTTCACGCTCACTTCGCACTCATCTCGCACATCCCCATCATGGCAAAAACAAAAATCAACGGCCGCTCGGCCTTCCTCGAACTGCTGATTGACGAAGGCGTCACGCATCTCTTCGGCAATCCCGGCACCACCGAGTTGCCGGTGATGGAGGTGATTTCAAAGTATCCGCAGTTGCGCTATGTGCTGGGCCTGCAAGAGTCGGTCGTGCTGGCGATGGCTGACGGCTACTCGCGCGCCACGGGCAAGCTCTCCGCCGTCAACTTGCACTGCACGCCGGGTCTGGGCCACGCGATGGGGGCGCTCTACACCGCGAAATTTTCCGGCTCGCCGGTGATCGTCACGGCAGGCCAGTATGAGATCGGGCATGGCCTGACCGAACCCTTGCTCTACGAACCACTGGTGCCAATCGCCGCGCCGCTGGTGAAATGGGCAGTCGAAGTCGAGCGGATCCAAGACCTGCCGCGTATCGTGCGCCGCGCCGCCAAGATCGCTCTCACGCCGCCGATGGGGCCGGTGTTCATCAGCCTGCCCGGCAGCATTCTCGATGACGAAGCCGAGATTGACTTGGGCGCACCGACGCGCATCGAGCGCCAGACGCGCCCGGCCGATAGCGTTGTCGCGGCGATGGCGGCGCGCATCTTGAAAGCAAAGCGTCCCGTCATCGTGGCAGGTAAGGAGATCGCTGATCATCATGCATTCGATGAAGCGACACGCTTCGCCGAGATGATCGGTGCCGCCGTATACCTCGGCACCGTGCAATTGAACGCCCGCTTTCCCTCTGATCACGCGCTCAACCTGGGCGACATTGGCCGCAATCAAAAACGAGTGCGTGCCACGCTGACAGAGTACGACCTGCTCATCTGCCTCGGCGGCGACCTGCTGCGCATGTCGCCTTTCAGCCCAACCGAGCCATTGCCCGACACCTTGCCGGTGCTGCATGTCTCCGAAAACGATTGGGAGCTGGGCAAGAACTACCCGACCGAAACCGCGATCTGCGCCAATGTCAAAGAGACCCTGCGTGCGCTGCTGCCGGCCATCGAGGGCGCGCAATCGAGCGCGGACAAAGTTGCAGCAGCAGAGCGGCGCGTAGCCATCAGCAACAAAAACTGGTCAGTCAACCGCGCGCAGCAAATGACCGCGCTCGAAGCGAAAAAAGACGCTGTGCCGATCTGGACCGAGTATTTGATGGCACGAATCAGTGAAGCGATCCCCGCCAACGCCATCGTGGTCGAAGAAGCAATCAGCTCAGCCGGTGGGCTGGCCAAGGTGTTGCGCGCCAACGATGCCAACAGCTTCTATGGTCTATCGAGCGGCGGACTCGGCTTCGGCCTGCCCGGCGCGATCGGCGTTGCCCTCGCGCATCCAGACCGCCCCGTGGTCGCGGTAATCGGCGACGGCAGTGCGATGTACAGCATTCAGGGGCTGTGGACCGCCGCGCATCTCAAGCTCGCCATCACCTACATCATCGTCAACAACCGCAGTTACCGCATCATCAAAGATCGCCTAGTCGCCCTGCGCAACACCGACGCATTTGTCGCGATGGATTTGAAAAACCCGGAGATCGACTACGTCAAGCTGGCCGAAAGCCTCGGCTTACGCACCGCACGTGTGAGCAAACCGGGCGACATTGACGCCACCATCAAACGCATGATGGCAGGCGCGCAGGCCGGTGGCGGGCCATGCTTGATCGATGTGCAGGTGGAGGATGGTTTCGGCGGTTAATTTGTATAAGAATGGCTCTGGGAGCCATTCTTGAGGCTATCTACAGTGCGTGAGCGTGCGCCGGTTTATGCACTCACTCAGCCGTAACCGCCGCATCACGCGCCGCCTTGCCCCAGCGCTGCCATTCGGCCAGCAGCATTTTTTCAGCGTCGGCCGGGCTGGTGTTGGCCGGGTCAATGCCCACCTTGAGCAAGCCCTCGCGCATGGCCGGTGCTGATGTGGTTGCGAGCAACGCCGCGTTTAGCTGCGCGACAATTTCTTTCGGCGTGTTTTTCGGCGCGACCAGCACGTGCCAGCCGCCGCTGACCACGGCGACGCCTTGCTCGCTCAACGTGGGAATGCCGGGGGACGTAGTGACGCGCTGAGCGGTGGTGACGCCGAGCAAGCGCACTCGCCCGCTGTTTGATTGCGGCACCGCCACTGCGAGTGGCACCATGAACGCATCGACCTGCCCGCCTGCCACCGCGGTGATGGCCGGTGCCGCGCCCTGAAACGGCACATGCACGCCGTCGATGCCTGTCGTCTGCTTGAACTGCTCAAACGCGATCTGCGAGGTACTGCCGACGCCCCATGAAGCGAAGTTGAGTTTGCCCTTGTTGGCTTTGGCGTAGGCGACGAACTCGGCCAAGTTTTGCGCCGGCAGTTTCGGGTTGATCACCAGCGCAAACGGAAAATGGCCGATCACGCCGACCGGCGTGAAGTCCTTGATCGCGTCGTAGTTCACCTTCTTGTAAATGTGCGGGTTGATCGCGTGGCTCTCGGCGGTGGCGAGCAGCATGGTGTAGCCATCGGCGGGCGCGCGCGCCACCGCTTCAGCACCGATCATCGCGTTGGCACCGGGGCGGTTCTCGACGACGACGGACTGCTTGAGTTGCTCGGTCATGCCCTGCGCCACCATGCGCGCGACGACATCGGCATTGCCGCCGGGGGTGAACGGCACGATCAATTTGATCGCGTGATCGGGAAAGGCTTTGGATTGCGCGGACGCGGGCGGCGCGACGGTGGCGAGGGTGGCGAGCGTCGCTGCGGCCACGGTGATGAATGCCGATAACGTAGCGGCGGGCAAACGGCGGCGATAAAAAATTGCGCAATGCATAGTGATGCTCCGGTTGTCAATGTTGCGGTGTTACCCGCTGTGTTACCTGCTGTGTTACCTCTTGCCCTGCGCCAGCAAACTGCCGTACCCGTTGACCGGTGTTTGCACGCCAGCTACGCGCAGAGCATTCCACATCATCGCCGCTGCGCTGGAAATCACCGGCTTGCCCAAATCCTGCTCCAGCCGCTCGATGATCTCAACGGTGGGCATGCCGACGCCAGAGAGGAACACCGCTTGTGCGTCCGGCGTATCGACCTGCCGACCGAGTTGATACGCACGCTCGGGTGTCTCGTCGTAAATGTTCGTCACGCCGTCGAGGCGGCCGATGTGCGCGACCGTCAGGCCATTGGCTTCGAGATTGGCCCTGCATTGCAGCGTCGAGGCCGCGCTATACGGCGTGCCCGCCGCGATGCGCTGCACACCGAGATGCCGGCACGCGGCGATCACGCTGCCAAACGCGGTGATGAAGCGGATGCCCGCGTCGCGTTGCGATGCCTCGACCTGTTCGATCAACGCCTGCTCGCCAGCCGTGCCAAGCGTGTAGCTACTCGCCGTATGCGCCAGCACGATCACCGCAGGCTTGACCATCGCGAGCAGCGCGATGTTCTCCGGCAGATGCGCGATCTGCGTGCGGTTGCGCTCTTCTTGCCCATCGAGGCTACCGGTGACGCCATGCGCCACCATGCGGGTGAAATGCACGGTCACGCTGGGCGGCGTCATGCGAATGATTTCCGGCTCGGTGGTCGGGTTGCCGGGTGGGATGAGGAAACCTAAACGAGGGCAGCCCAAGCGAGTCGCGATGGTGATCATTGAGAGGAAAAACCAGTTGGAATTTTTGCGATATTGAACATCATCAGCAACGGTGCCGCTGGGGATTCAATAAAGCCTTGATGGAGATAAAAACGCTTTGCATTTTCGTCAATCGCGTGACACAGCAACGCGCGCACCCCCAACTCACCGGCCAGACGCGCGGTGCGCAACACCGCATCTTTGAGCATCGATGCACCGATGCCGCGCCCTGCCCATTGCAAATCAACCGCGAGCCGCCCGAGCACGACTGCCGGAATTGGCTCGGGCATGTTGCGGCGAATCGAGCCGGTGGCTTGCTCGTGTGTCAGTGAACCAGCCGCCAGCGCGTAATAGCCAACGACGTCCGCTCCAGAGCAAACGACAAAGCTTCTCGATCCACCTTCTTCCTGATTTTTGAGCGCGCGCTGTTTGAGCCAGAACTCAAGCGCGGAGTGGCTGCAATGAAAATTGTCGAGGCGGTGAGCGCGCGCGAGCGGCGCCGGTGCCGTCAGCAGTGGAGCGGTCACTGCGCCCTCATTTGTCCCAAGGGGCTTTTCGCGACAGCAAACGTTTCACCGCTTTAGGATTAGCGAGCGGCGCGTCCAGCAGTTCGACAAAGCGCCGGTACTGCGCAGCGCTGAGCGTAAAGTCGGTTCGATCCAGCAATACCTGCTGTGCCTTTTCGCTCGCTGCATCGAGCATGAATTCGGTGCGGCTTTTTCCTTGCACGCGCGCAGCACGATCAATTTCATCGCGGCGAAAAGCGGGCGCACGCAGATTAATGACAGTTGGACGGGACAGGGTGGCGGCAGTCATGATGAGATAGTTGGGCGCGAAGATGAGCGGTGCCGCAGCTAAACAATGCGGCTAAACAATGCGACTAAACGGCGTGTCGAGTCACCCGATTATATCGTCTGTGTATACAGATGCAACACAACCAGTCAAGCGCCGCCAGTCGCGCAGTTTCAAAACACCAACTCAATCAAATACGGCCCCGAACTGGCAAGACCACGCCTGAGCTGTACCGCGAGTTCATCGAGTGTCGTCGCCTGCCCCGCCTCGACGCCCTGCCCGCGCGCGATCGCTTGCCAGTCGAGATTGGGCCGATCCAGCGTGAGCATGTCGGTCGCGCGCTGGCCCGGTGTGCCGGCCCCGACAGCGGCCAACTCGCCGCGCAAAATGTTGTAGCTGCGGTTGGCGAAGATGATGATTGTCACGTCGAGCTGCTCGCGCGCCATCGTCCATAGCGACTGCAAGGTATACATCGCGCTGCCATCGCCTTCGAGCGTGATCACCTTGCGGCCTGGCGCGCCAATCGCGGCACCGACCGAGGTGGGCAGACCGAAGCCGATCGAGCCGCCCATGGTGGTGAGCCAGTCGTGCGGCTGCGCGTGCGCGGTGAACGGCGCGAAGCCGCGTCCGCTCGATACCGATTCGTCGACGACGATAGCGTTTTCCGGAATGATGGCACCGACCACTTGCGCAATGCCATCGAGCGTGACTTTGCCGGTCGGCAGAGCCGGTGGCGCAAGATTGGCGACGTTTGTCGGCGCTGAGCCGCCTGCTCCTAATTCATCACACAAGGCCTGGAGTGCGCCAACAATATCGTCTTCGACGGTGGCTAAAGTGGTGAACGCACACTCAGGCGGTGCAAGTGTCGAAGGCTTGTTCGGGTAGGCGAAAAAACTTACCGGCGCTTTGGTGCCGGCCAGGACGATTTGGCGCAACTCGCCGAGCGTTTTCAACGCGAGATCGACCACGTAGGGCACGCGCGTCGTCATCACCCGCCCCGCGCCGCGCTCGGTGCGCGCGCTGTTGTATTCGCTCATCAGCCGGCAGCCGGTAGCGGCGGCGATACGGCCAGCCAGATCGAGCGCCGGGTTGCGCACGCCGATGCCGCCAAGCATCAACGCCGCGTTCGGCTGCTTGAGCGCTTGCGCGGCGGCGCGCACGCTGTCTGACGCGATGCAGGTGCGCGGTTCCGGTGCTTTCGCTGCGACCGGATCGGTGCCTTCGTTCCACGCCGTATCGGCAGGGAGAATCAAGGTCGCAATCTGCCCCGGTGCAGCGCGTGCCGCTTCCACCGCTGCTGCGCCATCCGCCGCAATGTCTTTCGACGAGCGCGACGTCTTCACCCAATGCGACATCGGGCGCGCAATCCCCTCGATGTCAGCCGTCAAAGGCGCGTCGTGCTTGATGTGATGCGCAGCGTGCTCGCCGACGATGTTGACTATCCCTGAGCGCGCCTTTTTGGCGTTGTGCAAATTGGCGAGGCCGTTGCCGAGGCCTGGCCCGAGATGCAACAGGGTAGACGCGGGTTTGCCGGTCATGCGGTAGTAGCCATCGGCCGCCCCCGTGACCACGCCTTCAAACAAGCCCAGCACGCTGCGCATGCCCTCGATCTTGTCGAGTGCAGCGACAAAGTGCATCTCGGAAGTGCCGGGGTTGGTGAAACAAACTTCGACTTCGCTCGCGATCAGGGTGCGAACCAGGCTTTCTGCGCCGTTCATGGGATTTCTTTCAGGAGGTGGTGAAGGCAAAAAACAATTCGCTTACGCCGTCGCCTTGCCGGTGATCGGTGGTTTCGGCAGGCGGCTCTCGCCCGGCTCCAGCGTGAAACTGTGTTCAATCGACCACCAGCCACCGCTCACGTCGGCTGCCGGTGTGTCTGCTGGTGCCGCTTCATTCTCATGCCGCACGTAGTGGCCGATCAAGGCCTTAGTCACGCCGAACTGCGAATCGGTGTCGAGATACGGATCGTCCTGCGTGTAGACCTGCGACGCGATGGTCTTGAAACCTTCTTTGTAAATCAAAAAATGCAAATGTGCCGGGCGCATGTTGTGGCGCTGTTGCGCCGCGAGCAGTTTGCCGGCCGGGCCGTCAATCGGCACCGGGTAGCCCGCCGGTTTGACGCTGCGGAAATTGAAACCACCGTTTGCATCTGTCGTGAAAGTGCCGCGCAGATTCATCTCGGCTTGCGACGGGTCTTGATTCTCGTACAAGCCGGTGGTCGATGAATGCCAGACATCGACCTTCGCGTCGGCCACCGGTTTGCCTTCGGCATCGCGCACCCACCCGGTGACGAACAGCGCATCGCCCGGCGTGGCCGAGCGCAGCAGCGTGCCGCCGTTTTCAACTGCCGGTGAGCCTTGCCGCCAGAACGGCCCGAGGTTGTTGGCTTGCGTCTCGCGCGTGCCCATCGCGCCGTTGTTGAGCAGGCACACCAGATTCGAGACGCCGAGTGCGCCGCTGATCAGCATCACTTCGTTGTGGCTCGCCGTGGTGCGCTGCCCGAGTTCGGCGATCAGGCCGATGGCGTTTTGGAACTCGCGTTCGGTCAGCTTTACGTCGCGCACAAAGCCGTGCAAATGGGTGACGAGGGACGTAAGAATTTCTTTGGTGCGGGCGTCCGGTGTGCGGTGCATCTCGGCCAAAACGGCGCGGGTGACGTCTTGATGGTTTTCGATGATCATGGTTCTTTCCTCTGCCGCTTGTCACACGTGGCGGTATTGATTAATCGCTACCCGCGTCTGATCCGCCACCCGCCGCGCCGCCTCGGCGAAATCCTCGCCGCCCGACGCGTACAAAATCGCGCGTGACGAGTTGATCATCAGGCCGGCACCATCCGGCGAGCGCCCGGCTTTTACTGTCGCTTCAATATCACCACCTTGCACGCCGATGCCCGGCACCAGCAGCGGCATGTTGCCGGTGATGCGGCGCACTTCGGCGAGCTCATTCGGGAAAGTTGCGCCGACCACGAGGGCGCAGTTGTCGTTGTCGTTCCATTCAGTGGCGACGACGCGGGCGATGCGTTGATACAGCAACTCTTCGCCTTGCGGGCCTTCGACTTTCAAAAATTGCATGTCGCTGCCGCCGGGGTTCGAGGTGCGGCACAGAATGATCACGCCCTTGTCGGCATAGTCGGTATACGGCGTGACTGAGTCGCGCCCGAGGAACGGGCTGATCGTGACGGCGTCGGCCTGATAGCGCTCGAACGCTTCGCGCGCGTACTGCTCGGCGGTGGAGCCGATGTCGCCGCGCTTGGCGTCGAGGATCACCGGCACTGCCGGGTGCTTGGCGCGCAGGTGGGCGATCAATTCTTCGAGCTGGTCTTCGGCGCGCTCGGCGTGGAAGTAGGCGATCTGCGGCTTGAATGCGCAGACCAGATCGGCGGTGGCGTCGGCAATCGCCTTGCCAAATTCGAGGATCGCCTGTTTGCGCCCGGTGAATTGTTTTGGGAAGCGCTTGATGTCGGGGTCAATGCCGACGCACAGGAGCGAATCGTTTGTCTGCCACGCCTGGTTAAGTTTGGTGCTGAAGCTGGTGTTGTTTGTGGTGTTCGTCATACGCCGATTTTAGGGTATCGGCTGAAGGCGTTACGCCTACAGGGTTACGCCTACAGTACCGGCCACGCCAGCAAATCCTCGGCCGGCGGCGCGTGTACGGCGGCGAGCAGCGCACCGGCCAGCGCGACGGTCCACGACAGATAGATCCAGATCAAAAAAATCGGAATCGCAGCGAATGCACCGTAGATCACCTGGTAGGACGGGAACGCCGCGAGATAGAGGCCAAACAGGTGTTTGACCACTTCGAAACCGGCGGTTGCACACACTGCGCCAAAGAGCGCGTGGCGCCAGCGCACCACGCAACTGGGGGCGACTTTATAGAGCACGGTGAGGCCGAGCGTGGTCAGCAGTGCCGGTACGGCTGATACCAACAATTTATCCAGCCAGAGTGCTTCGGGTAGCAAGCCCATCGACGTGGTGACGAAAAAAGTAGTAGCGGCCAGACTGGCGCCGACCACCAGCGGCCCGGCGATGGCGGTGGCGCTGTAGAGCGCCATGCGGCGCGCCATCGAACGTGAGCGGCGAACGCGCCAAATCGCCGAGAACGCGCGGTCAATCGTCTGCAACAAAAAATAGGCAGTGAGCAGAAGCAAGATTGAACCCGCAGCAGTGAGGCCAGTCGCATTCGCGGCGAAATCGCCGATGTGCTTCATGATCGCCGCGCCCGCTTCTTCCGGCAAAAAACTCTCGGCCAGATAGTCATCGAGCGAGGCTTTGAAGTCGTTGAAGGCCGGAAACGCCGCGAACAGGCTCAAGGCCAGCGTCATCATGGGCACCAGTGACAGCAGGGTGGTGAAGGTAAGGCTGCCGGCGACTTGATCCAGATTCGCCTCGCGTGCGCGATCGAGCAGCCGGCGCAAAAAATCGCTGGCCGGATGGCTTGAAAAACGCGAAATCAGACGGGTGAAATTCAACGGTCGGACTGTATGCTTGAGGGCTTCGTATAATACCTTTCCCCTCTTGGAATGTCCGTATGTCTGACCTTCTGATTCTTTATTACAGCCGCAACGGTTCGGTGAAAGCGCTCGCTGAATGCATTGCACAAGGCATCGAGAGCGTGCCGGGTGCGCAAGCACGCATGCGTACCGTACCGCCGGTCGCGCCAATTACCCAGACTGCGGCACCTCCAGTACCCGACAGCGGCGCGCCCTATGTCGAGAAGCGCGATCTCACCGAATGCATCGGCCTCGCCCTCGGCTCGCCGACCCGCTTTGGCAATATGGCCGCGCCGATGAAATATTTTTGGGACACCACCGGCGCCGAGTGGCAGAACGGCGCGCTGGCGAGCAAACCGGCTTGCGTATTCACCTCTACGTCCAGCATGCACGGCGGACAGGAATCGACGCTGTTGACGATGATGGTGCCGCTGTTGCATCACGGCATGTTGATCACGGGCGTGCCGTTTACCGAACCCGCGCTCACCACCACGACCACGGGTGGTACGCCTTATGGCGCCAGCCACGTGGCCGGCAGCGGCAGCAATGCGCCGGTCAGTGATGATGAGAAGACGATTGCCCGCGCGCTGGGCCGGCGGCTGGCGCAAGTGGCGCTGAAGCTGGCCAGGTGATCGAGGCGGCGATGACTGAAGTGCGCAACGCTAAACCGGTCGCGGTTGAAACGGCTGCTGTTGAACTGACCGCTGTTGAAACGGCAATCCTCCGACCCAATGCGACTCTCCTGAAAGTGGCTCTGGTAGCCATTCTTGGCCTGATTTCGCTATGTACCGCATGGGAGCTTGCGCTCGCGCCCTTGCGCCCCGGCGGCTCCTGGCTGGTGTTGAAAGTGGTGCCGCTGTTGTTCGTATTGCGCGGCGTGTTGAAGGCCGACAACTACACTCTGCAATGGTCTACGCTGCTCGTGTGGTTCTACTTCACCGAAGGCATCGTGCGCGCTGCGAGCGACAATGGTCTGTCTGCACAGTTGGCATTGATCGAGTTGTTGTTGAGCATTGTGTATTTCCTCTGCACTGCGTTTTACTTGCGGCCGTTGAAAAAATTATCCAAACAGAAAGCGAAACAGACATGAACCAGATTGATTTGAAAGGCCGCGTTGCGGTGATCACCGGCGGCGCGCGCGGCATCGGCTACGCGGTAGCCGAGCGCTTCTTGGCCTCTGGCGCGAGTGTGATGTTGTGGGACATGACGGCGGATCGTCTCATGACTTCGCAGGCGGCGTTGTCGAACGCATTTCCCGCTCTGGCCGGGGTCGAGACCTGCACGCTCGACATTACCGACGAAGCGCAAGTCTTCGCCGCTACCGACGCAGCGGTGAAGTCGCTCGGCAAGATCGACATTCTGGTCAACAGTGCCGGTATCACCGGGCCCGTTGGCAAGGTCTGGGAGTATTCGTCGAAGGACTTTCGCCAAGTGCAGGAAGTCAACCTGATGGGTACCTTCCACTGCTGCAAGGCCGTCGTCGGGCCGATGATGAAGGCCGACTATGGCCGCATCGTCAACATCGCCTCGATCGCCGGCAAAGACGGCAACCCCAACGCCTCCGCCTACTCGGCCTCGAAGGCGGCGGTGATTGGCCTGACCAAATCGCTCGGCAAAGAACTCGCGCAAACCGGCATTCGCGTTAACGCCATCACGCCAGCCGCCGCGCAGACCGAAATGTTTGCGCAGATGACCCAAGCGCACATCGACTTCATGCTCTCAAAAATTCCGATGAACCGCTTCGTCAAAGTCGAAGAGTTGTCGGCGTTGATTGCGTGGATGGCGAGTGAGGAGTGCTCGTTCACCACGGGCGCGGTGTTCGATGCGTCGGGTGGCCGCGCGGTTTACTAGAACGAGAAAGGGGACAGACCGCCCGGCGCAAAGCGCCGCTGCGCTCTGTCCCCTTTCGGCCCACGAAGTGCAGTTCCCACAAAGACACGAACATCACGGAGACCAACATGCTAAAAAAATTCGCCACTCTCGCACTACTCGCCGCCACCGCCATTCTGCCGGGCTGCGCCACAACCTCAACAGCCACCTCCGGGAGCACTTCAGTGCCAGTCACGACAGCGCCAATCACGATGGAAGAATTCCGCGTCCCCAGCACCCCCGGCATCGAGGTCTACGTCCGCAACAAACGCCCGGCTGGCATGACTTCATTCTCAGCCGCGAAAACCGTGCTCTACG